>NZ_QNUB01000001.1:0-114205 GCF_008042345.1 Bacillus sp. AR8-1
ATTTTAGCTCAACCAAGAAATTTTATTTTAGAAAAAATACTTATAGAATAATATAATAGGTTTTTTTATACTTTTTTACCTTTATTTAGTTATGTATAATTGCATAAAATGTAGATATATTTAGTAATATATGTTATATTATTGATTTTTTCACGAGATATCCTAATATAAACATTAATAAATATCAAATATAAAGATAGTAGTCTATAAACTTATCATCGTTATAAACATAGGTTTTAAATCACAAAAAAGCTGCAAAACTTCCTTGGAACACTTTGCAGCCTTCTGTATTTTTATTTCCTTTAGCAAAATAACGGTTAGTGTATTTTTTCAAATTAACAATATGGTACAAAGATTTCCATTGAGCTTTTGCTCACATATGTGTTTATTAAATCTTCAAGAGCTATTTGTTTGAGCTGACGTCAGACTAGTGTTTATCTAAAATAAAACTATACCTATAAATTCAGCACATGATTGTTATAAAAATTGAAACTGTTCCGCTAACAAGATAATATCAGGTTAATCTCATACGTCTATTTGAATACAAGTTCTTTTTCTAGACAAATCACAAACTCTTTCTAGCGTAATAAGTTCAGTGTTTTCATCTTTTGGGATACTTACACCCATGTTTAAGTCTTTACATTGGAGACAGTAGATAACAAGCTTATATTACTGTATATTTTTCACGGTACTGCCTAGGAGTCATACTAGTGATTTTTTTGAAAACTCTTATAAAATAACTTTGGTCATTAAAGTTAAGCCAAGCACAGATATCTGATAACGAATAAGTAGTGAGTGTTAATAATTTCTTTGCTTCAGATATCTGATTACGAATAAGTAGTGAGTGTTAATAATTTCTTTGCTTCTTCCACTCGTTCCCTTTGAATATATTCGCTTAAAGTAATTCCCATTTCTTTTTTAAATAGTTTAGACAGATAAGTAGGCGTAATTTCTAAATGATTAGCAAGTTCATTCAGAGATATTCCATCGTAAACATTTTTATTAATATGTTTTATACATGTAGTAACCGCGTAAGAATACTTTTTTGCATTGTATTCTTTCACACGATCTGCAAAGGTACGTAAAGCATCCCCTGACAATCGCTTTACAGATTCTACATTATCTAATTGTTCCAGGGTTTGTATATATAAAATACTATGAGCAAAAGCAATATCTGGTGGCAGGTTTCCTTCTATTGCATATCGAGTGGCTAAGGTAATCGCAATAATTCCAAGGTTTTTTTGATTCCTGAGCGGATCCTCTATTAGCATAAGTTCAACATCTTCTTGTGAAACCGCATACATATACTGTATTAACTTTTTTTTATTTCCTTCTTTAATAGTCGAAAAGAAATCATTTACTAATGCCATATTGTGCGTTTTAGGTTTGTTTTGTCGGCGTTTTAAAATATATAAATCCGGTTTCACAATTTTATTAGGAACTTCCTCTAGTACTTTATTTTTTTCCAAGACAATATCTACATCTAACTTTTCATTGAAAATCATGTAATGTAATAAAATTCCCATATCAATTAATGTAGTTTTTTTAATCTCAGATAAACACTGATAATAGGCAAGTCTTTCTTGAATGTTACCATTTGATTTAAATTCTTTCTGAAATTTTATGATCATATCATCTGAATCTTTTGGATGTATAGTAGGACCGATTATAATAGTCCCTTTAATATCATCATGATTTTCTATATGAATTAGAACAAAATTTTCAAGATAGTTGTTACTTCGGAAAAGTGGCAAGTTAAATGGATCGTTTTCTTGATAAATATCAGTAAGATGTTCTTCTTTTGAAGAATAAAAAGGACTACAAACATTATCAGATGTAGAATGATATAAAATTTTTCTGTCTGCAGATAAAATATGTACAGGGGCATTAAATGCTTTATGTGCAAGATCACATAAGTGTTGTATATCGATAGAAGTATTCATTACATTCTCCTTTATAGATCCATAAAATATATTCTGTTATATATAATTCACGACAAATAATACTATAAAATATCAAATTAGTACAATTCACAACAAAATATTACTATATCTTTTTTATAAAAATCATATATTATTTAATTGTAGTTAGCATCTAAATATCAGAGTAGATAAGTAAACGAAATAAGCTAAGTTCTTTTCTTAATTCTACAAGATATAATTATTGAACTTGAGAAAACAGTGAAGTACTACAAAATACAGTGGTAGTCAATGCGAGGACCAAGCTGGAAAAAGATTTAAAATAAAGCGAAAGTAACAGGAGATACTGTACCACCGCAAGAAACAACAGTCAAAGTTCCAATTCAATCATTTATACAAATTGAATTCAAAAAATAAATACTGCTAATTTAAATGTGAAACTGAAAAACTATTTTGCTCCAAATTTTAGAAAAAGATAATAAAGAATTTGTGAAATTGGAAACAGATGAAAGCGATACAGCTATTTTTGAAGCACTATGCTTTGAAAAGTACAAGATGGAGGAAATTCAAGTACTCAATTAAATATTTAATTGAGAGAAAGGTCTTTTCATCAACTAAAAATAAAAATAAAAAACGAATGGAATATTCAAAAAAATGACACTATATTACTGGTCGTAACAATAGTTTTACTTTCCACAAAAGAGGAAAAAATATATAGACTTTACAAATACTAAGAATAGCAAACTAGATAGTTTTATTACCGCATCACATAAAGTGAAACTTTAATCAGTGGGGGTTTTGTTCATCCCCACTGATTATTAGCCCTCACCAATCGGGCTTTTACGGACAGTTGATCCCCCACCTAACTTCTTTGCTTCCGCTGAATTTTGAGGTGAGGGTCTTACTGCCCGGCAAATAGCGAGATAAACTTATTAATAATTTCCAAATACAATAGTTGTTAATCAACAAAAAAACTTCAATAATTAAGGTGCACAGTAAATTGACCTCAAAACAGTAATTACTACAATATCAGTTTTTACTTATTCTATAAAAAAAGAAATATCTCTTAATAATCATTACCTTATATCGATTTAGACATAAAACATTTTATTATATTGGCTTAAGTATTATGGAATAAAAATTGCAAATAACACCAAAACTCTTTTAAGGGCTCATACATCGTTCGTATTGAATTAACTCTCTTTCGATACCTATGTCATTAACACAACTACAAAAGGTTATTATAAAGGAATATGAGATGTTTTTTTAATTTCAAAATTCATTTTTTTGTAAATTAAAGGAAAAATAATCCGTATATATACGGATTATTTTCTTAGTGTAATCTGTATTGACCTGTTAACTGTTTTTCAGTCATTCTAAATAAGCGTGTTGTAATCTCTCCACCGATTGAACCATTTGCAGATGATGATGTATCAGGTCCCAGTGTGACTCCTAGTTCAAGAGCAATTTCATACTTCATTTGCTCAATAGTACTTGTAGTAGCAGAAATAAGAATTTCATTTGTATTACTTTCGTATCTTTGGATATTTATAATTACACTTCCAATATATTTATAAATAGCATGAGTAACCTAATTTCTTCTAGTATTTTTATGGGAACCCTTTCCCTCCCCTTATTCCACCAATTAAATTTGAAACACAAATGTACATTGCATTCAATATAACAATAACAGCTACAAAAGCAACGAATTAAGTACTTTAAAGTTAAGTGTTTAAGCTTGAAGTACTTAATTCTTTTTTCCAGATAAAGCATACATTATATCTTGATGCTTTATTGTCCTCTTATAATTATGTGGTATCGGGAATTTATTTCGGTGTTCTTTCATTATAATTAAAGTTTGAAGCTCTATGCTCAATACTTTTGCGAGAACATGATAGTTATATCCATTGTTTAACAGAGAAATTATGTCATAAAACATAGTTTTTCCGCCTACTAATTTTACTAATCTATTCTTTAACTCATCCCTTTTTTCTTTAGCTTCATTAATTTCTAACAACATGGATTTTTTATTTGTTTGCTTAATGTATTGAGTATATAACTCTGGGAATTCTTTTTGGACTTCTTTGTTTAATACTGGTTTATATTTAATCATATAAGTAACTTGTAACAATGAGCGTTTTAACAAACTATCTTCAATGAGATACGCTACTTTATTAAATAAATGTACATATTCCTTAATATTGGAATAACTATTAAAATGAGCTAATACTCTACTTTTTATACTAAAAGCCTTGCCTACATAAATAATATTGTCATTATAATCTTTAATGAAATAAATACCACTATCAGATTTTTTCAATTTATTATCCAATTCTTCTATACTCATAAAATGCAATTCACTCATACTTCTCTCTCCTTAGCGTTTTTAAATCGTAAAAAACAAGCAAGGTTTCTAAAAAAGTACTTAGCTGCCCTAGCATCTCTTATTTTATCTCTTGCTAAATGTCAAAAAACTGTTTCTATGTTACTCAACTATCAATATGATTATTAATAAAATTTTCGATCGTTATTATCTCGCAATTGTATCATGTAATTTCGAGATCGTTTCCTCATTTAAATTACTGTGTTTTATCGAATAAAGGAAATATATTACTACCCCAATAGTAATCCAAATACTAAAGTACACCCATGTCCTTAACGGTAAATTTAGCATTAAAAACACACAGCATACAATTGCAACGCATGGTAATACAGGTACAAAAGGTACCATAAATCCACGTTTTAAATTTGGGTGTGATTTACGAAGGATAATAACTGATAGACAAACTAACGCAAACGTCACCAAACTACCGATATTAACCAAATTAACTAATTCTTTCAAATCAATAAACCCAGCTATTATAGAGCTCCCTATTCCTGCCAATCCAGTTATAAAAGTGGGTGCTCCAGTTTTCTTATTAACTTTCGCAAATGATTTCGGTAACAATCCATCACGACTCATTGCAAAGAATACTCGTGTTGCCGCATACATATTGGAAAAAATAACAGCCATAAGGCCAATTACAGCACCTGCAGCAATTGCACCAGCGACTTTTCCTTGTCCTACAACTTCCATTACATAAGCCATTGCCTCAGGGACATTTAATTCTTTATAGGAAACCATTCCTGTCATAACAAGGCATACCATAACATAAATAATTGTACATATGATTAATGATGCAATAATACCGATCGGAAGATTACGTTTCGGGTCTTTTACTTCTTCTGCTGAAGTTGCTAATATATCAAAACCCGTAAAAGCGAATAAAATAGCTGCTCCACCCGTAAAGACTCCACTTAAACCGTATGGTGCAATTGGTATCCAGTTCATTGGTTTTACATAGAATATACCAACCGTAATAAACAACAAAATCATTCCAATTTTAATCGATACCATTGTATTATTGATTCGTTTACTTTCCCTCGTACCACGGGATAACATCCATGCTAATATCAATGTAATGATTACCGCTGGTAGATTCACAATACCACCATGCGAAGGAATCGTTACTAGAGCTTTAGGTATCTCTAATCCAAATCCCTTTATTAAATTGTGGAAATAGCCTGTCCATCCAGCAGCGACAGCCGCTGTTGCCACGATATATATTAACAGCAATGACCAACCTACTAGATGAGCAACAAACTCACCAATTGTTGCATATGAGTACGTATATACACTACCAGACGCCGGGAGTGTAGAAGCAATTTCCGCGTAACATAATGCTATAAATCCACATATAATTGCCGCAAGTATAAATGAAAAAACAACTGCTGGACCAGCATTTCTTGCTGCTACTAATCCAGTTAACACAAGAACACCCGTTCCAACTATCGAGCCTACCCCTAACATAATTAAATCAAATGCTCCTAATGTTTTCGTTAAAGTCTTGCTTTGATTATGCTCTAACAATTGTGTAACGGATTTCTTTTTTAGTAAATTACTCATATTTTCTGTATCCCCTTTAAAATAAGGTTTGTTCTTCTCGTTAGTGTTGTATATAAATTTACTTAGTTATTAACTAGCCTCATAATATTTCTTTTACATTAAATAGATTTGAAATATTATATAAATTCGCTTCTCACTTACTAATTAAACTAGACATTTCCATAGATTTTTGCGTACAACGTTTCATAGCTGAAATGATAGCTGTTCTTAAACCTTTTTCTTCTAGCGTTACTACAGCTTCTATCGTCGTTCCACCTGGAGAACAAACCATATCCTTCAATTCACCTGGATGTATTCCTGTTTCCAATACCATTTTTGCAGAACCTAATACAGCCTGAGCCGCAAATTTATAAGCTTGTTTTCTCGGCATACCGCCAAGTACAGCAGCATCTGCCATGGCTTCTATAAACATATACACATATGCTGGGGAAGAACCACTAATAGATGTAACAACATCCATTAGTTTTTCATTTATGACCTCCGTCTGGCCGAAAATATTAAATATGTTCAGTACCTCTTTTATATCTTTTTCTGTAACCATTTCATTAAAACATAACGCAGACATTCCTTCTCCAACAAGTGCCGGTGTATTAGGCATTACTCTAACAACTTTCAACTTTCTACCAAATTCATTCTCAGTGCTCTTAATACTTTTTCCTGCAGCAATAGTTACAACGATTACATCATTTTTTATTTGATCTTTTATTTGGTTAATTACCGATGAGTATAAATCTGGTTTGATTGATAAAATTAAAATGTCAGCGCTGTTAGCGACTTCATTGTTGTTAGTAGTTATAGTTATGCCATATTCATTACTAGCATTTTTTAAATTAATGACATTTAAATCTGAACAAATTATTTGATCTGGAGAAACTATATTTTTTTTAATCATCCCACCTATCATAGCAATACCCATGTTTCCACATCCGATAAAACCTATTTGTTTATTCATAATAATTTGCTCTTGCTCCTTCTACTCTAAATTTTATTGATTTTGAAATTATTATTCTAAATAAGGGCTATTACAATTACTTGGTTTATCAATAGAATTTCAAAATTCTCCTTCCTATATAGAGCTTACATATACCTCTAATAACTTCTTTGCTTTCGCTGAATTTTGAGGTGTGAGTCTTACTGCCCGGCAAATAGCGGGATAAAATCATTTCTTTAATCTATAATAAGAAGGACATAAAAAAACAAAAAGTTACAAAAATTTTCAAATTAAAACTTTTATAACTTTTTGTTTTGATTCAAATATAATTTCAATTAAGGTATCTCATCGTTTTAAACTTGACGCTCCATAATCTTGTATAGTTACATTTATATGATATTTAATCGGTACTTTACTAAATGTTTGATCCCAATCTTTTTTGACTTTCTCCCATGTTCTCGGGTGTTTAATTCTTAATTGGTTGCCAAAACCCGCAATATCGACTTGATATTCTTTTTGTATTTTTTTTGTAACATGATGTACTAAGTGCTTTACTTCTTTTTCAATAGCTTTTTCTTCCTTTTTTAAAAATTCATTTTCAAAATCTTTTCCTGATTGCATCCAATTTTCAGACAAACGCCCTTCTGATTCAATGTTTACATCAAAGGAAATATTATTTCCGTTAACATGTGGTATGATTTTGCTTTTTATTGACTTTATTTCGTATATAATGAGTTTCTTTGATTCTTTATCAAAAGTTTTTACCACACCACCATTCCTTTTTCCGTTTATCCATACTACTCCTTCCAATTCCTGTTCATTTAAAAAGCCCATCAACTTTTTTGTCTTCCCTTTAATTACAGCAGCTCCTGCAAATTTTGTTTCCCCTTTTATCGAGATTACATTTTGCAAAAGAAAACTGGACCCTGACCGCATCTTTCCTTCCAATTTAGCGAGCGATACAGGAGGTAAAATCCTTGTTGTTCTATTTCTATTATCTGCAATTCCAGACAAACGAAATGCTGGAATTTCTCCTTTTTTGTTTGATTCCAGTACCTCCTTCGCTAGCCCCTTGCTAATTAAGAGCATACAGCTAAGCCGAACTTCATTGTCACGGAGATACTGTTCAAGTAATTGTTCTAAACTGTATGTACGTACAAGACTATCACTAATAACAATGTTTTTTAAATGTGGGCTGAACATTGTGCTCTCTCTTTTCAATGAAAACTCACGAACAATTTGATGAATGGAATCACCTGTCTCAGAAACATTAATATAACGTTTTTGTTGTCCATTTCCTTTACTTTGTGCTTGCGAACTAACAATTTGATAAGTAGCTGTTATAAGATTTCTTTTAGGATAACCTCCTTCCTCATCCTCTTTCTCAATTGTTGAATCCTTCCCTTTATCTAGTGCTATACCTGCAGTTAAACTCAACTCTTCTACTTCTTTACTGCTCCAACATCCTGTTAAAAATAGAAGCAAAAGCGTCCATAACAAAGCAAAATAGAACCGCATATAATTAAATTTATTTTTCACACTACTCCCCCTTTTAATCGCGTAATAATAAGAAGAAGCAGTGGCAGTAAACCAAATAAAAATAAAGCAGCATTACCGAGCATATCCCCCAATTTAAGCAAGTCATTTATATTTTTCGAAGTCATAGCAATGATGTAAATGATTGGAATCAAAGCAAAAATAAACGGATGAATACTCTTTTTAAAGAGTTGCGCTAATCCTAATGCAGCTGCATAATAACTAATCGTATAGGTAGCAAATATTTGCATAATCCATATTACAAGCAGTAAAGATTCAAAACGTTCAAATATCAATCCAGAAATTTCAAAACTGCGCATAAGGTCAATTGTCGGCCATGTTCTTGTTACAACCCCCTCAATTGATAATGCACCAATGACCATTACAACAGTTATTACATAAAAGATTAACGGAATAGAAATTCCAACTAAAATAGCTTTTACTGCTTTATTTCGTTGTTCCATAAATACCAAAAGAATTAACATAATTTCAGGACCTGTATATGCGAGAGACGTTGTTTTTATCCCATCTAATACTGGTTTAATTCCCAAACCTAATACGGGACGGAGATTATCTATCTCGAATATTCCGATGCTCATAAAGGAAATGATTAAAAAAATAAAAACAGTAATAGGAAATATTATTTCAAACATCCGTGCAATTGAATTAATACCACTCATAATCAAATAGAGACCTATCCACATAAAAGGCATAACAATAGCCCATGTGGGGGTTCCTTCGAGCAAAAAAAAGCTTATTACTTCTGCCATTGAACGAATTTGAAATGCTGAAGTTGTAAGAAAATACCCTATAATAAGAAAACTAAGCAACCTGCCTATCCATTTCCCTACAATATCTTGACTGTATTGGTAAAATGTTTTTTCTGGAAACTGCTGACTTAATTTGACCATAATTACTCCTGAAACCATTGCCAGTATTCCACCTAATATCACACTTATCCATACATCTGGTGTTTTCACTTTTTCCACAGATGCTCTAGGCAGAGTGAGAATTCCTGTCCCAAGTATGTAATTTACAATAATAACAACTGCCTGTGAAGTTGTTATTCGGTCTTTAAGTTTAGTAATCACTGAAGGCCACTTCCTTTCGTCATCAGCTACCTTTTGCGGATATTTTTTTTGGTATGCATTATTTTTGGTCGACGTCTCATTATTTTTAATGGCATGCGAACCATAAAATCTTTCCAGTCACTGAATCGATATGGAACAGCAGGACTGGTATAAGGAACGCCAAAACTTTTCAGTTTCACTAAATGACTGCAAAGTAAAAGAAAGAAGAGAATAACTCCATACAAACCAAATATCGCAGCACAAAACATAGCTACAAAACGAAGAATGCGTAACGTAATTCCTACACTATATTGTGGAATAGTAAAAGAAGAAATAGCTGTTACCGCAACAACGATAACCATTATTGGACTAACAATTCCTGCTTCTACGGCAGCCTGACCAATTATTAAACCGCCCACAATTCCCATTGCAGGTCCAATGGGTTTAGGCAGACGTAAACCTGCTTCTCGCAAAACTTCGATAGCTACTTCCATAATTAACGCTTCTATTAAAGCGGGAAAAGGAACTCCTTCTCGCGATCCGATAATAGAAATAGCGAGCTTAGTGGGAATTAATCCTGGATGAAATGAAATAAAAGAAATATACAGTGCTGGAGCAAATAATGAAACAAAAGCTGTCATGAAGCGTAATAAGCGGAGAAGCGTACCAGGAAGCCACCTTTCATAATAATCTTCTGGTGATTGCAGCAGCATACTAAATGTAACTGGAGCAATTAAAACAAATGGTGTTCCATCTAACAAAATAGCTACTCGACCTTCCATTAAAGCACTAATAACACGATCAGGTCGTTCTGTATTTTGAATCTGTGGAAAAGGACTTAGATAATTATCTTCAATGAGTTGCTCTATATAACCAGATTCGAGTACACTGTCTATGTCAATTTTCTGAATTCTGTTTTTTACTTCATCCACCAATTCTGTACTAGCAAGATCTCTAATAAATGCGACAACTAACTCTTTCTTTGCACGTTCTCCTACTGGTAGCTTTACTAATGATAAACTCTCATCCGCACAATGTCGTCGCAAAAGTGAGGTATTATCACTTAATACTTCAGTAAAACCGACCCGTGGCCCTCTGACTAATGCCTCCGATACTGGTTCTTCAATGTTTCGTTTATTTGCTTTTGTTGTACCAAGAATAAACACATCTGCTAAACCATCAATTAAAAGAGCTGTTGAACCTATCAATACTTTGGGTATTAAATCTTTTATGTAATGGACTTCTGCTACTTCACTAATTGTAAGAACTTTATTTTTAATATATTCTTTTGAAACAGTCCCCTCCACATAAGAAGATTCATTTTTATATTCATCAGAAAAATCATCCATTAGTAATTTCATAATATGTTTGTCAATTATCTCTTTATCTGATAGGCCATCAACAAAAACGATCCCAGCCTGAATATCTGTGCGTCCAATATTAAACTTCCGAAAGCGAACATCAGAATTATGTCCGATTTGTTGCTTTATAAGTTCTAAGTTAGAGGCAAAATCATTTGTGAAATGAACGATTGCATTTTGAGAAGGTTTATGCTCTTGTTTCGTTTTACTTTGAATATTATTTTTTTTCACTTGTTTGTCTCTTGACTTCCACCAACTCATTCTTCCCACTCTTTCTCTGACATACGAACCCAATGAAAAACTCTTGAGATAGTATACGGAATTAAAAACAAGATAAAAGCTTGTACAAAGACTTTCCAATCTGGAAGATAAGAAGTAATTATGTTCCACATTTTTATCACCCAATTTATATACTCTGCTAGGATTGAGATTTCTAAAAAACGATATGTACTTAATAAAAAATAACGATAAGATTAAAGAGCAGAAAAGCGAGACATTATGCTTGTTTAGTACCAATAACCTAATTAGTATAAAAACATTTCTGACCTAAAATACCATTTCCAATTATAATTTGTTAAATATTATCTCCTTTTCCGTTATTTATATGCCCGCATTTGAATTTCAAATAATATAAGGATCAATGATATTTCCTCTTAAAGAAAAAAAGATGCTAGAAGATAGCATCTTTTTTTAAATTCAACTTACTATGTATTTATATTTTATTGTGAAAATACTCGTTTTTTTTAATGAATATTAATGTTTAAAAAAATAAAAAATACATATTCTTTTGTTCTAAGTTCATACACTTCTACCAAATCGATACGGAATTTTCTGATTTTAAAACTAATATGAAATAAAGGAGAATAAAAAGAAAAACTATTATCAATCTATCAATTGAAAATAATACTTAGCAAGAGTTTATCATCTTAACTCCAAGTGTATTCGTTTTGCTTCAAAATAAAGAACTTGAATAAATTTTTTCGTATCAATACGAGCAGGTAATGTTGGTTCATTGTTCAATTCTGTCATCTTTCTCCTTACGGTAGTAAAATCAAAAAATCTAGAAGCATAATTTTCGAACTTCGGGTTTAAAAAATCAGTAAGTCCAAGGGATGCTAAATGGTTTAATGATTGATAAATTGCTCTCCGAATCCGTTGTTTGGAAGCTTCTATGAACCTTTTTAATTCGGCATCTTCAGCTGAATCCCCAAGTTTTTTTTGAGCCAAATTCATAAAAATCTCTTTTAGTGAGGGAAAGCCTTGTTCCAACGTGTTATCTTGTTCATATTTATATAAATAATCTAGCATATCCATTAAATCTTTACTTCCACTTTCACTGGCTATTCCTAATTCAGACAAAAGAAAATGAATGGAATTTTGAAAATGATTAAAAGTATTTAAATGTTTTTCATTACGGTATTTTTCTTGCGCACTTGAATTACTATCCAATTTTAGTACCATATTAAGCGATTCTTGAATGTTTTTTATTGATTTTTCCAAACGAATTCGTTCAATGACTTTCCGAACAACTGTTAATACTTCAATCCGGTTAATTGGCTTAATAATATAGTATTCAACACCAAGCGAATAAGCTTCAGCAATTAATTCCTTTGATTCTACTTGAGAGACCATGATGATTTTCCCTTTAAACGAAGGGTTTATTTGACGGATTGTTTTTATTCCATCTTGAATCGGCATTAACAAATCGATAAATAAAATGTCTATATTTTTAAGGATTAGCATTTGTTGCTCTAAAGATAAACCATCCTCAGCTTCACCTATAACCTCCCCAAGATCTTCATCCTCGATAATTTGAGCCAACATTGAGCGAACCGCTTTTTCATCATCTACTATATAAAAATACATAGAATCACCCTTTCGAAATTATATGATCAATCCCTAATCTAATTATAAAAATTGATCCTTTTCCTTCGGTTCTGTCCTCAAGCGTAACATCACCTTCAAGTTGTTCGACCATTTCTTTAACATACGATAATCCGATACCTGTCGATGGATTGCCTAAATCATCATATTTAGAAGTAAACCCAGGCTCAAAAATTGAATCTTTATATTTTGAAGAAATACCAGGACCATTATCGCCTATTTGAAATTCAACAAAATGGTGGTCTTTATTAATGTCAATTGTGATGGTTCCCATACCTTGGATAGCTTCTACAGCGTTTGTAACGATATTATTTATAATAGATAAGATTGTGTAAATATGATAATGAGGATGCACACCATCAATTTTATACACAAATTGGATGTCTTTCTCTAGCAACCGTGCATATTTCGTATTTGCCCGTATAATGATATTTACTAGTTCATGTACAGACATATAATCTGTAAAACTTTCATCAGAAATTAGTTTTGAAAGCCCCGCAAAAATACGTTGGTTATCCTTTTTAACGTCATGGACCTCACCAGCAATTTGTAATGCCTGTTGCCTTAAATCCCCAAACTGAAAATCCATCTGTTTGTGCTCAAAAGAGTCTAAGGTTTTATATAAATCATAGGATTTTTTTGTTATATTCTCAGCATCTTGTAATGTTTTTTTTAAATGAACAGCATCTTCATATAAATTAGAGATGAGCATGAGCATGTGTTCATTTTGTTTCTTTATGTGTCTCTCCCTTGATTGCGCTTCATACAATTTCATCATATTGAAAAAGCTTAGAACTATAAAACTATGGGAACATGCGATAACAATGATCTCATTTATTGCCTCGGATGTGATTGATGTTTTTAATACGAAATATTGAATCATTAATTCCACACAGTCTGACAGTATTTCAATCATGCAACCAATAAAACCAATCATTAGTGGTTGATGATAAAAACGTTTAATTTTTGCTAAATGAAAGAGATACGAATAAGTAAAATAAAAGAAAAAACTAGGATAGTGAGTATGAAAAGCGGCTAGCCAATCCATATTTCCCTTTATAATGACATCCATTGAGATACGAAATACTACAACGACTATCGCTGTTAAAAAACCCGGTAAAAATGCTGGAATTCTTCGAAACAATAACAAAAAAAAGAAAAATGTTGGTGCACCAAAGCTCATTCTAAATGTTTCATTTAAAGGAAATGACTTTATTTCACCTACTAAGGGTACTGTAAGTATCATTAAAACGAGAATATAGATGTCTTTTTTTACTAAATTACTAAGATTCAAAATAATCACTTCTCACTTTCGCCTAACAGTCAGTATACAAACCTATTTGCATTAATACAATACTTACTCTATTTTTTTCAAAAACTGATAAATAAGATATAAACGAAAGTATTATAGATTGTGAGTATTCATTACACCCTTCTACTTTAGAAAGATACTTTATAACTCAAAAATGTTCAGACACAATATAAGGTCTGAACACTTTTGGAATCGTTCTTACACCAAAATATCTGTGCTCCTTTTTAAAATATACTTAAATCCCATTCTTTTGCAATATGTTCTAACAACATAATTCCTGGTAAACTATTCCCATATTCATCAATGGCCGGTCCGTAAATACCAATACCACATCCATCTTGGAACGATAAATCCTTCCTAGATTTTGAGGGAACAAGTGTCATAATTCCGCCGGATACCCCACTCTTAGCTGGTAATCCAATGAAAGCAGCAAATTTTCCAGAAGCGTTGTACATTCCACAAGTAAGCATTAAAGCTTTTGTTAACCTAGCTACTTCTTTAGGGAGCACTTGTTCT
Source organism: Bacillus sp. AR8-1 (assembly GCF_008042345.1). Taxonomy (NCBI): domain Bacteria; kingdom Bacillati; phylum Bacillota; class Bacilli; order Caryophanales; family Bacillaceae; genus Bacillus; species Bacillus sp. AR8-1. The sequence continues at coordinate 14,476 of NZ_QNUB01000001.1, forward strand.
TTGCGAATAGGATGATATCCATCATGCGCTAGTATAAGCCCTATTAAGGCAATATCTTCAGTATTTATTTCAATCGAACATTGTTTTAAGTAAACCTCTAGTGTCTCCTCCACATCTGATTCTAGAAAACCATTCTCCTTTAAATAGTATGCTAATGCTCTATTACGATGAGCGGTTTCCCATTCTGATTGAAATACTATTTCATTAATAGCGGGACGCTTCTCTATCATTTTTTCAATTAATACGTATAGAGATTCTAATTTTTCTTGCACCGATGTCCCTGGCAAAAGTGAAGCTATCGTAATCGCTCCAGCATTGATCATAGGATTAAAAGGTTTTCCTGGTTTATGTATCTCTAAACGAATAATTGAATTAAAGGCATCTCCAGTTGGCTCTACGTCAACTCGTTCTAATACATAAGAAATACCACGACTTAAACAAGCGGCTATAAAACCGATTACTTTTGATATACTTTGTAATGTGAAAGGTATCTCCCAATCTCCTGATTTTATCATTGTTCCATCTGGCTTTACTATACAAATACCTAACTGCGATACATTTATTTCCCCCAGAGCGGGAATATAATTGGCGCCTCGTCCCTTAGCTGCATACGCTCGATAATGAGCTACCCATTGATCTAAGCAAACTTTTTCTTGCCCCTCAACTTGAACGCTAGATTCCTTTATCATTTAATCATATTCCCCCGTACTATTAACTTTATATAGAATGATTTTTTCTTTACTATAATCAATACTATTTGCACTAGAACCAAGAAAAATATTCAGACATATTGCAGTCTGAATATCCTTCTTATTACACACTTTTCTTTTTTGAAGTTTTCTCATAACTATCCCAACATTCAATATTTTCAAGCCCTTTAATGTTTTCTTTATAAAAAATAGGATCTTTACCAGCTTTTTTCTGGTTTATATAATCTTGTAACGCCGCAAATGCTACTTTTGAAAGTAAGGTAATAGCAATTAAATTAATAATAACCATAAAGCCCATAAATAAGTCCGCTAAATCCCATACAATTTGAATCTTTGCAACAGAACCAAATACAATCATCGCCAACACACTTATTCTGTATATCATTAACCACACTTTACTTGTATGTAAGAAGCGAATGTTTGTTTCACCATAATAATAGTTGCCAATTAACGCACCAAATCCAAATAAAAAAACAAAGATAGCAAGACAACCCGATGCCCAAGAACCGATGTGTTCACTTAATGCTGCTTGTGTAAGTGCAATACCATTTAACCCCGGTTGTTTATATGCATCAGACAGCAAAATAATAAAGGCAGTGCTAGTACAAATGATCAGTGTATCCGTTAATACACCAAATGCTTGAATCAGTCCTTGTTTCACCGGATGACTTGTTGTTGCTGTTGCGGCAACGTTTGGTGCACTTCCCATACCAGCTTCATTTGAGAATAAACCGCGTTTAACTCCATTCATAAGTGCTGCACCAATTGAACCGCCTGCTATTTGTTTAAAACCAAATGCGTTTTGAACAATAAGAGAAAGAACTTCCGGCATTTTTGATATGTTGGTAACTACAACAAATAATGCAACTCCAATGTATAATACCGCTAAAAATACCACCTTGTATTCAGCCATCTTTGCAATACGTTGTACACCACCAAAAATAATCGCAGCGAAAGCAATGGCCATGATTATCCCAACTGTTAGACGATCTGTACCAAATGAGTTTTGAAAAGCAATTGTAACTGTATTTGATTGTACTGAATTGAATACAAGACCAAAAGTAATTGTGATTAAAATAGAGAATAATACTCCCATCCAACGTTTATTCAACCCTTTTTCCATATAATAGGATGGACCACCACGGAAACCAGTTTTATCTTTTACTTTATATATCTGTGCTAATGTGCTTTCGACAAAACTGGATGCCGAGCTAATAATAGAAATAATCCACATCCAAAATACAGCTCCAGGACCACCTAATGCAATTGCAATCGCAATTCCTGTGATATTCCCTGTTCCAACGCGGGCTGCCATACCAATACAAAACGCTTGAAAAGGAGAGATTTGATCTTTAGAACCACTTTTCCCCTCCATTAATACACGGACCATCTCTTTTAACATTCGAAACTGTACAAAATTCAATTTAAATGTAAAATAAATTCCGCAAATAACAAGCATAATAATTAATAATTTAGACCATAAAAAATCATTTGTTGATCCGACTAAGTCTACAAAAAGCCTTTCCATATCATCACTCCATGCCAAAATTTGTATATCATAATCTATATAAAATCACCTATATTTCCTGGTACAAATACCTCTTTCATATTCAAATACAACAAGGATAAAAATTTTCTATATTAATCGGATTGGCCTGTTTAAGCAAACATCACAACATGTAACCGTAAAACTGAAATTTTGAAGTACTTAACGCTTATACAAACGGATGCTCTACCCCTTTCTGCAAACTAATATTTTTATCCACTAACATTGTTGTACTATTATGTTTGTTTCGTTTACCGGTGATTTAAATCATAATAATCAATAGTGATTAAGTGTTTTTTTGTTAATTGTCTCAAGAACATGGAAATATCTCCTTTCTCACTACTAATCTCAAAAATAGGCTAGGTAAAAACTTCGCGAAAAATCTATAAAGCGCTTTCACTATTCAACTAAGAAAACCTTGTCTTTAATTTATAATTAAAAGTACAGAATGTTACGAAAAAGTACAGATTTTTATAAAAACAAAAAATATTTTAAGTTTTTTTCATCTAAAAAACACTGAGATTTTGTGAATTTTATACAGTATCCAAACGTCGCAGATTCCGTTCTACCTAACCTTTGACAAGCCTCTATTTTCTTCATAAAAACATGCATACTTTTCTCTTTTAGAAGTTCATATAAAGGATTTGAAATCAAGAATCAACGAAATATTATAAGAATATTTAAAAAATAAAACATTTAATTTATTTATGGTATCATACAAAAAACATTTGTTTTCTCAATTAATCCCCCTAGTGGGATTCCTCTATATTGCACATATTTACAACATTACAGACACTTAGCAAAAAAGGATTTTGTTGAAGGGATGAAACATTACAAAACTCTTATTTAGGACCTTATGTCATCCTCTTTTCTAGCAATATCGAGTTATCCAAAAATATGATTTTGACAGCTCCACAAATAAAAAACTACTCATATTATTATTTTTTTGAAAACGTTATTAATATTATTCCATTTAAGTTTCAAATTTTAGAACAACCAATTGATAAGAAAAGCTATTAATTTTATTGCAATATAAGAGGATTTGTTGAATATCTATCATTAAATGTATATTTCCTTTGCTTTTCATTCTACTAACATAGATTACAGGTGGTGTATTGTGAAAGAAATAGTATTCGTTCAAAATAAAAAAAGACTCCTTATGAAATTCAAATTTTTAAAAAAGGATTTAATACTTACCATTTCACTGATACTAGCAATTGTAAGCTGCTTAATACATTCACCAAAGATCGAATATATTAACTTTGAAGTGTTAATTAGCTTATTTAATCTAATGGTGGCCATTAAGGCCTTTGAACAGCTAAAAATATTAGACAAACTTGCCGTTTTGATTTTAAATAAATGCAATAACAGCAGGTCAATATCTATTATTCTAATTTTGTTATGCTTTATTTGCTCCATGGTTGTAACAAATGATGTCGCCCTCCTCACTTTTGTACCAATAACACTTGTCATTAGTAAAAAAACACAAATGAACATGATGGATACAATCATCTTGCAGACAATTGCGGCAAACATCGGTAGTAGCTTGATGCCTATGGGAAACCCACAAAATTTATACCTATATTCTTACTATGGAATTAAGCTCATCCCATTTTTAGGTTCAATCCTGCTTTTAGCTGTACTTGGAATTAGTTTGTTATTTATATTTACTCAAAAACTTCAAAAAACAGATTTAAAAATAGAACTACCTGTAATTACCGTGAAAAATCGAAAAAAAGCTACCATCTGGATTTTGATACTTATCACTATCATTGCATCTATTTTTGGTGTCATTGATTATTACATTGCGCTAATAGTCACATTGATAGCAGCATTTACGTTAGATAGAAACTTACTATTTAAGATCGATTACTTTCTTCTAATAACCTTTGTCGGTTTTTTTATTTTTATCGGAAACATTTCCCATTCGGATGCGCTGGAGACATTTGCTCGCGCTAATTTAAGAGGAGATACTTCAGTCTTCTTTAGTTCCATATTTTTGAGTCAATTGATTAGCAATTTTCCTACTTCAATTCTTCTATCAAACTTTACTTCTGATTGGAAAGCTTTATTACTAGGAGTAAATATTGGAGGGCTTGGAACAATTATCGCATCTTTAGCCAGTGTAATCTCCTATAAACTATTCATTCAGGCCAATGTTAAAGAGAGTAAGGCGTATTTAATTAAATTTAGCATTTACAACTTTTTATTTTTAATCATACTTACATGTATACAATACTTTATTTTTAAATTTCTATAACTTTAAAAAGTGATTACTACTAGAATAATAAAAACCAAAACTTTCTCAACATTAAATTGGGAAAGTTTTGGTTTTAAAGTACATAATACTTACAATTAGCATTATAAGCAAGATCCACAAATTGCATCAATTAACTCACCAGTTATCCAACGACTGTCTGATGATCAAAGAAAATCTCTAAAAACTAGTTGATAATCTTTTAGAATTAAACTTTCCTATAATACTATTTGCTATTTCTTCAATATTTTCATTTAGAAAGAAATGATTACCTTCAAAAGAATGAAAAGTACACGTTTTACTTGTGTATCGTTCCCATTTTATTACTTGATCATATGTAGTAAATTCATCATTTTCCCCATTAAATATAAGAAAATCAATATCACATGGTTGTGTATTTTTGTCATGAATATACGTCTCAACGATTTTAAAATCTGCTCTTAGAATAGGGAGGAAAATCTCCATTAATTCTTCTGATTGCAGTACCCCAGATGGTGTACCTCCCATTGCAATAACTTCTCTTTTAAATTGCTCATTAGAAAGATTATGTCGGATATTTTTTATTTTACTATTTGGATGATTTCTACCGGACAAAACAAGAAATTCAGGCGATACGTTTTTAGAATCTTTTATTTTTCTGGCTACTTCATAGGCGATCAAACTTCCCATGCTATGCCCGAATAGAATGTAGGGCGAATCATCTATCTGCATAACTATTTTATTGTAGACATCATTTACTGCCTCTTCCATACTTCCGTACAAGTTTTCTTCAATTCTATATCCTCTACCAGCTAACTCTATCGGGACTACCTCAATATATGGATTAAAGTGATTTTTCCATTTTGCGTAACTAAAAGCAGATCCCCCAGCATGTGGAAAGCAAAAAAGTTTAGTCTTCTGCATTGATTTTCTCCTTACTTTCAAATTTGTATATATTTTGGCAAATTGCATAAATGTCTTTAATTATTATCTCTTGCGGAAATTCATCCCTTGTTGCACAAGCAGATAACTTATAATTTGGATCAATGTTATATTGTTTAAAGTAAAAGTTTTTAGGTATATTCTTGTATGAAATTAAAGTTCGTGATTCTTTTTTTATAGAGAATGAATTTAATGGGGTATAAAGCCCTTTTCCAATCGTTTTTATATAGCTTTCTTTTAATGTCCATAAATCAAAAAAACAATTAATTTGTTCATCAGAATTCATATTAGATATATCATAAAATTCATCCGCTGAAAAAAATTCTTTTGCTAATTTAAGAACCTCTATCTCTGAAACCTTTTCTATATCAATACCCACATTAAAATTAGCAGTAGTACAAATCACCCATTCTCCTGAATGTGACAGATTAAAATGAAAGTCAGAAAAATTTTCAACAAAAGGTTTTCCATACTCATTATATATAAATCTAATTTCTTCATTATTAATTTTATACTTTTGGCAGATTAGAGATCGGATTAGTAAATCTCCTATCAGGGTCCTATTAATGTCGCATGAATTTAATAAACGCTTCATTCGTTCTTTCTTCTCATTTGAAACTAAGTTACTAAGTTGCTTAAACAAATGACTTTCAATATTCTTTGGTATTTTCACAGCTTGAATTTGTATGATAAATCACGTCCTTTTTTAAAGAATTACTTCATATATGAACGTTACATAAATTCAAATTCACATTACTAAATTGCATATACAATAGGAAAGGTGCATATTTACATATCAATGAAAATATGCACCTTTCCTCAGTAATATCATCAGGCATTCGCTTCTATTACAAAGATTTCTATGTCTCTACCAATTACTTTTTACATTATCCCCTTAAAAAGTAATGCTCTTAATATATTCATTATTCCCTACACTTGATATGCATGCAGGTATTGGTCTCCCCTTTTCGTTCATTGCGTTGCATCTTTTGCGCTCTCTACTTTTCAGTTAATGAAAGGGATGTTTCTTTTATCTCTTCAAATTCATTTAATAGGTACTTAGCTATCTTTTCAACTGCGGGGAAGTCTACTATTTCCTCATGTGATCCAGGGACAGAATACTTATTTACTCTTCCTTTTAATAAAGGTCCCCAATCTGTAAACAACTCTTTTCCTTCCTCAGCACTAAAGTAGAGAACTTCTCCAGAGTATGGTATTAAATCATGCTCTGCCATTATATTCAGGCATTTCCTATGAGCATTGATAACTTGCTTCAAATTGATAAGATCTGCATCAGGCGGGAGTACTCCTTCCATAATTAATCGCTCTACAAGCATATCTTGTTTATGGAAGAGGCCTTCTTCCTGCTCAGTAAAATCTCTAGGAATGAAATGCTCATATATATATGAGAGCATATCCTCCGTTGTTTTATAGTCCTGCTCTGAAGGTACTTTAGTATCCATTAGTATCAACAACTCAACTTCCTCACCTTGACTCCTTAGTACAGTTGCGATTTCATAAGCAATCGCACCGCCTAAAGACCATCCTCCAAGACGATATGGACCTTCTGGCTGAACACGTTTTATTTCTTCGATGTAAAGTTGAATTACTTCCGGCAAAGTTAACTCGTCAATTTCTTTCTTTTCTATAAGAGGATTCTGTAAACCATAAAATGAACAATGGCTCTTAAGCAATCTTGCTAGTTGAATGTAACAGAATACATTCCCCATAAACGGATGAACGCAGAAGAAAGGTCTTTTCTCTGATTCTTGTAGTGAAACTAGCGCTGCTACTGATTTCGTCATATCATGCTTATCACGAATAAGGCATGCGATTCCTTCCACTGTTGGATTCTTAATCAATGTAGACACCTTAATCTCTTTTCCAAACTTCTCCCTAATTTTTGAAACTAATTTAATTACAAGGAGAGAGTGTCCTCCTCTATTAAAGAAATCATCATTTACATAAACATCTTCTATCTGTAACACATCCTGCCAGATTTTAATCAACTGATATTCAATTTCATCCCTTGGAATGATTGGTGTAGAGAAGTTATTTTCTCTATGAATAGTTAAATTGTTCAATGCCTTTCGATCAACTTTGCCATTTGTTGTAAGAGGAATCTCGTCTACCTTAATAAAGTGAGCGGGAACCATATAATTTGGTACTTGTGTCTTGAGATACTCACGCCACTCATGCATACTAACATCTCCAACTACATAAGCAACCAATCTCTGCTCTCCTAATTTATCCTCTGTTACCAAAACTACTGCTTCTTTTACCAATGGATGCCTCTCTATACTCGCTTCAATCTCTTCAAGTTCAATACGAAAGCCCCTAATTTTCACTTGATTATCAATTCTTCTCAAGTAATCTAAATTACCATCAGGTAAATAACGAACCAAATCTCCCGTACGATATAAACGTTCTTCTTCATTAAATGGATGACGGATGAATCGCTCTGCTGTTAATTCTGGGCGATTCAAGTATCCTCTCGCTATACCTGCACCCCCAATATATAGCTCACCTGTTACACCAACTGGAACAGGTAACAAATTTTTATCTAATACATAAGTTTGAACGTTCGGCAACGGACGGCCAATTGTTACTCTCTTACTATCTTTTTTGATATGATAGCATGTTGCATCAACCGTACATTCTGTAGGACCGTATACATTATAAAAATCAATTTTTTCTGTCTCTACTAGCTGTTCCCATAATGACGGCATAATTGCTTCACCACCGACTAATATCTTACTTGGTACATGAACATCAGCACTTATTTCTAGCAATCCTCCATCTATAAGTAATTGAAGTAATGAAGGTGTCATATCAAACATTTCCAATTTATTCTCCCTAATATAGGACACAAATTGTTCCGGATTAGTGCGAACTTCACTTGGGATAATATATAAACTTGAACCATAAAGCAACATTTGTAATTGCTGAATAGATACATCAAAGGCAATTGACGCATTCAAACCGACGCGCATATTACTAGGTATGTCATGTGAGAAAACTTCTTTTTGTAAACCATAGGATAGGTTTATTACAGAATGGTGCTGTACTAAAGCCCCCTTTGGATTCCCTGTCGAACCAGAAGTATAGATAACATACGCTAAGTTTTCCCCTGTTACCTCACATATTGGTGAAAGTTTGCTTTCTTGAGAAAGCATTGCTTGGTCCCTATCTAGGCAAACTGTCTTGATGTCTTTAGGTATCCATCCTAGTAATACCTCATTTGTAACTAAAACTTTAATTCCCGTGTCTTGTAAAATATATTGCAGGCGGCTTTCTGGATTCGATGGATCCAATGGAACATAGGCTGCTCCAGCCTTCCAAATTCCCATGAGACCAACAATCATCTCAACTGATCGATCAAAGCAGAGGCCAACTAATGACTCTGTCCCAATTCCACATTTCTGTAAATGATGGGCTAATTGATTAGCTCTTTCATTCAGCTCTCGATATGTTAGTTGCTGTTTTTCATCTACTACTGCCAACGCGTCAGGTGTACGATTTACTTGCTCTTCGAATAGTTGATGAATTACATTTTGACGTGGATAGGATATAGTATTATTATTCCATTCTTCCAATAGCTTTCTTTGTTCAGCTTCCGTAATATATACTAGCTCCGATAGATTTTGATCAATGTTTTTGAGCATTTGCATTAACACTTGGTGTAAATGACCCAGCATTCGTTCAATGGTTACTCTATTAAACTTACTACGGTCATACATTAACTTTAACGATAACTGGATTCCTGGAACTACAGCTAACCCTAATGGGTAGTGGGTTTGTTCTACCCCTTCCAATTCACCAATTTCCAGATTTTCTGAAGACTCCTCTTTCACTGGATAATTTTCAAACACATATAAACTATTGAACAGCGGTATTCCTCTAGGAACTTCACTCCACCCCTGAATCTCTGTCAAAGAAGCATACTCATATTGTCTTCTTTCTATCTCTTCCTCTTGTATCTTCTGCAACCAATCTATTAATTTTATATCATCCATCAATTGAATTCGCGTCGGTGACGTTGTAATGAAAGGACCTACGATGTTTTCAACATCAATAATCTCCGTAGAACGCCCTGAGCTTGTTACACCAAAAACAATGTCATTTTCTCCACTATATCGGCTCATGAGATATGCCCATGCCCCTTGAATTACTGTACTCAAAGTAAGTTTATTGCGTTTCGCCCATCCTTGTAACGCTTGAGTCTGCTCTTCTGATAAATACGTAACCTTCTCTGTGTAACCTTTTTCTTCCTCTTTACTTTCTAAGCCCAGCAAAGTTGGCGCAGTAAAACCTTTTAGCTTCTCTCTCCAGAATTGTTCCGCCTGCTCCTTATCTTGTTCTCTTAACCATTGGATATATTTCTTATATGGTGAGGACTTAGGTAACTTCACAGCTTCTCCATTCATTCTCTTCTGATAGACTGTAAGTAATTCATTAAAGACCAATGGTAAACTCCATCCATCCAGTAAAATATGGTGATGGGTCCAAACAATCCGATATTCTTCCTCACCTTCTTGAATGACTGTTACCCGCATCAATGGTGCTTCATCAAATTGGAAGGCTTGTTTTCGATCTAATGCCAAAAAGACTTTTCTTTTTTCCGCTATCTCTTCACTTGTCATTGTACGCCAGTCTTCTTTGTTCACTTTAAATGGGATATTTTCATACACCACTTGTACAGGTTTTTCAATTTCGTCCCATACAAATGCTGTACGAAAAATTTCATGCCGCTGAATTACAGATTTCCACGCCTGCTCAAAAGTAGGAATATCCATTTCCCCTTGAATCATAAAACTCAATTGCACTATATACGGTGCAACATGTTCATCCCCTTGATCATGCAATGTGTGGAAAATCATACCTTCTTGCAAAGGTGATAGTGGATATAAATCAGTAATCTGATTGTTCTTTCCACGATGCATTTTGTTTAGTACATTTGTCAAACCTTCTTGGCTAAGATTAGCCATTGCAAAATCCGAAATGGTCAGTGCAGATTCTCTATCTGAAGATTGAATCAATCTACTCAGTTGATATAGCATATTCTGTGCAATACTTTGAATCGTTGATTTGGCAAATTGTCCAACATTGTATACCCAAGTGAACTGAAGTTTTCCATCCGTTACAACCCCAATTACATCAATTACATGCGATCGCTTGGAACCGGCAGCATGATCTAAACGCTTAAATTCGTTCTCTGGAATAAACATTGCATCGCTAGAAAACATTTGGTCAAATTGTCCAAGATAGTTAAAACTAATAGACGGTGTATATTGGGAGCTTAATGGCTCACACATTGTTGCGTTCATGTAACGCAACACCCCATAATCAACACCCTTATTAGGAATTTTGCGAACTTGTTCTTTAACTGCTTTTAATGCTGCAATTGGCGTATTAGCATTAGTAATATTTAAATGAACTGGGTAAATACTTGTAAACCATCCCACGGTTCTCGATAAATCAACATCTTCAATAATCTCTTCTCGACCATGTCCCTCTAAATCTACGCTTAATATCGGCTGTCCCGTACATGCTGCTGTAGCTTGTACCAATGCTGCTAATAATACTTCATTGATTTTGACACGGTGAGTGCTTAAAGTCTCTTGCAATAACATACGGGTCTCATTCTCGTTTAACACCACAGTAATTTCCTCAGTTACTGCGCTTACTGGATTACTTATAGTACCATCTACTGGCAGTATAACTACGTCTTGTTCAACCTGCTGCTCCCAGTAATGTAGCACTTCTTTTGATATTCCAGTTTCAGCGTAATGATGTAATTTCTCCGACCATTCTTTAAAAGATGTACTCTTCATAGGTAATTGAATTTTTTGCCCTTGGACCGCTTGCGTATATGCTGTTTGCAAATCTTCCAATAAAATTCGCCAAGAAACACCATCCACGGCTAAGTGATGAATTGTCCAAAATAATCGGCCAGTCTCCTCACCTTCATCAAAATACACCATTCTCATTAAAGGACCATCATGTAAATTCAATCTTTCTTGTGCAACATTAATCTCTTTTTGAATAACTTCATGCCAATCCGCTTCCGGCACTTCGTCTAATGAAATGACAGTCAGCATCAATTGTTCTTCAATTCCTTCATTCCACTGTTCCCAAGTCCCATTAGGTAAACGTTCATATCTTAAACGCAGGGCATCATGATGAAGTAGAAGGTTACCTGCCGCCTTTTCCAGTGATCCTATGTCCAATTTTTCTTTCGTTCTAAAGAACATGGATTGATTCCAATGATGTGGATTAGGATGATTTTGTGCAAAAAACCTTTGCTGAATAGGTGTAAGTATCGTCTCTCCAGTTATAATTCCTTGTTCAGCTTGTACACCTTGTTCTTCTTTGACTACTTGCGCCAACTCAGCAATCGTTTGGTGTTCAAATAGTTGTTTTGGTGTCAACTGTAAACCAGCTTGCTTTGCGCGAGAGACAATCTGAATGCTAAGAATTGAATCTCCACCAATTTCAAAAAAGTTATCATAAATACCAATACGTTTTGAACCTAGCACACGTTCCCAAATCATAGAAAGCTTATGTTCACGTTCATTTCTTGGGGCCGCGTAGCCTTCTTGTGTTCCTTGATAATCTGGTATAGGTAACGATTTCCGATCAACCTTTCCATTTATGGTTAGCGGGAATTCTTTCATTTCGACAAAGTAGGAAGGTATCATATGGATTGGCAGTTTTGTTTTAAGATACTCTCGCCATTCTTCTACACTACCTTCGCCCACTACATAAGCTACTAACCTCTTATCTCCCGACTGATTTTCCCTAACTATTACAACTACCTCTTTTACCAAGTCATGCTCTTGTAAAGTCGACTCAATCTCCCCAAGTTCGATTCGAAATCCTCTAATCTTCACTTGATTATCCATTCTTCCTAAGTAGTCTATATTACCATCAGGAAGATATCTCACAAGATCGCCTGTTCTATATAACCTCTCGCCTTCTTTGAATGGATGAGAAATAAATCGTTCGGATGTTAACTCTGGACGATTCAAGTACCCCTTTGCTAGACCTGCTCCTCCGATATAAAGTTCCCCCATCACACCAACTGGAACTGGCAACCTATTACTATCTAATACATAAGTTTGGACGTTAGGCAATGGACGCCCAATTGTTACTCTCTTACTATCTTTTTTGATATGATAGCATGTTGCATCAACCGTACATTCTGTAGGACCATATACATTATAAAACTGTATTTTATCAGTCTCTACTAGCTGTTCCCATAATGACGGCATAATTGCTTCACCACCAACCAGTACCTTACTTGGAACATGAACGCCATCGCACGTTTCTAACAATCCGGCATCTATAAGTAATTGAAGCAATGAAGGTGTTATATCAAAGATTTCTAACTTGTTCTCCCTAATATAAGCTACAAACTGCTCCGGATCACTTCGTACTTCATTCGGAATAATATACAAACTTGAACCATAAAGCAGCATTTGTAATTGCTGGATAGATGCATCAAAGGCAATTGACGCATTTAAACCGACATGCATGTTAGATGGTATCTCATGTTCGAAAACTTCTTTTTGTAAACCATGCGACAAGTTTAGTACAGAATGATGCTGTATCAAGACACCCTTTGGATTCCCCGTTGATCCTGAAGTATAGATAACATACGCTAAGTTTTCTCCTGTTACTTCACATTTTGGTGAAAGAATGCTTTCTTGTGAAATCATTGCTTGATCCCTATCTAGACAAACTATCTTGATTTCTTTAGGTATCCAGTCTTCCAATGACTCGTTCGTAACTAATACTTGAATTCCAGTGTCCTCCAAAATATATCGTAGACGACTTTCTGGATATGATGGGTCTAATGGAACATAGGCTGCTCCAGCCTTCCAAATCCCCATAATACTAACAATCATCTCAACTGAACGCTCAAAGCAAAGTCCAACCAATGATTCATTCCCAATCCCGCATTGCTGAAGATAGTGGGCCAATTGATTAGCTTTTTCATTCAGCTCTCGATACGTTAACTGCTGTTTTTCATCTACCACTGCTACCGCATCAGGTGTACGATTTACTTGCTCTTTAAACAGCTGATGAATTGTACTTTCCTGTGGATATGCTACAGCATCATTATTCCACTCCTCCAACTGTTTTTGCTGTAATCCTGACAATATAGGCAACTTAGCTAATGATTTATCAGGATTCTCCACGATTACATTCAACCAGTTCCCAAAATGTTCAGCCATGGATTCAATAGTTAAGCTGTCAAATAAATCAGTTCTATAAACAAAAGTAAGTAATAAACCCTCTTCCACTTCTGCAGCAGTTAAACTTAAATCAAACTTAGCGATAGGAGCATTACTTTCCATTACTTCTATATTTCTTCCATGTAGTTCTGGTAGCTTCTGTCCCGTATTTTGCAAAGTAAACATGGTTTGGAAAATCGGAGAATGGCTTATATTTCGTTCAGGTTGGATAACCTCTACAATTTTCTCAAACGGAACATCTTGATACTCATACGCCTTCAATGCTTTTATCCGCACTTGAGACAACAACTCTTGAAATGCCGGTGCATTACTTAAATCAGCGCGATAAACCAATGTATTGACAAAGAAACCAATCAGCCCTTCAATTTCTCGATAATTTCGATTTGCAATTGGGCTGCCAACAATAATATCCGTTTGTCCCGTATAACGAGCAAGGAAACTTTGATACGATGCCAATAAGGTCATGAAAAGTGTGGCCCCTTCTTGACGACTTAGTTCGTTTAATTTATCCAGTAATGAGCGCGATAACAAAACATTATGAGTTAATCCATGGTGGGTTTGCACTGGCGGACGCGGACGATCCATTGGCAACATTAAGACTGGTAACTCACCGGATAATTCTTCCTTCCAATACGCAAGTTGTTGATATAGTACTTCATCTTTCAACCATTCTCTTTGCCACTGAGCAAAATCGGCATATTGAACTGGTAGTGGTTCCAGCTCTGCTTGTTTTTCACCAATCGTATTCTCATAAAATGCCATCCATTCTTGAAGCAAGATTTCCATCGACCATCCATCTGAGATAATATGATGCATATTACACAGAAGAACCCATTCTTCTTCTGAAATTCTTATGAGTTTCCCACGGAACAATGGCCCTTTTTCTAAATCAAATGGAGATTCGACTTCAGTTTGAATCCATTGCTCCAACTTTCTTTCTCGCTCCTCTAATGAAAGCTTAGTTAAGTCCATTTGCAGAAGCGGACGGAAAACGTACGGTTGAATCTGCTGCATAGGATGGCCATCCTCTTCATAAAATACAGTCCGCAAAGATTCATGACGCTCTATCAACTGATTCCATCCCAACTCCAATGCCTCAGGTAACCAATTCCCTGTAAGACGGCATGCCATTGGCATATTATAAAGTGCACTATTAGGTGCAAATTGATCAATAAACCATAAGCGCTGTTGGGCATAAGACAGTGGAATATTTCCCCCTCGTTCCATCGGCATCAATGGTGGAATTTCTCGTTTTTCGCTCCCCTTACGTAACTGATCTATTCGTTTCGATAATGCTTCGACCGTTGAATATTCGAACAGTTCACGTACTGGCAATTTGATTTGAAAGACTTCCTGTAAGCGTGAGACCACTTGTGTAGCAAGTAGAGAGTGACCACCGAGCTCAAAGAATGAATCCTGAACATCAATGTCTCTTATTCCTAGCACTTGACTCCACACTGAAGCAATAAGTTCTTCCAGCGGAGTTCTTGGGTATACAGTATTTTCAGCGGATTGTTCACTAAGTATAGGCAATGCCTTCAAATCAAGCTTTCCATTCGGTGTAAGTGGTAAAAATTCCATCTCAATAAAGTTTGTTGGAACCATGTAATTTGGTAAATGTGTTTGTAGATGTTCTCGCCATTCATGGACACTTCCTTCACCAACTACATAAGCTACTAATCTCTTATCACCTTGATTATCCTCTCGTACCAATACAACTGCTTCTTTCACAGAAGAATGTGCCTGCAAAACAGCTTCTATTTCTCCCAATTCAATCCGGAAACCACGAATTTTTACTTGGTCATCTATACGTCCATGGAACTGGAGATTACCATCAGAAAGATAACTTGCTTTGTCTCCTGTATAATAGAGACGTTCTCCTGACTTGAAAGGATGTGGAATAAATTTTTCCTTTGTAAGATCCGGACGATTAGCATATCCACGTGCAAGACTCTTCCCTCCAATATAGAGATCTCCAATTACACCAATTGGTACTAGCTGAAGATGAGAATCTAACACATAAACTTCTGTATTTGCAATCGGTCGACCAATAGATGGCGTACCTGTTGTCACCCCTACAGGTACGTAACAATCTGTGGTAACAACGGTATTTTCCGATGGACCATACTGATTAATTACCGCAAAAGGAATATCGCTAGATGGATACTGCGTTAATTGATCCCCACCAGTAATGATAAAACGAAGATCCGTTTTATCTGGCCAAGATAATTTCAAGAGTCTTTCCAGAATAGGCGTAGGTGCAAAACTAGCTGTTATTCGTGAATCAATGAGCCAGTCCCTTAGTGCTTCTGGATTAATTCTCAGTTCCTCTGTTGACAAGTAGAGTGCTGCGCCAGCAGTTAGATACGGCCAAATCTCCTGGACAGCCGAATCAAAAGCAACCCCTGCAATCTGAGTCGCACGATCCTCTGCTGAAATATGATAAACTTCTTGATGCCAAGAAACCATATTCATTAATGAGCGATTTTCAACCATGACACCCTTCGGTTTTCCTGTAGAACCAGAGGTATAAACAATATAGGCTAAGTTCTCTGGATTTATTTGACGTGCAGGTGCGATTACGCTTTCCACTGTTAGTTCTTCTAACCTCACCATTTCGACGTGTGCGAAATGTCCTTCTTGTCCTTCCGCCGTCACTACAAATTGAATTCCTGCATCTTCAATCATGTATTCTAACCTTGATTTTGGATATAACGGATCTAAAACAACATAAGCTCCACCAGCTTTTAAAATGCCTAGTAAACTTGCCATTAGCTCAGCTGACCTCGGAAGATAAACTCCTACCACTGACTCTGGGGCTACTCCCTTTCGCCGTAAAACATTTGCCAACTGATTTGCTTGTGTATCCAGTTCACCATAAGTCCACTGTTTTGTTTGATCAACTACCGCAATCGCATCCGGACGCCTTGCTACTTGCTCCTCAAATCTGTCGCAAATAAGACCCTGATGAGACATTTCCATTACAGTGTCATTCCATGTTTCTAATAACAAAGTACGTTCGGGTTCTGATAGCATGCTCAGGTCATGCAACGGATTTTGTGGGCGATGAGAAACTTCATGTAGCCATTTCTCAAAGTGTCCTGCCATCCGTTCAATAGTAGTAGCATTGAATAAATCCTTATTGTACTCAAAAGTAAAAAGTAATCCCTCTTCCGTCTCAACTGCCATTACACTTAAATCAAACTTTGCAATTGGACTATGGCTTTCTATCATTTCAATACTTCTACTAGATAACACCGGTAACTCTTGTTTCATATTTTGCAAGATGAACATAGTCTGGAAGATTGGCGAATGACTTGTACTTCGCTCCGGTTGCACAACTTCTACAATTTTTTCAAATGGAATATCTTGATATTCATACGCCTTCAATGCCTTTTGACGAACCTGATACAGTACATCTTGAAATGTCGGTCTACCACTCAAATTAGCTCGATAAACCAGCGTGTTAACGAAGAAACCAATTAGTCCTTCAATTTCTCTATAATTCCGATTCGCAATTGGGCTTCCGACCAGAATATCTTCTTGTCCCGTATAACGAGATAGAAAACTTTGATATGCAGCTAAAAGCGTCATGAAGAGCGTAGCCCCTTCTTTTCGACTAAGTTCATTCAATTTATCATGTAGCGTGCTTGGCAGAACCATAGTGTATGTCGACCCATGATGAGTTTGTATTGCGGGACGCGGGCGATCCACAGGAAGTTGGAGTACAGGAAGCTCCCCAGACAATTCTTCCCTCCAATATTGGAGTTGTTGATCAAGCACCTCCTCCTTTAGCCATCCTTTTTGCCACTGAGCAAAGTCGGAATATTGAACCGGTAATGGTTCAAGTTCCGCTACCTTTCCATCCGTTGCTTTCTCATAAAATGCCATCCATTCTTCAAGTAGGATTCCCATTGACCATCCATCTGAAACGATATGATGTAGAGTACAAAGGAGTATCCATTCTTCCTCTCCCACGTGCAAAATACTTGTCCTGATTAATGGACCCTCTGTTAAATCAAATGGCACTTCTGTTTCTTGTTGAATTAAACGTTTAACTTCTTCTTCTTGATCTTCAGAAGAAAGCATAGTTAAATCCGTTTTCGGAATTGATTGAAAAGCATACGGTTCAATTTGCTGTACGGGTTGACCATTCACTTCTTGAAAGACCGTCCGCAGTGATTCATGACGTTCTATTAGTTGATTCCATCCCGTTTCCAATGCTTCAAGTAGCCAATTCCCTGTAAGACGGCATACCATTGGCATATTGTAAAGGGCACTATTAGGTGTAAATTGATCAATAAACCATAAACGTTGTTGGGCATAAGATAGTGGAATAGCTTCTCCTCGTTTCATTGGTATTAGTGGCGGAATCTCTCGTTTTTTATCTCCTTTACGTAACTGTTCTAATCGCTTTGCCAGTGACTCCACCGTTGTATATTCAAATAGTTCACGTACTGGTAATTCGATTTGAAAAATTCCCTGTAAACGTGACACTACTTGAGTAGCTAGTAGTGAATGACCACCGATTTCAAAAAAGGAATCCTGAACACTAATATTTTTTATTCCTAACACTTGGCTCCAAACGGAAACGATGAGCTCCTCCACTGGTGTTCGTGATGAAGTAATATCTTCACTTATGAACTGTTCTTCTAATTCCAATAATGCTTTCCGATTCACTTTACCATTTGGAGTAAGTGGCATACCTTCAATTTGGAAAAAGTATGCCGGAACCATATAATGTGGTAATTGCTTCTTGAGATATTCACGCCACTCCCCAGTATCCCCTTCACCCACTACATAAGCTACTAACTGCTTATCTCCTGGTCGATCTTCCTTCACCAACACGACTGCCTCTTTTACAGATGAGTGATCATGTAAAGCTGCTTCTATTTCTCCCAATTCAATTCGGAATCCTCTAATTTTAACTTGGTTATCTATTCTTCCAATATATTCTAAGTTACGATCATTTATATATCTAACCAAGTCACCCGTTCGATATAATCGTTCCCCGTCCTTAAAGGGATGCGGAATAAAACGTTCAGTAGTTAAATCCGGTCGATTGAAGTAGCCACGTGCTAATCCTACTCCTCCAAGGTAAAGTTCCCCTGCCACACCAATCGGGACCACTTGTTGATATTGATCTAACACATACAACTCTGTATTATCAATCGGACGACCAATCGGAATAAGCATTGGTTCTTTTTCTAAATCACAATCGTAATAAGTCACATCCACAGTTGCTTCAGTAGGACCATACAAGTTAATTAACTTTGTTTGCTGAGCATTGTAAAAGATCCCCTTAAACCGGCGAACCTGTTCAGTGTTTAACGCTTCTCCACTAGTAAAAACTTGAATTAAAGACGATACATCCCTTTTCGAATTATATAATTCCATATAATCTAAGAAAGTAGATAACATCGACGGAACAAAATGCATGGTGGACACACGGTATCGTTCAATATACTCCTCAATCACCGCAGGATCTTTCTCTCCTCCTGGTGGAAGTAAACAAACACGTGCTCCTACAAATGACCACCAAAATAATTCCCAGACAGAAACATCAAACGAAAACGGTGTCTTTTGTAGGATTGTATCCTCCTCAGACAATGGGTATTTTTTCTGCATCCACTGTAGGCGATTTATAACAGAATGATGTTCAATCATTACCCCCTTTGGATTTCCTGTCGAACCCGAAGTGTATATAATATAGGCTAAGTTATTTGCTGTTACTCCACTCACCGGAGCTAAATTACTCTCTTTAGAAATCATTACTTGATCCCGATCTAAACAAATTGCTTGAATATCTTTAGGTAACCAGTCCTGTAGTGCCTCTTTTGTTAACAGCACTTGAATTTGTGAATTCTCCAAAATGTATCTCAGGCGGTTTTCGGGATAACTTGGGTCCAGTGGGACATAAGCCCCACCTGCCTTCAAAATCCCAAAGAGACCGATAATCATATCAGGAGAACGTTCAATACATATACCAACCAATGATTCAGGTCCGATACCTCGTTTTTGTAGAAAATGTGCCAATTGATTCGATTTTTCATTTAGTTCTTGATACGTTAGCTTTCCACCCTCATAAACTACCGCCACTGCATCAGGTGTCCGTGCAACTTGTTGCTCAAATAGCTCGTGAATCATACAATCATGACCATAAACTACGTCCGTATCATTCCATTCTTCTAGGAGTTGTTTTTGCTCAGTATCCGATAACATTGACAGCTTTGTATATGATTCATCTGGATGATACGTGATTTCATTTAGCCAGTTCTCAAAATGTCCTGCCATACGTGCAATGGTACTACTATCAAATAAATCCGTGTTGTATTCAAATGAGACGAATAGACCTTCTTCCACTTCATAGGCAGTTAAGCTCAAATCAAATTTAGCAATAGACATATTACTTTCTACCATTTCAATACTTCTATCAGGCAAATCTAGTCGTTCTTGTTTTATATTCTGTAGCGTAAACATGGTCTGAAATATAGGGGAATGACTCATGCTTCGTTCAGGTTGCACAGCTTCTACCACTTTTTCAAATGGTATATCTTGATATTCGTAAGCTTTTAACGCCTTTTTCTTTGTTTGGTTCAAAATCTCCCGAAAGGTAGGGGTGCCACTCAAATCTGATCGATAAACCAACGTATTAACAAAGAAACCAATTAATCCTTCTACTCCCTTATGGTTCCGATTTGCAATCGGGCTACCAACTAGAATATCTTTTTGTCCTGTATAACGAGCAAGAAAGCTCTGGTATGCGGCCATTAAAGTCATAAATAAAGTAGATCCTTCTTGTCGGCTTATATCCTTCAATTGACTAAGCAATTTATAAGGAAAAATTACATGATGCGTAGCCCCAGAGTAAGTCTGCTTAACCGGTCGAGGTCGATCCACTGGCAGTTGTAAGATAGGAAGTTCACCAGACAATTCTTCCTGCCAATACGTAAGCTGACGATTTAGCACATCACCTTGCAACCACTCCTTTTGCCACTTCGCAAAGTCTGCATATTGAATGGATAGTGAACTTAATTTAGCAGGATTTCCGCCCGTTTCTTCTTCATAGAAAGCAAGTAATTCATTCATGAATATACCAATGGACCAAGCATCAGAAATAATATGATGCATCGTACACAGTAATAACCATTCATCCTTCTCTAATTGAACAAGCTGCTTACGAATTAAAGGACCATTCATTAAATCAAATGGTTCTTGCGCTTCTCTCGCAATTAAACTATCTACCTCTTTTTCTTTTACTTCTAGAGGAAGTTGAGAGTAATCCCTTACAGGTAATGCTCTAGGAAGGAATTCGACAATTTGTTGCACAGGCTGTTCTCCTACTTCTTTAAAAACAGTTCGTAATGATTCATGACGTTCAATGAGTCGATTGAATCCCTTCTCTAATGCTTCAGGTATCCAATTTCCTTTTAGATGCCATACTGTTGGAATATTATATAAAGAACTGTTTGGGTTAAATCTGTCCATAAACCACAAACGTTGTTGTGCATAAGACAACGGGAGTGCTTCTTTATTCTCCTTTTTTTGCATTTGCTTCTGAAGCCATGCTCTCTTCTCAGGAGAAAGTGAACTCAGCTTTGCAAGTAAATCACTTCTCATTTTTTTACCCCTTCCTCAATCAAATTACTCTCGAATATCCCATGTGCTTCTTCCTCTGATAGCCCTTCTAATTGCTTAAGCAGTTCTAGTAATTCTTCATCATTACTGACTTCTGCTTCTTTTTGAATATAGTCTTGAAGACTTACATTCTCTTTACTATCATTCTGCATTTCTTGATTTTTGTTATAGAGCAATTGATCAATCTGTTCTGCCAATTGCTGCACCGTATGAAACATAAATAAATCATGCAATGGTATCTCGATTCCAAAAGCCTCTTTAAGATTGGAAACAGCTTGCGTAGCAAGTAATGAATGTCCACCAATTTCAAAAAACGAATCCTGAATTCCGATGTTTTCCATACCTAAAACTTCATGCCATATCGAAACAATTGTTTTTTCCGTAGACGTACGAGGAGCAATATAACCACTTGCTATCTCCTGTCTCTCTGGTGCTGGTAAGGCCTTCCTATCAATTTTCCCATTAGGAGTGAGTGGAAATGCATTTAATCCAACAAAATAGGCTGGAATCATATAATTTGGTAGTTGATCCTTGAGATAATCACGCCACTTTTGAGCATCCCCGTCTCCTACAACATAGGCGATCAAACGTGGATCGCCAGGATAATCTTCCCGCACCATCACAATAGCTTCGCTAACTAATGTATGCTTTTGTAATACCGCCTCGATTTCTCCTAGTTCAATCCGGAATCCACGAATTTTCACCTGATGATCAATTCTTCCAACATACTCCAAATTTCCATCCGGCAAATACCTTACTAGATCTCCAGTCCGGTATACTCGCTCGTCTTCTTTAAACGGATGCGGTATAAATCGATTTTTCGTTAAGTCAGGGCGTTTTAAATATCCACGTGCTAACCCTGATCCACCAATGTATAGCTCACCAACTACACCAATTGGAACCATTTTTTGTTCAGCACTCAATACATATACTTCTGTATTGAAGATTGGTTTACCGATTGGTGGTACCCTATGCATGACACCCTTTTCTAATTCCATATACGTGGAATACGTAGTATCTTCAGACGGTCCATATAAGTTGAACACCTTCTCAATCGTACTTCTCTCGTATAAATCTTGAACAAGCGGATATGGTAACGGTTCTCCAGCCAAATTTATTACCTTTACTGAAGAAGGAATTGTTTTTGCTCGAACCAGTTCCTTTGCTGCCGATGGCACAGTATTAACCAAAGTCACACCTTTGGTAGACAACTTGTCTAGATGTAGAGCATTTTCAGCGACAATCACCTTACCACCCATCGTTAAGGGAACAAATACTTCAAAAACGGATAAATCAAAAGATAGTGAAGTTGAAGCTAATACTCCCGCTAATTCCTTTCGAGAATACGTGTGATACGCCCAATGAATCATTGTTACTGTATTCCTGTGCTCAATCATTACTCCCTTTGGATTTCCAGTGGAACCTGAAGTATAGATAATATAGGCTAAGTTATCGCCCGTCACTTCACTCGTGCATACCGTAGTAACTTCCTGTTCTATTTCTGCTCGATTACGATCAATACAAATGACGTTGACGAATGTAGGTATAACCATTTTTTGTTGTAACTTTTCCTGTGTCACCAGTACCTTTATTTGAGCATCTTCTAAAATGTACTGCAGTCGACTTTCCGGATACGCTGGATCAATTGGGACATATGCTCCTCCCGCCTTCATAATTCCTAAGAGACCGACAATCATCTCGGATGAACGTGTAACGCAAATCCCAACTAATGATTCGCATGTTACACCATTTTTTTGTAAATAATGTGCCAACTGATTTGAGCGTTCGTCCAACTCTCGATATGTTAGTTCTTCATCTTCGCACACTACTGCAATTGCTTCTGGTGTTTTTTCCACTTGTTCTTCAAACATTGTATGAATCGTACTATCTTCTATATCTATAACGGCTGATTCATTCCATTCCTCTAGTAGTTGCTTATATTCTACTTTCGATAACATATTCAGTTCTGATAGTATACATTTTGGATGAGAGACAATTTGATTTAACCAATGTTTAAAATGACTTGCCATACGTTCAATGGTTGTATCATTAAACAAATCAGTATTATATTCAAAGGTTAGTGATAATCCTTCTTCCGTCTCAGAAGCAAATAAACTCAAATCAAATTTGGCAACAGAAGCATGGCTTTTCATGAGTTCCATTTGTCTTTCAGATAGCTGAAGAAATTCTTGTTTCGTATTCTGTAAAGTAAACATAGTTTGGAATATTGGTGAATGACTTGTATTCCGTTCAGGTTTTACGGATTCTACCACTTTCTCAAATGGGATGTCCTGATACTCGAATGCTTTTAGCGCTTTTTTTCTTACCTGCGACAATAGTTCTTGGAACGTCGGATTTCCACTGAAATCAGCTCGATAAACTAACGTATTTGCAAAGAATCCTATTAATCCCTCAATCTCTTTCACATTTCGATTAGCGATTGGGCTTCCAACTATAATGTCGTCCTGTCCTGTATAACGAGAAAGGAAGCTTTGATACGCTGCCATCAATGTCATAAATAAAGTGCATCCTTCTTGCAAACTTAAATCTTTGAGCTTTTCCTGTAAGGAATTCGCCACTATTAAGGACTGACTTGCACCACGATGGGTTTGAACTGCAGGTCGAGGACGATCCATCGGTAATTGTAAAACCGGTAGTTCCCCAGATAATTCTTCCTTCCAATATTGAAGATGCTGATTCAAACTCTCCTCTTTTTGCCATTCCTTCTGCCACATGACAAAATCTGCATATTGGATAGATAACTCCTTCAATTCCACTGGTTTTCCGGTTAGTGCTCCTTCATAAAAAGCCATCCATTCTTCAAGTAAGATTCCCATTGACCATCCATCTGAAATAATATGATGCATCGTACAAATGAGAACCCATTCTTCCCTGTCCACTTTTAATATTCGTGTTCGAATCAGAGGACCTTGTCCAAAATGAAATGGTTCCTCCGCCTCGTTTTGAATAAGGCGTTTCATTTCTCTTTCCCTATCTTCCAAAGAAAGATCTGTTAGATTCGTTTGAGGAATATGCCTGAACACATGAGATTGAACCTGTTGAAAAGGTTCACCCTCTTGTTCTAGAATTGTCGTCCTTAATGATTCATGACGCTCCAACAATTGATTCCATCCGACCTCCAATGCTTCAATTGACCATTTACCTGTTAAGCGACACGCTGCATGAATATTGTACATAGCACTATTTGGCATTAATTGATCAATAAACCATAGACGTTTCTGCGCATAGGAAAGTGGGATAACTTCTTCTCGTTTCATAGGTACAAGAGGAGCAACCTTTCGTTTTTTATCTTCCTTTCGTAACTGATCCACTCGTTTCGCCAATGCTTCCACTGTATCGTGCTTGAAAAGTTCACGTAATGGAATTTTAATTTGGAACAGTTCTTGCAATCGAGAGACGATTTGAGTAGCAAGTAGTGAGTGCCCACCACGTTCAAAGAAGGAATCCTGAATGCCAATATTTTCTGTTCCTAACACTTGACTCCAAACCGAGGCAATAAGCTCTTCCGATGGCGTCCGAGGTAGCACATTTAAATCTTCAATAGCTTGCTCATCAGGTGCTGGCAAGGCCTTTCGGTCAACTTTCCCATTCGGAGTAAGCGGGAAATGTTCTAACTCTATAAAGTGCGCTGGAATCATATGATTCGGTAATTGGTTTTGTAAATACTCTCTCCACTCTTCGGTATTTCCATCGCTTATTACATATGCAACCAATCGTTGATCACCTGGACGATCTTCTCTAACTAATACGACAGCCTCTTTAATAAACGAACATTTTTCTAAAGTTGCTTCAATTTCTCCTAGTTCAATCCTAAAACCACGCATTTTGACTTGATGATCCATTCTACCTATAAATTCTATATTTCCATCATTTAGATATCTTACTGAATCTCCTGTTCGATATAGTCGTTCCCCCAATTGAAATGGGTGCGAAATGAATTTTTCAGCAGTAAGATTCTGACGATTTAAGTATCCACGCGCTAAACCAACACCACCAATATATAACTCACCTTCAGTTCCTATTGATTGCAAGCGTTGATTTTGGTCTAATACATATAATTGCGTGTTCTGTATTGGCTTCCCAATAGAAACAAATTCTTGATTAGGCTGAATATCAAATGCATTCACATAAATAGTGGCTTCAGTTGGCCCATAAAAGTTGGTTAATTTCACTTGTCCACTATAATCCCATTTCTGTTGAAAACGTCTAACTAACCCTGAACTTAGTTCTTCTCCACCAGAAAATACATGGCGTACGGACGAACAATTCATGTTCAATTCAATATGATTGAAGTAATCTAAGAAAACAGATAACATCGAAGGTACAAATTGAACTATAGTAACCTGATGTTGTTTAATCACTTCAGCTATAATAGAAGGATCTTTTTCTCCACCTGGAGGTAGGAAAGATACACTTGCACCAACGTGAATGCCCCAAAACAATTCCCAAACAGAGACATCAAATGAGAATGGCGTTTTCTGCAAGACCACATCTTTTTCAGAAAGCGGATATTTATGTTGCATCCATTCTAGATAATTAATTACTGAATGATGCTCAATCATTACTCCCTTTGGATTCCCTGTAGATCCTGAAGTATACATAACATACGCTAAATTTTCTCCTGTTACACCACTTATACATGGGGTTGTTTCTTCTTTTTCAATTGCAGTGTAATCTTTATTCATACAAATCGTTTCTATATTTTCAGATACAAACAAATTTTTAGAATTCTCTTCCGTCACTAGTACTTCGATTCCAGCATCCTCTAATATATATCGAAGTCGACTCTCTGGATAAGTAGGGTCAAGTGGAACATACGCTGCTCCTGATTTTAGAATACCTAATAACGCTATCATCATTTGTAATGAACGTTCCATATATACCCCAACTAGAGACTCTGGGCCTACACCATGCTTTTGTAAATAATGAGCTAACTGATTTGCACGCTTCTCCAACTCTTTATAGGTAATTTGTTCATTTTCGTAACTAGCCGCGATTGCTTCCGGTGTTTTTTTTACTTGCTCCTCAAACATCGTATGAATCATGCCTTCAGCCGAATAATTAACTTGAGTATGATTCCATTCCTCTAGTAACTGTATTTGTTCTTCTTCTGTTAAATGAGTAATTTCAAATAGTTTTGAATCTAGGCTCTTCGTCATCTGAATTAATATTTGCAATAAGTGATTCTGAATCCGATTTATTGCTTCTTCATTAAAATAGCTTCGATCATACATCAACTTTAAAGTAATTTTCTTACCGGGCATTACAATGAGTGTTAAAGGATAATTTGTTTGTTCCGTGCTTTTAACATCTAGTAATCTTAAATCATCATTTCTCTCACCTTGAATTGGATAATTTTCAAACACATACAAGGTATGAAATAAGGAGCAATTTCGCGGAACCTCACTCCAGCCTTGAATATCTATCAACGAATTATACTCATACTGTCTTCGTTCCATTTCTTTCATTTGTATTTTACGAAGCCAATCTACTACTGATGTATTATCCGTTAATCGAATTCTGGTAGGTAATGTGTTAATAAATAGCCCCACCATATTCTCTGCTCCTATTAAATCAGTAGGACGTCCAGCGCTAGTTACGCCAAATACGACGTCACTGTCACCGCTATACCTACTCATCAAATAAGCCCATGCACCTTGTACTAACGTATTCAACGTTAATCGATTATTTCGTACCCACTTTTGTAAACTCTCAGTAAGTTCCTCAGATACTTGATAAGCACACTCTCCATAACCCTTCTCTTGTCCTTGATCCTTTCTTTCCATTGCTAATGGAGTAGGTGCATAGAACCCTTTTAATTCTTCTTTCCAAAATTCCTCTGCTTGACTTTGATCTTGTTTATTTATCCATTGAATATATTTTTTATAAGGAAGAGATTTAGGAAGATTCAACAATTCTCCCTTTATCATCTTGAGATAAACTTCCATCACTTCACTAAAGACCAATGACACACTCCATCCGTCTAGCAAAATATGATGATGTGTCCAGATAATTCTCGTTTCCTCTTTTGCTTCTTTAATCGCAGTGACTCTCATCAATGGTGCTTCATCCAATAAAAATCCTTTTCTACGATCTACATTCAAAAACTGTTGTAATTTCTTCGCCCTTTCCTCATGTGGATGGGTGCTCCAATCCTCTTGATGAATAGTAAAAGGAAGACGTTGGTAAACCGCTTGTAATGGCTTTTCTACTTCCTCCCACACAAATACTGAACGTAAAACCTCATGTCGATTAATAACATATTCCCAAGCCTTTTCAAAAATATCAACATCCAATTGCCCCCCGAGCAAGAAACCTACTTGTACAATATAGGAAAAAGAATGTTCATCATCTTGATCGTATAAAGTATGAAACAGTATTCCTTTTTGCAAAGGTGATAAACCATATATATCAATAACGTCTCCCATTTTTACACCCTCTTCTTTGTTAATTTAAGTAATACTTTGCTCAAGCTTTCTTCCGTAAGATCCTCTGCATCAGCAAAATCTGATACCGTAAAAACAGACTCTGTTGTTGGTTTATTTATAAGTTGACGGAGATGCCTTAACATACCATCTGCTATCAATTGAATTTTCAATTTAGAAAACTGTTCTCTACTATACATCCAAACAAAATGTAACTTTTCATCTTTCACCATTCCGATAACATCAATTAGATGAGATGGTTTGGAATCTGGAGCATGATCTAAAAATGTAAATCC
Organism: Bacillus sp. AR8-1; assembly: GCF_008042345.1. Taxonomy (NCBI): domain Bacteria; kingdom Bacillati; phylum Bacillota; class Bacilli; order Caryophanales; family Bacillaceae; genus Bacillus; species Bacillus sp. AR8-1. The sequence continues at coordinate 42,551 of NZ_QNUB01000001.1, forward strand.
TGTCTCTTGCATAAACAAAGAGTCCCTTGAAAACACCTGATCAAATTGGCCCAAATAGTTAAAGCTTATTGAAGGCTTTTGCTGATAAAACGGAAGTAATCCTTTATTCAAGTAACGTAAAATACCATAGTCAACTCCGCGATTTGGAATTCGACGTAATTGTTCTTTGACAGCCTTTAACCCTTCAATAGGTGTTTGAGTTCCTTGAAAATTGAGATGAACGGGATAAATACTCGTGAACCAGCCCACTGTCCTTGATGAATCAATACCTTCAATCATCTCTTCTCTTCCGTGTCCTTCTAGATGAATAGAAACGGTTTGCTGATTTGTACAATCGACGATAGCTTGTCCTAATGCCGTTAATAGTACCTCATCAATCCTTGTCTTATGAGTGACTAGAACTTCGTGTAACAATGTTTGTGTTTCTTCTATTCCTAAAGTCCTCGTCACTTGATCAATCGATTCTTCTGTTGTTTCTTGTATTGGATAGTCCATTGGAATTTTCATCGTTTCTTTTTCTACTTGTTCATTCCAATAATTTTGTACTTCTTTTGAAATACCCGAATCACTGTATGTCTGGAGTCGTTCAGACCACTCTTTAAAAGATGTACTTTTCGCAGGTAAGCGAACTTCTTGACCTTGTTTCATCTGGTTATATACCACCTGTAAATCTTCCAATAGAATCCTCCATGACACTCCATCTACTACTAAATGATGAATCACCCAGAATATTCGATCATTTCTAGTCAAGTTATCTTCAAAGTACACTACTCTCATTAACGGACCATTAACTAAATTGAAACTAGCTTGATTAATGTTCATCTCTTCTTGTATTATTTTATTCCACTCTTTTTCATTAACTTGATTACGTTTTACAACATGGAGTACTGACAGCTCATCAGTCCCTTCATTTCTCTGCCTCCACGTTCCGTTTGGTAACTGTTCGTACCGGAAACGTAAAGCATCATGATGTTTCAGTAAATTTAATATCGCTCCCTCTAGTAATTTCACATTCAATCTTTCTTTTACTCTTAAAAGCATTGATTGATTCCAATGCTCTGTATGTGGATGTTCTTGCTCGAAGAACCAGCACTGAATTGGAGTAAGAGGCACATCACCTATCACAATTCCCTGCTCCGCTTGTACTCCCTGCGTTTCTATAGCCACTTGTGCCAGCTCAGCGATAGTTGGGCATTCAAACATTTGCTTTGGAGTAAGTTTTAACCCCACTTGACTTGCTTGAGATATGATTTGAATACTGAGAATCGAGTCGCCACCAATTTCAAAGAAATTATCATAGATTCCCACCTTTTTAACACCTAATACTCGCTTCCAAATGGTAGTCAGTATCTGTTCGTTACTATTCCGAGGGCCAACACATTCACTATTAATCTGCTTTTCCTCTGGCATAGGTAAGGCCTCACGATCAACTTTACCGTTAGCTGTAAGTGGAATAGCTTCCATCGCCACAAATCCCGAAGGAACCATATAACTTGGTAGTTTCGCTTTAAGATACTCTCTCCACGCATCTACATTTCCATCTCCTACAACATATGCTATTAATCTTTTATCGCCCGGCTGATCTTCTCTTACAATTACAACTGCCTCTTTTACATATGCATATGTATGTAAAGTAGACTCAATTTCCCCAATCTCAATTCGGAAACCACGTATTTTAACCTGATGATCAATTCTTCCACGATAATCTAGATTCCCATCTGGCAAATACCTCGCTAAGTCTCCTGTCCGGTATAATCTTGCTTTCAGATCACTACTAAATGGATGAGATATAAAACGCTCTGCTGTTAATTCAGGTCTATTTAAATACCCACGTGCAAGCCCTGCCCCGCCAATATAAAGTTCACCATCGACACCTATAGGAACAGGTTGTTGATAAGCGTCTAGTATATACACTTCTAAATCGGGAATCCGCTTTCCAATATTACTTCTTGAAGCATGCTGCACATCATCTAGAGTAATTGGATAATATGTAACATGAACTGTAGTTTCTGTAATTCCATACATATTAATTAACTGTGGGTTTTTCTCCCCATACCTTTGAAACCACGGTAACAAGCTAGTAGGTTCTAACGCTTCTCCGCCAAATATCACATAACGCAGCTGCAAATTTTTATTCTTATCTTCTTGTTCACACACTCGTATTAATTGTCGAAATGCGGAGGGTGTCTGATTTAGAACTGTGACTTCTTCCTCCACCAATAATTGATAAAAATCCTTAGGTGATCGACTAATCCAGTACGGAACAACAACTAATTTTCCACCATATAATAATGCTCCCCAAATTTCCCATACTGAGAAATCAAATGCATACGAATGAAAAAGCGTCCAAGTATCTTTTTCATTAAACTGATACCAACAATCCGTCGATTTAAATAACCGAATGACATTGTGATGCTCTATCATAACGCCCTTTGGATTTCCCGTTGATCCCGAAGTATAGATTACATATGCCAGATTTTTGGGACCGACACTAGAAACCGGCAAAGTCTTACTTTCTTTCCCAATCTCATCTTGATCACGATCCAGGCAAATCGACTCAACATTTTCTGGTAACCAGTTCAATTCTTTTAAACTTTCTTGCGTTACGAATAACTGAATGCTAGCATCTTCTAAAATATATTGAAGTCGTTGCTCTGGATATGTTGGATCAAGTGGGACATAAGCCCCACCAGCCTTCAAAATCCCTAAAATACCTACAATCATCTCGTGGGAACGTTCAACGCACAGTCCAACTAAAGTATCAGGTCCTACTCCTTTTTTCTGCAGATAATGAGCTAACTGGTTTGCACGTTCATTAAGCTCCTTATAAGTAATTTTTTCTTTTTCATACGTAACTGCAATAGCATTTGGATAAATCATCGCTTGCCGTTCGAACATTTCATGAATAGTTACTTGAGGCGGGACATCCAGTTTAGGATTGTTGAACTCAACTAAACTTTTTCTTTTATCTTCCTCAGAAATGATTTCTATTTCAGCCACCTTCTGCTTTTGGTTTTCAAAAGTGTTTTCCATTATCGCTAACATCACGTTAAAAAACTGTTTTATCTCTTCCTTAGAAAATAGCTCCTCACGATAATCAATATGTACATGTAAAGAGTCTATATCAATTAGATTTTCAATATGCACTGCAAAATCTTGTACTTCTTCACGGTTTGGAATCCATAGTGAGTCACCACTTTCATCACGATCCCTATAATCAATCGTAGTTCCGAAAAGTCTCACATTACTGTTATTCTCTTTATTAATCCGCTTTAATAACAAATCAAATGGATATTTCTGATGTCTTAATGATTTACTTTGTTTTCTGGACACCCTACTAATAAATGAAAGTACTTCTTCTTCTGGATCAATATCCATTCTTAAAGGAACTGTACTCACCATCATTCCAATCAATTTTCGTTCCATTTTAGTCATACGGTTGCCGTAAGCCATTCCTAAACCAATATTAAGCGATGAGGTCCACCGATACATGGACAACGAGAAAGCAGCAACAAAAAGGGTGTATAAACTAAATTTGGAATCTTCAGAAAATTTTTCTATCTTTCTCTTCAAATGCTCCGTTAATATAAACGTCTCACGTGATGCTTTGGTACTAACTTGGTACGTATTATAAGGCTTCAATCCAGTCGCAGATGGCAGTGTTTTAAATTCCTCTAACCAGAATTTTTGATCTTTTTGAAAGCGACTACTATTCAAGTATGTTTGTTCATTGGTCAGAAATTGAACATATGAATTTTTAATTTCGCCTTCTTCATTCTCGTTATGCATGTCATAATAATATTTTGCAATCTGCTCAGTAAATATTTGAATTGATAAACCATCCATAATAATATGATGAACATTTCCAAAGACTGCACATTCATTATCGTTTAATTTTATTAAAGCGAAATAGTATAAATTTGAATTAAATAATGTAAACGTTTCTTTTGTTTTCTGCTCAATCCATTCCTCAAGTAAATTTGTATTCTCCACATTACTGAAATCAAAAAACTCAAATTCTTGTTCTTCATGTTTAATAAAATATTGTTTCGGTTCCTGATGCCCATTTTCTTTTAACCTAATGCACAGACCGTCATTTTCACTGATAACGCGATTCACAACTTGGTTTAATTTTGAATAATTCATTTTTCGATGAAGTTTAAATAAAAATCTTAAATTACATATTCCTTTATCAGAATGAATAACTTCTGTATACCATATTCTTCGCTGCGGATGGCTTAATGGATAACATTCCTCATTGGTCATAAAAATCTTCCCTTCAAAAATTATTTGCTCTTATAGGTTCGTGTTTATGTTTACCCCATAAATATTTCTGCATTGAAACTCCAATTACTCCAATAATAACAAGCCCAATCCCTCCATAAACATAGAGTTGAGTTACTCCAAACAAATGCACTAATGGGCCACTCATAGCAGGAGAAATAATTAAAACTGCGTTTGTTAAACTACTTTGAATACCAAATACTCTTCCTACTTGATCTTGATCGGATTCTATTTGTAATATGACTTGATTAGATACAAGCATCAGCCCACTTCCGATACCAGCGATAAAACTAATTAAATAGGCTAAAACGAAGACCGTACCGGGCGTTATCAAACCAATCCCCCCAAAACCAATTCCCATTAAAACCATACCTCCACATACTACCCAGCCATATTGAAATTGTTTTAATTTCTGAGTTAGTAATGCACCAAGTATCCCGCCAAGACCAATAATAGAAATGATATATCCCATTTTACTTTTATCATGTGGGAATAGGCTCTTAAATAAAGTTGGGAATTGTGAGTCTACTAATTGTAATACTGCCATGGCTATTGTAACGAAAATCATGGTTGATAATATTATCCGATTAGATAACACATAACCCCACCCTTGTACCCAAGTGGTCCAAGTACTTTGTTTTTGCTTTTCAACAAATTCTTTCGATATAGTTTCTTTAAATTTTATTGTGGGTATGAGAACTAAGGTAGCTAATAAACAACTTATAGCTCTTATAATGAGGCAGAACTCTGGTTGAAACCAGCTCAGCAACATACCCCCTATAAGTGGGCCTACTATTTTGGTACCCTGCTCTACTATTCCGTTGATACTTACTGCTTTAGTAAGCAAATCCGGGGATACAATCTGTCTTGTTAGTGTTTGCTGTGCAGGATAATAGAAAACAATAAAAATGGAACGAATCATTAATGCCACTAAGAGCCAGTGGATATCTTGTACAAATAAAAGAGCAATCGTTATTAGACCAACCATTAGATTACAGAACATCATAATTGGAATTTTTCTAAAACGATCTGCAATAACACCTGCCCATGAGCCAAAAATAATTCCTGGAAGTGCATATGCAACAGGAATCAATCCAATCATAGTAGGATCTACTTCCCATTCAAACCCAACTATAGTCATAATCGCTAACATATCAATAAAAACACCAAGCATAAGCAATGAATAGGCAGAGAAAACTTGTAAATATACCCTATTTCCTAATAGGCCTTTTGAATCGGTAGTTTTCATAAAAGCAAGCTCCTTAGGTTACTAATATAAACGCTTTTGCGTATAAGGTACCTCTTTATTAAACCAAATTAATCATTATTGACATCTCACCTAAAATTTAACTTCGTCAAAACTTAAACTATTATTTTTTATATCTTTAAAATAGTCAGATAAAATAAAGCGTACCCATTTCTTCATTTTTATATCAACTGTTACAAAATATATCTTTCCCTTACACTAATAACAGCTAAACGTTGCCTTAATATAACCCTTTACAGTCGTTTGCACATTCAATTCACATCCTTTTTAAAGTTGGCTTTTTTCTATCTCAAATACTATCACACAAATATTTCACCTACTATATTCATAAAGTTGAAATATTTGAATCAGAAAATTCGGATAAAAAACCAAATCCAAAAATCATACCAAACAATTATTTAGTTATATTGCCATTTTATAGATGGCTTTAACCATAAGGATATCAAAAATTAAGTTTTTTAATTTTATTAACATAATAGTTTAAAGAGGCTATAAATCCTACTAAACAAAAAGATAAATATACAATAAAGTATATTTATCTTTTCTTATCCTACATATTTTCTATGCAAATTAATTCCAATAACTAAAATTGATAATAAAAATATAATACTACCAATTACTAATGTACTCATAACAGAATTGAATAATATAGTATTAATACTTCTGCACCTACTACCTATTTTATTTATTGGATATTTATACTTCAAAAAAATTACACATTATTCACAATTAGGATACATACCCAAAATATGATTTGAATATGTTATTATATTTTAAGATAATATAAAATCAGTTTTTCTATAAGAGAACTTAATTTTTATGTAGTACGAAATTGTTAGTAATACAGTATATATTTTAATTTAGTTATAAAAACGTTTAAAGATCACCTATTTCCATAAGTGATCTTTCTTTGTGATTCTACATTTATGCACTACTGTAGAAATATATCGTAGATACGCTTTGTTTGCTAAATGTTTAGTTCTTTCCATTTACTAAAAAACATAGCTTAATACAATTAATACCATATTCGTTACATTGCAAACTATTATTTTGTCTTCTGTACAGGCAAACTACTAAAAATTAATTCAGCAACTTTTACATATCCTTTTGAGTTTGGATGAATTAAATCCTTAGACCAAAGCGTATTGTCATTAACTAAATGATGATTCCAAAAATCAACATGATGAAGCTTATACTCTCTGCTCAATGAACGTATAACTTCATTTGCCTCTAATAATTGTTCTTTTATTACTTGTTTTTTTTCAAAAGCAAAAGGAAGCCTAACTGTAAAATCCGGAAGGTTTGCTATAATAATATCAGCCCCTGCTTTACTTAATGTATCTACCATAAATTCCATATCGTTCTTATATGCATCATGATTCCAACGTCCTTTTAAAACATCGTTTGCCCCTGCAATGAGACTAACCAAATCTGGATTAAAAGTTAGCGCCTTTTCCAATTGCTGCGAGCGAATTTCTTCAGTTACTAACCCACGCTTTGCAAAATTGGCATATTCTATATCATTTTCACACAGTTGAACAAAATGATCTACCCAGCTTTTTAATGCAATTCCCTCAACTTCATCCCCTATCCCCTCTGTAAAACTATCGCCAATTGCTACAAATCGCTTCCACATATGTATTCCCCCTTTATTATTAACCATATCTATACTATACAATAGCTCACACCGTAATTGTTATTTCTAAGTGGTTTTCGATTTCAATTATATTCCACTTTACTATATTTACATTTAGAATCTAAAATTGACCGATTCCTAAGTATACTTAGGAATCGGTCATATTCATATATTTACTAAAGAAATACAATCTATCTAGGAATTATACTTTTTTCAAAAAATTTGTTGTTCTTTGTTTTGCCCAGTTGATACATTTCTTTTCGATTAAATGATATGAAACTATAGAAAAAAGTAGTGTCATTGCAATGCACAAAGTAAGAAGGAAAAAGATAGGTATCTTTGTATACAAAAGTTTAAATAGTACCATCATGATTGGAAAATGACATAAATAGATACTGTATGAAATTTCTCCTAAATATACAAATACACTCTTATTTAAAAATGCTTTTACTTTTAGGTTACTCATAGCCATTATAATAAATATACTAACCCCCATTACGACACCCCAATCTTTTATTAAGAAAGTTGTATCATTACGGGAAAAACCATAAATTGAAATGGAATATAAATATAGAATAACCCCTAATGTAATAAGAAATCCTTTTTTAAATTTTTTCATATTCCTATATGAGTAGATAAGTTTTTCCTGATACTTAAAAAGTAACATTCCAACCATAAACATAGATGTAAAATGCAGTGTATCAGCATAACCATTATAAAACCCTTCAGCTTTCCCAATATGCAACATATTAAGAACAACACTAATTAATGAAAAGCTCAAAGCAAATAGTATCGTTTTCTTCCAATTCAGTTTATAAAAAAGAAGGAATAACAAAGGAAACACAATAGATATACGCATTTCTTGAGCCAATGACCAAATAACTGGATTATAATTTTCCGTAAAAAAGTTATTAAGAAGCACAAAGTGGTTTAGAATATCTAATTTTGTTATAGACCCTTGCCACCTATCATAGAACCAATCCCGTAATCCTACCACTTCATACGACGAAAATAAAATAAATAAAACAAAGGTAACGATTATCCAAAAATAATAAGGAATATAGATTCTTACAAATCTCTTAATTAAATATCCCCAATAATTTGTTTTTGAATGATAAAGTGCCATAGATAACACAAAACCACTTAGTACATAAAAAACGATAACAGCTTCCCCACCCGCCCATAAAAACCTAAGCGGGTAAAATTTAACAGAATTAGGCAACGATGGTAGCATTAAACAAAAATGTCCAAATACCACAGTAAGTGCCGCTAACCCTCGTATGGAATCTAATTCTTTTATTCTGTTACTCATAAAATGTTCTCCTTGTAAATTGTAAATTTTGCTGTTCATAAAGGCCACTATAAGAATGTAGTGGGAGAATTGTACATATTCTTTCTTTAAATTCCTAATATAAGCAGTACAAAGTTAATTTGACCTCCATTTCTTTATATACATAATTTAAAACAAAATATTTAATACAAAGAAAAGATTTTATTAAATTTTTATAAAGTGAAACATTTAGTTGTATCCTATAAAATTAGCTTTTTACTATATCAATCGCACTATCCCACATACCACTAAAAAAAGATCCTGTTTTACGTATAAAGCGTGTAAACCAATTTGCTTGTTCCACATCAGATTTTGTTACAAGGTCTATTTGTAATGATTTACCTGATAAGAACCCAGAATCTGTATTATCTTTAGGCGAGATAATCATTTTGCTAATTGTTACACCTTTTTTAATAGGCGCTTCTTGTTCTTTATTCAATACTTTAAATTCTTTTTTATAAATGTCTTTATTGCCCTTCGGCATTGGAAGTGAAACAGCTTGCTTCGTTTGAACTACTACATCTTTGTCTTTTGCATTTGCCACTCGAACTGTTTCATATCCTTTTATTACTGAATCTTTTCCGTAGACATTCTTCACTTCAAAATTCGCAAATCCATAATCGTATAATTTCTTTGTTTCATCAAAACGTGCCGTATGAGATTTTGCTTTTATCACTACAGAAATTAGGCGCATACCATTTCTTTCTACTGTACCAGTGAAACAATCTCCCGCTTCTGGAGTCGTTCCTGTTTTCAAACCATCTACACCTTCATATTGCTTAATTAAACCTTTTAACATCCAGTTAAAGTTCGCCATATCAATTGGATATTTACCACCCTCTTGGAATGTTTTTTTAGGAATTTTTGCTGTATTTAATATTTGGGGGAAATCTTGAATAAGACGTTGTGCTAAAATTGCACAATCCCTTGCAGACATTTTATTTTTCTCGTCTAGAGTTGTCCCTTCTAGGTGATATCCTTTTAAATCTTGATTTGTTAAGCCTGTAGAGTTTACAAATTTATAATCTTTCATTCCAAACTCTTTCGACTTATCGTTCATCATTTTTACAAAATTAACTTCTTTACCAGCAATCTGTTCAACTAAAGCAATTGTTGCACCATTTGCAGAGTAAATTGCCATTGCCTCATATAACTCTTTTACCGTATAAGAGCCACCATTTTCTAATGGAACGTTTGATAATGAACGATCTTGCGAAATCTTATGTGCATATTCAGAGATTTTAACTTTTTGATCCCATTTAAGTTTTCCTTTATCCACCGCTTCATGAACTAAGTATTCGCTCATCATTTTTGTCATACTAGCAATTGCCAATGATTCATCTACATTTTTTTCATATAAAATTTTTCCGGAATTTGCTTCTATTAAAATTGCTGATCCCGCTTCAACGTCTATAGCAGAAACTGTTTCCGCTGCTGCTCTTCCAAATGTAACGAACATGCTAAAAAATAGTGTAAGCACTGTTACTATTGCAATAAATCTCTTGCAAAACATACCTTTCACTTCTGTTACCTCCAATATCTTTGTACTCAAAAAAGCGTTATTCTAACATAATCTCAAAAAAACAGACAGTGTTCTCAAATTGTATATACATATAAGACATTAGAATCGCTTTCATATAGACCATCTCACCCGACACTTTTAGATGCCCTGATACTTTGTATTCCCACACATATCCCTATTTTTAATCCCCTTATATTTTTTAAAATGATTCGCACTTTCATATTTTTTAGGATTACAATTAATAGACAATCTAGATGCTACATTTGTTCCATATTTACAAAAAATAAAGTGAAACTTTAATCAGTGGGGGTCTTACTGCCCGTTAATGCTTTATTAGCTATCAAGGATTTTAATTATTCAATTCAGCTATTTGCTAGACTTATATTAGAGATGAATTTTCTTTAGTCTAAACTATTAGTTTTTTGTAATAAAAAAACTACACCCTATACTGGATGTAGTTTTTCTAACTGATTTATTTATTTTTCACTTTATTTTTATAAAAAGCAAATAATGGTTCGATGGATGGACTAGATAACAGCGGAATTGCCTTCTCAATCAATTTCCTATCCCAATCAAACCAACGCATTTCCATTAACATATTTATTTCTGTATCAGTAAATCGTTTCTTTATTTCCTTAGCAGGATTTCCACCAACTATTGTATACGGCGGAACATCTTTACTTACGACAGATCCTGCAGCAACAATTGCCCCTTCACCAATAGTAACGCCAGGCATTATTATAGCATTCATTCCAATCCAAGCATCACTTTTTATGACTGTATCGCCCTTAGGTTCATATGATTGTTCAATTTGCTCAGCAAATGGATATACTGTAATCCATTCTGAGTGATGATTATGGTTACCACCCATTAAAATGACTACTCCACTTGCAATGCAAACATAATTCCCAATAATGAGTTTATCAAGATGCCATCCCATCTGTTCAATTGGATTGAAAAGTGCTTGAGACTTAGCATCCCCCCACAAATACCTTACACAGCCATCTTCAAAATTTTGATGACTATAATAGCCTGAATAATAGGAGTACTCTCCCACTTCAATGAGTGGATTTGTTACTATATCTTTTATATACTTTGTTTCTGACCAATGATTAAATAATGGATACTTCATAACTTTATTCCTCGCTTCTAAGTATTATATATTTTGCTATTTACTTAGAAGCTTACTACGACAGCTACATTTTTTAGCTTTCTCAAACGACGAATCATTATCTTCAAGCCTTTCTTTTATACTAAAAAAAGCATAACGCAATACATTACACTAGTCAAATTGTGTAATTTTGAACACATCTTAAACAGCGTAATACTGCAATAAGAACATGAAAACACTCTAACTTTGATCCAAATAATATATTGATTACATTCAGTTTATATTTTGTAAAAAAATTTTAATTGCCATGACAAAGCAAACAATAACCACTATTGGTCGTATTAATGCCGTCCCTTTTGTAAGCACCATCTTCGCCCCAATATATGATCCTATAATTTGACCAAGCATCATAATCAATCCAATTGTCCAATCGATTTGGCCAAAAATAATAAAATACAACAAAGCAGCGAAATTACTTGTAAAATTCAAAATCTTAGCATTTGCAGTTGCCCGTGTAACACTATATCCACATAAGAGAATGAACGCTAAAGCAATCAAGCTACCTGTTCCAGGGCCGAAGAAACCATCATAAAATCCAAGTAACGGAGCCACTGTTAACGCAAACAACAACATACTTATTTTTCTCGGTCGATCTTCGTTTGCTATATTTGGAGATAATAGAAAATAAAGACCAATAATAATAAGTAAAAAAGGTAATATCATGATTAGATATTCTGCCCGTATCTGTAAAACAAGCCATCCACCGAAAACGGATCCCAAAAAGGTCATTAAGATGGACAAACGCATATCTTTGAGATTAATTTCTTTCTTCTTAATAAAAATCATTGTTGCCATGAGGGTTCCGCTACTCCCTTGTAGTTTATTAGTTGCTATCGCTACTGAAGGAGACATACCTACTAATAACATTATCGGGATAGTTATCATACCACCGCCCCCAGCAATTGTATCTATCCATCCTGCTAATACAGCTACTAAAAATAGTAGTATGAGTAATTCAATAGTAAAATCCATACAAAGAATAGGGGCAGGCTTGAGCTATTATAACCCAAACCTCCCCATCGCCCCTCCTCTCTTTAAACTAGTTAATGATATCTGTAAAGTAACTTTCTTTCTGATCACGTAATCGGCTGGAAACGTACTGCCTGCAAACAATTCTTCTTCCGTACTTATTATCTCCAATCGGGATTTTATATTCTTCCTCAGATAACCTTTCCCTACCATGAGTTACATTTGTTTGTTTACCATAGTATGAATTTGGGATAATTAATAAATCTTCAGATGTAAGTGGAACCTTATAAGTAGGCGTTGTTCGTAAGAGTTCTAAAAACATGTCAAATTTCAATTTTTCTTCTTCACTTTCTCCCACATAAATCAATCTATTTTCTGCTCCATTCAAACAAGTTGCAATAATATCACCATTATCATCCAAAAATATAATTTGGTTTATTTCCCCTACAAATCCAGATATTTCACCATCCGCCATTCCTGCGATATGAGCAATAGGCATTTTACTTATCGCCAATATATCATCTTTACTGAAGTGATTTTCTTCAAGATGCTTTTGAAGTAATTTTGGCGTTCCAATATGAGTTTGAGTTTTTAAATTTAACACTCCTTTTAATAAAAGAGCATCAACTCTAGTAAATTTTCCACAAGTAATTTCAGACACTATTCTTTCCACGGATTTATTGAGTCTATTTGATACAATTTCTAAATTCGTATTGAATGTTTTCAATCTTGCTTCAATATCTGATTGGTCTTTCATATCTGTATACACTGTGGCATCGTTATGTTGATAAAAGTTCCCACCACCGGTGCTTGCACCGACATTTCGCAAAACTTCATCGTTGTTCAAAGGGGAAATGAGGTGAAATCTATTTTTCCCTGCATGTTCGGATGGGTGAATTAAAGCATCATAATTAAAAAGTGTGGCGAAAAGCCATGTGACCCATTCTGCATAAAAATATTTTTTCATTCTATCGTCTTCGTCTTCACCATAATTAAAACCTTTGCGATTCTCCCCAGGTAATAGTGTTTCCATAGGATCACATGGAATATTTTTAATAAGAGTAGGTGGTACGTTCCCACCACAATTCGCTACTTTTATCATATGTAGTAGTTTTTTCATGTCTGAATTCGAAGTTTTCTTTAAATAATCAATCAAACAATTAAGCCACTCTCTTGAAAAGCTTGCAGCTATTTCTTGATCACAAGTATAAGGATTATGAGTTTTTAATTCATGGTCTATTAGATTCTTCATTTTATCCTTCAATACATTAGGAATGCTAATTTCTTCGATTTCTGTAATCTGCAGTGTTCCTTTATTCATTATAAAACCTCCGTTGTTTTATTTTTTCACACCATATCTTCTATTAAATGAACTACCTACTTCTTTTTTGCTCCTTTGCTTTTCTTCAAAGCTATTAGAACTACCAATTTACAGATAAAAAACGTGGAGTATAAGAGATTTCTTCTTAGTCACATTTCCCCCACGAATCTCCGTTAAATTGGCAAATTTAATTTGAAAATCTGATTCATTTTCATACTTTACTTTCAAACTATGTTTATATTATTTTCAATTCAAGTAAGAGTATTTCATTTTCTAAAGTTTTCCTGAGTTTAAAATCAGAATTTTCAAGATAAATATATTGACACTAAAAATATAACACGAAACCAAAAAATGTAAATAAATAGTTTTTTTATAAAAAATAGTCAGACTATTTATAAGGTAATTCGTATTTCATTGAACCAACTACGGCCTCTCAATTTTATTGATAACAATAAAAAGGTCCCCTAAATGGTGATAGAGGACCTTTTTCCAAGTATATTCTATTTTAAATTTCTTACTTACCTTTTATTTTAAAAGATATTGCTGTAACTTCTTTATTAACAGTTCCATCCCGTTTGGACTTACAATAATCTTCCCATTCGCTAACGAAATATTGCTGTCTGAAATATCCCCTGTAAGTGCACAAGCTCTTGGTGATTGATATTTTCGTAAAATAATCTGGTCCTCTTCTATAAACATTTCAAGAGAATCTTTTTCTACAATTCCTAAACTCCGTCTTATTTCCATTGGAATAACAATACGCCCCATGCTATCTGCTTTACGAGTAATTCCTCTTGATTTCATAAAATGCCACCCTTTATATTTATCTAATATTACGGTATTTATTTTAGCAATAAATAACAATTAGGAATAGTTCGTATTACAGTACTTTTTTTAGGAATAAATACCAATTAGGAATAACTTATGTTAGAATTATTTCTTGTTTATTCTTGATTTTTAATATATTTATCCTTGATCATTTTTATATATTGTTTTCTTTCTGTTAATTCAAATATAAATAATGCCTTTTTTATGTATGTTAAACCAACTTCATTAGAGTGCTGAACTTTTAATAAAATTGCACCTTTTTCAAAAAACAATTCACCTAATAAGTATAAAGTATTCATATTTATAGCTAATTTTATGCCTATTTCACTATACTTTATTGCTTCTTCATATTGATTTGCAAGGTGTAAACATTTTGTTAACGTATGAATGAGTCTTAATTTGATTTCTTTTTCTCTAGGGAATTCTATCTTATTAAAATTAATTAAACTTTGTTTTAATATATTTATGCTTTTCTCATAGTCTTCATTTTCTGCATGTATTATAGCAATTGAATTCATTATGCTTATTTCTTTTTCTGATAAAAAGTTACTACTACTTAAGGTTTGTTTTAGTGCTCTATTTAAAATGTCAAAAGCATTAATTGTTGCTCCATTTACATAATATATAGCAATCGCTTCATGCCATAATAGAAATTGTTTATCTTCTTTTGATTGGAAATTATTTTCGTTTTTCTCTTTTTTCACTATTTCGTAAAGCTCATTATATTCTTTTTGTTTCACACAATCTCTCATTACACATTTTACATTTTCAATATATTTTATTTTTTTGTTTTTCGTTAGCGCAAATATATAATTTGGATCAATACCAAGTCTTTCAGATAATTGATACAACAATATGCTAGATGGATAAATAATACCTTTTTCTATCTTACTAATTTGGCTTTGTGAACATATTCCATGACATAATTCAGATTGTGACATGTTTTTTTTCTTTCTAAGTTCTTTAATAATAATACCAAGATTGTAGAATTCCATCTTTCCTCCCTCAAATGTAACACTTTATGAGTATAAGAATATTTTCCAACTTTTAATGTAATGTAAAATTAATATAGTTACAATTACTAATTATATGGATTTATAGTTTCTTTTACAAACTTGTATCACAATACGAGAAATTATTAAAATATGGTTCACTAATAATCAATGGGAGTTTTATTCATCCCCACTGATTATTAGTCCACTCCAGGCAGGCTTTTTCAGGGAGTCCGACTTCTTTGCCACATCTAAATTTTGAGGTGGGAGTCTTACTACCCGCAAATAGCCAGATTAAAATAAATATGATTTTTCACCTTTATTTCTTTTAATAGTTTCTTTTGATTTTTATATAAATAATTTCGAAGGAGCGTATTTTATGAAAAGAATTTTGACCGAAAGAGAGTTAGAAGTGGCTATTTATGTAGCAAAAGGATTTACAGATGTAGAAATTTCAAAAAAAATATATGTTACCCCTCGAAGAATTTCAACGATAATTAATCATATTAAAGAAAAATGGCATATTAATTCTAGAGTAGAATTAGGTATTTTAGTTTATCATTATGGTTTTATAGATGCACCCTTATTTTCAAATAAAGAAAATCATTTATTCGAAAAGGTTGCACAATAATTGGCCAAGTATAATGTGTTCATTTACAAATAAAAACAGAAAAGTCGCTGAACTTTTATTATTTAAGGTAATTCTGTATTCTGAAGGTAATGGGCATGTATGGCTTGCTAAAAGAAAAAATATAGATTGTATTTAGATATTTTAGTAAGAATGATTGTACCAGAAACTTTTAAAACCCCAATAATAGAGGACTCTTTGGATGTTTTATTGAAGGGATTCGAACGACTTTTAAAAGGTAAAAACATACCTTTAGACAATGTTTCTTCTTCAACAGCAAGTATAGCTTTTAATGTAGAAAATCCATCCATTTTGATTAAGCTTTTTTCAAAAAGGGTGGGTTTCTTCAGTTTATAGGAAAGGTATACTTAACTCATAAAAATTACAATAAAATAGGTAAAAATGCCATCGCATCTTTACCTATCCTATAGATAAACAGGTTTTCATAAGAAATAGAAAACTCCACTGAACACTATAAATATATTATTTTAAATTAATTGGTTGTTGTTGAGTAATACAATGTATCATACCACCATTTTTATAAAGCTCTCTTACATCAATCCCCACAACTTTACGATCAGGATAAAGTTTTTGAATCATCTCATTTGCTATTTTATCA
Source organism: Bacillus sp. AR8-1 (assembly GCF_008042345.1). NCBI lineage: Bacteria > Bacillati > Bacillota > Bacilli > Caryophanales > Bacillaceae > Bacillus > Bacillus sp. AR8-1. The sequence goes on from NZ_QNUB01000001.1 coordinate 59,118, forward strand.
TTAGGATCATTATAGTTAGGAACTAAGATAACTTGATTCGCTATATAATAATTAATATATGAACCTTTATAATCAAGCTGCTTCCCATTTTCTAATGTAACATTATTCTTGCTTAGCGGCAGATATACATACTTGTACTTATTCCCCTCAGCATCTTTTGCCTGCAACAACTTGTTAATATCTTTATCAGACGTTCCCCATTCAGCTAAATCTTTTTTGTTTAATGTTATAATAGTAGATTTATCGTGGAATTTTGCAAATCCATCAATATGAAAATCAGTAATATCTAAGTTATGTACTCCATCTAACCAAATAAAATTTGTTACCCCAAGGTCACTAATATATTTTTCAATATCTTTTTCTGACAATTTTGCATTTCTATTTTTATTCGTTACAGCACTTCTAGTTAGTAAAGCAGTTCCATTACCATCTAATTCAAATGCGCCACCTTCAAGAACAAATTTATTCCAATCAATTCTTTCAATTCCTAACTGTTTACTAAGATTCTCACGAAGACGAGCATCTTTCTTATATGGTGTTTTCTTTCCCCATCCGTTAAATCCTGGGTCTAATATCTTTAGATTTTTGTCATTATCATAAACAAAAATTGGTCCAGTATCTCTCGCCCATACATCGTCAGTAGGTGCGATAAAGAAATCAATTTTCCCCATATTTACCCCGTGATCTATTAAAACCTCAGTAATTCTTTCTTTTTCTTCTTGATCATATGCAACAATATGAACTTTTTCGCCTTTGCTTAAAGCATTTGTCATTTGAATCCAAATTGGCTCTACTTCTTGCTGATATTTTTGCCCATATGTAAATTCATGAGGCCATTGTAGCCATGTTCCTTCATGTTTGCTTTTTTCATCTGGCATTGTATACTTTCCTACTTGTTTTCGTACCTCTACTTTCTTCATATCTTTTCTTTGCGTTTTTTCAATTTCCTTCGCCTGAACTTTCTCAATCCCTTTCCCTAGAGCATAACCACTGAAAATAGATGTGGTTAGTATAGCACTCATACACAAATTCGTTATTTTTTTCATTTCTTAACCTCCTTTTCTGTCTTACTGTAAACCTTTACATAGTGTGAAGGTCAAGCTTTTCCGTTTGAATTATTTAAATATTTTAAATGTGAAGTGCAATTTGAATCGAACTCTATACAAAATAAGTAAGAATCAACTATTCCTACTATAATCATCATTTTTTCATAATATCTTACACTCTTTTTTTGTTATCCTTTTTATACCATGTACTGTATTATTTTCGAAAATAATATGAAATTTCATATTAAATACATATATATATTTATTCAGTTTATATTTAACTATTCAAAAACAATCACAAATCCATACTACATTTAACGCATTTTTTGTTATCCTTTTTATACAATGTACTGTATTATTTTAGAAAATAATACAGTACATGAAATTTCATATTAAATACATATATATATTTATTCAGTTTATATTTAACTATTCAAAAGCAGTTACAATTCTCTCTTTCATTTTCTGTATTACTTCACTGCTCAATACTTTTTGACTAGCAGGAAGTTTTAATATGGCAGCGGCACCTTTACTAAGGTATATTTCTTGATCATTATTTTGATTTACTACCAATATTCCTTGCCCTTCAAATTCGAAATAAATAATATCTTTTGTTTCATTTGTATTATTTTTTATTGATTTATATAATCCATATAAATCTTTACTTCTATTTTCTCCGCCCGTTCGAATCGGTTCAGTATCATTCGCAACAATCAGTCCTTCTGGCTGCTCATCCTTCATAATAAACCATAGCTTTTCATTTGTTGGTAATAGTAAATACTTAAATTCAGAGCTATTTAAAATTTGCTGTGCTGGAATTGTTTCATAGATTGGTAACGAAAATGGAGATGTTGTTATTTTTTCAAAACTTAAATTTTCTGAAGAACCTCCCTTACTATATTGATAATCTTTTAATGCAATCGATTGTACTGATTCACTTTTATTTTTTGATGCATAACTAATTTTACTAGCAAAAATAATAACAGTCATTAAGCACATGCACGGTATCACAAGCTTAAGTAGTTTTCCCATTTATGAACCCCCGCTTTTAATATTATTAGCTTGCATGGATATTATAAACAGTTTCACTCCACCAAAAATTATTATTGTTATGGAACGTACTGAAATTATGATTATAATGATCACCATACCAAGGGTCCATGTATGTTATATAATCTGTTCCATTTGTCCCTTTATAAAACCCATCAAGTACTAGAAAGTGTCCGATGTTAGCTCCATTTTGCCACATAATGAGTGCAATCATCGGCTGATTACTATTAATTTGACTTTTGAACCAATCATAAGATTTTGCTCCAGAACTTATAGCTGAGCTAACACCATATCCCGATAATCCATATTGTATTTCACGTGAAGTTGCAGGATTATTATATGATCCACCCTTAACATACCTAACGTACTGATCTTGTGATGGAGTTTTCCCAAAATAATTTAAAACTGAAACCGAAGTGCCTGCCCAACACCAATTTGACCTTTCTTGTAATATGTTAGGTACAGATAATTTACGATCTATTGATGTATTTGGAGGATTTCCATTAATATACGCTGACGTTACATATACTTTTTTTCCATCTTTAAAATAATAAAACCAACGATTATCTAAATTTCCTGTCCAGTAATCTTTAACCGCTTCACCATACTCCCATCCTTTAAAAGATACTTTTGTATTTCCGGGAATCACATCTACAATATTTGCATTTAAACTTTTTGCCTCTCTAACATTTACATTCAATGGAGCTGTTGTTCCTGAAAATTCAACTTCTTCTGCTATTATTTTCTGAACACCAATAAAACTAAATGTGAAGAACAATAAAAACATACAAACAATAAAATGCTTTCTTTCCTTCATTTCTCCACCCCTTCATCAGTACTAAAAAACATCAACAATTCATCCTTATTAATTGTTCAAGCTTAATATTACATACTAACGAAAAATGACTTCTCATAAAGTGAAACTTTAATCAGTAGTGGTTTTATTCATCCCCCACTGATTATTAGTTGAACCAATCGGGCTGCCCGGCAAATAGTGGGATAAATTCCAATACAAAAAAGGAGCCTATAAATTTTTATAGACTCCTTTTTATTTCGTCGTTATTACTTAGCTAATTCTTTCGTACCCTTCATTACATCAATGAAGAATCCCCAGTTATTCACTACAGAAGAAATACTGATATGTTCATCTGGAGTGTGGACGTTGAAAATGTCTGGTCCGAATGAAATTGCATCTAATTCAGGCATCTTTTGAACGAATGCGCTACACTCAATCCCCGCATGTACAGCGAAGATTTCAATTTCTTTATTGTATTTTTCTTGATGTACTTTTTCAAATAAATTACGAATTTGTGAGTTTGGATTGTATGGCCATTCTGGATACTCTGACTCTATTTCAAATGTAGCACCAACTAATTCAGCAATATATTTGATTTCTTCTGCAACATGTTGTTTTAAACTACTTACAGAACTTCGCACTTCGTTACGTAATTTAATTTCATCTTGCAACGTTTCAATAACGCCTAAATTTGTTGAGCTTTCTACAAGACCTTTAATATCCATGCTCATACTTTGAATGCCATTCGGAATTAAGAATAATGATGAAATAAGCTGCTTTTGTGTCTCTTTAGCAAATACTTTTTCAACTGTTTCATCCAATTTTGTCAGTGTAACATGAACATCTGGATCAACAGCACGCATTTCTTCTTGTAATACACGTGTCCATGATTCTAGTTTTTCTTCTACTTGTCCTACATCTTCTGTACGAATTAAAATTGTAGCTACACTTTCACGCGGAATTGCATTCGTTTTTAATCCGCCGTGAACTTCACTTATGTTAAACTCCGTATGTGCTGATAAATCACGTAATACTCGTCCTAATATTTTGTTCGCATTACCACGTTGTTTATCAATTTCCATACCAGAATGTCCGCCTTTTAGACCACCAACATATAGACGGTATGCATCCATATTCGCTGGCGTTTCATCCCAAATTACGGGAATTGTTTCAACAGCTTTCGCACCACCTGCACTACTTACAAGTAATTTATGATCTTCTTCAGAATCAATATTTATAAATATCTTTCCTTCAAAATGATTTGGATCAATAGCAAAAGCCCCACCCATTGTCGTTTCTTCTTCAGTAGTGATAACGACTTCAAGTGCTGGATGCGTAATTTCTTTTGAATCTAATAAAGCTAATGCATACGCAACTGCAATACCATTATCAGCACCTAAAGTTGTTTGATTTGCATATAACATATCCCCAATGATTCTTAATTCAATTGGATCTTTTTCAAAATCATGTACTGTTGCTTGATTTTTTTCGCAAACCATATCCATATGACCTTGAATAATAATAGCTGGTACATTTTCATAACCAGCTGTTGCTTCTTTTTTAATAATGACATTTAATGCTTCATCTTGAATGACTTCTAAGTTACGCTCTTTTGCAAAGCCCACTAAATAATCACTAATTTCCTTTTCATTACCTGATCCTCTAGGAATCTTTGAAATTTCTGCAAAATGATAAAATACAGGGTGCTTTGTTAATTGTTCTAAAGTAGAATACATTTTTCAAGCTCCTTTCAAAATGAAAAAATAGTATGTAAGTCTTTTATCATTATACCATGATTCATTATTTTACCTTTCTTTTAACTTTTATTGTTCATTTTATGTACAACACTCTTACAACATTGTAAGGGCATTGTAATCTATATCGATTTTTCTCATTTAATAATAGCCGTATACTTTTTAAAGAAACACATTAAAGGAGATAAAGAAAATGAAAAAGTTTTTAGCAATTATTACACTATGTTTATTATTTTCTAATTTTACTATTGGCTGTGAGAGAGCGTCACTAAATAGAATTGGTAAAGATGTATATTACATGCAGATAAAAGGCGAAGGAACTATCGAAAAGGTAGATGGTAGAAACTTACGAAACTATACGCTGCCCGCATATGATGAAGATGGCGTCAAAAAACAAATTACATTTAGAAGTACAAAAAAAGAAAACGATCATAAATTAAATGAAGACGCGTTTTTACGCCTATATGTAGATCAAGATGATAATAATAAAAATGAAATATCATCAATTGAAGTAAAGTCCTATGAAGAGATTCAGAAAGCAGATTTGCCTGAAAAAATAAGAGAAAAGTTTACTATTAAATAAAAAAACAAAAGAAAATGCTCTATGCATTTTCTTTTGTTTTTTTCACATGTATATATTTTGAACTGCTATTATTCATCAGTTTCTCTAACCGATTTATATTCTCCGTTAATGCACCTTTCACAAGAGAGAAATCTGTATTTGATTCTTCTTTTTTTTCTTTAAAAAACGAAGACTTTTGTACATTGACTTCAGCCATCTCTTCTCCCCCTTTTCAAAAAGATACAACCTTTTATTTATATTATATAGCAAATATAGAAAGAGTGTACACTTATGATTTTCTTTTTAATTCTTCTTCTAATTCTTCTACTTGCTGCAACGTATCCCCTTTTATTAAAGAGAAATCTGTTGTATCTTCGTTATCTTCTTTAAAAAAATCATTGTCATAATCTTTTACCACTACAATCACCTCTACATGCTAGTGTAGGAATGATTGTCCAATTTTATTCAACTTTGTCGGATTTTGTTTTTAATTTATGTATATAAGAAAAGGACAGAAAAAGATTCTGTCCTTATTTACTAAAATAACTATGATGTATTGTTAAATTATATACATTTTCAAAATCCCGATCTTGCAGGTTATTTTTCTTTCCATCAATAACAATGAAAACGTCACTTACTATTTTTGCTGGTATAATCCCGACATTTTCTACTTGCACCGCTTTCTGCTCATTCAATTGCTCGATATGTTCTAACGGAACGATAATACTAAATTGCGAGCGAATACCACGAAAGTTTGTATTTAATTCCTTCGCGGCTTCAAAAACAACAATTTTCGCACCAATCTTTTCCCCATATGAATCTAAAAATGCATTTAAGCTCTTTGTATATTCCTCTTCCGTATGCCATTCCATCGTACCGAATACTGATGGATTAACATTTTGAATAATTGTCGTGTATATTTCTCCTCTCGCTTTAGATGCAATTAATGATCGTTTTATTGATTGAACTGTCTTGCCAATATCGCTAAATTTCGCACCCCATATTTCTGAAATATTAGGTGTTAAAATGAACGCAATATCAACAAAAATAACCATTGCAGTAAACATTAAAAGATTTTTCCAGAGGGTTAAATCAATTCCTTTTATCATGAAATACACGGTGACAGATATGATAAACAAACCATACCAAGTCTTTCTAATACGTTGCTTTTTCTCCTCGTACAACTCCTCATTTTTCCAATAAAAGAAAACAAGGACTACAAAGACAATCGCTAAAACAAATAAGCCAATTCGAATGTTAGAGATCATTAATCACATCACCCTCCATTCAAAAACTACTCACGATATCATTACATGCGCAAGCTGCTCTCTTTATGACAAAAGACGTGGACAAGCTTCTAAAATTAGCTACATCGCATATACATTAGAAAGTACCACTTCTTTTATCCTGTTATTTGTGGGCAGTAAGACCCCCACTGATTAAAATTTCACTTTACCATGAGTCTATATTGTATATGTAGACAAGCATCCATTTCAAATTTTCGTATTAAAAAGAAATATGTTTCGGAATTTCCCCTTCAGGTACTTCTCCATCCATACTTAAATAATAATGACGAATCGGACGTAAGTTTTCGTCTAATTCATAAACAAGCGGAATGCTAGTGGGAATATTTAATGAAACTACACCATCACTTGAAAGGTTGTCTAAATATTTTACTAGCGAGCGAATTGTGTTACCGTGTGATGAAATAATTACTTTATTACCACTTTTTAATGTCGGCGCAATTTCTGAATGCCAATAAGCAAGTACTCTCTTCTCCGTATCCTCTAAACATTCAGTTAACGGAAATTCACCTTTTTTGAGTGTTTTATATCTTGGATCATTCGCTTCATATCGAGAATCGTCTTCAGTAAGAGCCGGTGGTCTTACATCAACACTTCTTCTCCAAATATGAACTTGCTCCTCACCATATTTTTGAGCAGTTTCATCTTTATTCAGCCCTTGCAATGCACCATAATGTCTTTCATTTAGCTTCCAAGATTTATGTATTGGGACCCAAGTAAGATCCATCTCATGAAGTACAATCCATAACGTCCGAATTGCGCGTTTTAATACAGATGTATAAGCCACATCAAAAGTATATCCGTTTTTCTTTAATATTGCTCCTGCTTCTCTCGCTTCACTTAATCCATTCTCTGATAGATCAACATCTGTCCATCCAGTAAAGCGATTTTCAAGATTCCATAAGCTTTGTCCGTGACGAATAAGTACAAGTTTTATCATTATAATTCCCCTTTCGGAAATGTGAATTTTATTGTTCCATTGCGTACACGTATAAAGTATCTAGTAATGTATCTTTTTATCCATTCACTCTATGACCAAATCATAGTTGCCAAATATATGGATAAAATTTGTTCTTTTTCAAACGATAAAAACAGAAGTTTTTTCATTATTTTTGATCGACTGGTATTTCACGTTTGGATATCCAAGCATCAAAACCTGATCGGCTATTTGCCATTTCATTCATAACTTGGTGCCAATTGTCCTCACATGATTCACCAAATTTTGAAAAAATAGCACCCATTTGTTGTCTTTGTACATCACTCAGTTTTTTCTCTAAATCTGTACCTTTTTCTGTTAAAGACAACTGTTTCACACGTCGATCATGCATAGCTTCATTACTCTCAATTAAGCCCTTTTCCACAAGTTGACGTAGCGGTCCGTGGAGAGCTTGTTTACTTATTTCTAATAGTGATAATAACTCATTTACACTTATCCCTGGAAAACGTGCGATAAAAAATAAAATTCGATGATGTACTCGTTGAATGCCATATTCTTTTATAATTTCATCTGGCTTTTCAGTAAATGTTTTATATGCAAAATAAAATAATGCTAATGCCTCATTCATCTGTTCTTCTTTATGTTGTGTCATCTACTTTCCCCCTGTATGTAAATTATACCACAATCTAGTAATGAATATTTTAATCAACGCATTAGAACTTATTTAGTCTATTGAAACATTCATTGCATAATTAGGAGATGATTCATTTGAAAAAACAATATACTGTAAGTACATATTTATTGGATAGACTACATGAATTAGGAATTGAACATATATTTGGGGTTCCTGGTGATTATAATCTTGCCTTTTTAGATGATGTGGTAGCACATGAAAATTTAAAGTGGATTGGCAATTGTAACGAATTAAATGCTGCATATGCAGCAGATGGGTACGCTCGCATAAAAGGAATCGCTGCTCTTATTACTACTTTCGGTGTCGGAGAATTAAGCGCCATTAACGGTATTGCTGGCTCATATGCAGAAAACGTGCCAGTTATAAAAATCACGGGTACGCCACCAACAAAAGTAATGGAAAATGGAGCAATCGTCCATCATACGTTAGGCGATGGAAAGTTCGATCACTTTTCCAATATGTATCGAGAAATCACTGTGGCACAAACAAATGTAACACCTGAGCATGCAGCTGAGGAAATTGACCGTGTATTACGTGCATGTTGGAATGAAAAACGCCCTGTTCATATTAATTTGCCAATTGATGTGTATAATAAACCAATTAATAAACCGACAGAACCTATTATAAATAAACCTATTTTAAGTAATAAAGAAGCATTAAATAAAATGCTTCTACATGCCATTTCAAAAATAAATAGTGCCAAAAAACCTGTTATTTTAGCTGATTTTGAAGTAGATCGATTTCACGCTAAAGAAAATTTACATCAATTCGTAGAAAAAACTGGGTTTCCCATCGCGACGTTAAGTATGGGAAAAGGAATATTCCCAGAAAAACAGCCTCAATTTATAGGGATTTATACTGGTGATGTAAGTTCTCCGTACTTGCGAAAAAGAATTGATGAATCTGATTGTATTATTAGTATTGGTGTGAAGTTAACTGATACTATTACAGGCGGCTTCACACAAGGTTTTACAAAAGAACAAGTTATAGAAATCCATCCCTACACTGTGAAAATTATAGATAAAAAATACGGTCCAGTTGTAATGCAGGATGTTTTACAACATTTAAGTGATTCAATTGAGCATCGTAATAAAGATACCCTTGACGTTAAGCCATTTATTTTAGAATCCTCACCTTTTACTGAAGAGTTCATTCCAAAAGCACAAATGGTCACACAAAAACGTTTTTGGCAGCAAATGTACCATTTCTTACAAGAAAACGACGTCTTAATTGTAGAGCAAGGAACACCTTTCTTTGGTAGTGCTGCTATCCCTCTACCTAATAACACTGCATATGTAGGACAACCGTTATGGGGATCTATCGGATATACACTGCCCGCTCTACTTGGTACACAGCTCGCCAATTTATCACGGCGCAACATTTTAATTATTGGTGATGGTTCTTTCCAAGTAACTGCCCAAGAGTTATCAACTATATTACGTCAAAATTTAAAACCAATTATATTTTTAATCAATAACAACGGATACACTGTTGAACGTGCCATTCACGGCCAAAACCAACTTTATAATGATATACAAATGTGGGATTACAATAAACTATCAATGGTATTTGGGGCAGAAGAAAAAAGTCTAACATTTAAAGTAGAAAATGAAGCAGAATTAGCAGCAGTCTTAACAAATATAACTTTTAATAAGAATCAACTTATCTTTATTGAAGTTATAATGAGCCAAAGCGATCAACCTGAATTGTTAGCTAAACTTGGAAAAAGATTTGGTCAGCAAAATTCTTAATATAAAAGTATAACCTAATTATACAATTGGTAGTGTAAAACTTGTTTTGAGAATAGTTTCGACACTCAAAATACATAAGGAAAAGGATGGAAAGCACCATCCTTTTCTATTTTAAGAGCGTTCTTCGACTAACGCCCCGTGCGACAAGCAAAAATTCTTAATCCATCTTTAACTTTATAGCTTTTGTCGCAATAAATGTTTTAATATGCTTATCTAATATCCTTGTTCCACCAAAATCATCCTCATAAAAACCTGTTATAGCAAAACCAGCTTCAATTTGGCCTTGGATTTGGTCTTCTAAAGTATGCGCATATTCTATTGTTTGATTTGAATCGATGTAATCTTGAACTTCATCCTCTGGTAAATAATCCAATGTTGATGAAGGAATTGAATGTTTAACATCAAGAATACCTTTTTGCTCTTGGTTATCATCAAAAATCCATAGTAACGGATTTGTAAATCCAGCAATAAGAATACCTTTATTCTTTAAAACCCTAGAAACTTCATCCCATACAAGATGAACATCTTTTACAAACAAATAAGCTACGCTTTTTCTTTTTTATTCAGCAAGAGTTAACTGCCAAGATACACCATACTTATCATTTAACCAGCCAAACTTTTTACTAAACGGATAAGAACCTAAAGGCATAAGAATTGCTCCATCCTGCGCTAATTTATGAAAGACCGTTTCAATTTCTTCTTCTGTCTCACAAGTTACATAAAGAGACATAGCTGGAGTGAATGTGAAATTATGATTTACATAACTATCAATACACATAAACTCTTGGCCATTTAGCGTAAAAGTTGCATGAATTACAGTTCCCTCTTTACCAGGTCCATTTTCATCGTAGCGAGAAATACTTACAATTTCTGATTGATCAAATAGCGACGTATAAAAATTCATCGCTTCCTCAGCTTTGCCCTCAAACATTAAAAACGTAGTAATTTTTTGATTTGCGTTACTCATATGGAGACAGCCCCTTGTTATGTATTTATGTAAAACATACGTCACCCAAAAACCGAACGTATATTCCTATGAACATATTGTCTATAAAAACGATGAGTTTGTCAATTATCTACTTTATTATTTCTTCTTAAATAACGCTGTCCAAAGAAATGATTCTCCAAACATTTCATTCGGTTGTTTTATTTGTTTCATCCTTCTAATCTCAATTACCTCAAATTCTTTAAATATCTCTCTTAACTTTTCTTCCGAGTATGCAAGACCACCTTGTAGACTCCATTCTCTATATACGTCCCAATCTGTTATTTCTGATCCATTTCGTTCATCTAAATCGCCTGCCGCAAAACATGTTAATCCGAAATAACCACCCGATTTTAATGAGTTTTTAATTAAATCCACATAATTTATTCTTCTATGCGGTGGAATGTGATGCAAACAGCCCGAATCGTATACAAAATCAAATTCGTTTTGAACCTCTAAATTAAAAATCGAATCACAAATAAAATGAATTTCTACCTCTTTTGCCAATGCCCTTTCTTTAGCCCAATTAATGCCTTCTACAGATAAATCCACTGCTGTTACATCAAATCCTTGAGTCGCTAAATAAATGGCATTTCTACCTGGACCACATCCAAGTTCTAATACCTTCCCTTTTGAAACTCTCTCTTTGTGTATATACGAAACTAGATTCTCATCTGGAACATTTTCAAAAAACGGAACATCCTTTTCTCTATTCTCATAAAACTCATTCCAAAATGGTTCTGCAGGTCTTAATAATGAATCAAGCATTTTTAAAATGTCTTCTTGTGTGTGTAACGTTTCAGTTTTCATTAATACCCCTCCATAAATTAATAGTCAGAAAATTATTATATATCTTTTCGAACTTTCAAACAAAGAAAAAACTCCTATATTCAATAGGAGTTTTTGTCTTTAAAATCCGAGTACAGCTAACCATTTTAACAATTTCTCTTCTCGCGCTTTTAAATCATCATTCCTAAACTTGCCTAGTTGTATTTCACTAACAACTTCTCCGTCCTCCATAAAAAGAACTCTTTTTGTTTTCTCTGCTACCTATACAACATGAGTCACTTAAGAAGGTTACTTTGCTGAAAAATAAAGCCGATTTCGTTAAGGGATATTTTTGCTAACGCCTCTTCTTTCATACATGTTATTTCATACAATCATACTTTTCTAATAAAATAACGCTTTTGTTCACTTTTTTGATACATTTACGAAACATTCATGTGTTACCTTCATTAAGTTCTTTTCTTTTTATAATGTCGTGTGAGATATACCAACAGAGGAAGCCCTAGATCCCCTAATCTTAGGGCTTTTTTATAAGAATTTTATACATTTTATTATTTCCACTAACTCTTTAAATTGTATATACATAATATAAAATTTTCATGTTGTTATATTTTTTGATGGCCTCTTATCTTTCCTTAAAAGGCTTTTTTTCAAATAACGCTTTTATTTAATTTATATTTAAAAAGTTCCTTTTCATAAAGACTTCCCTTATATGCTATACTCATTCTTAAATAATTGTATAAGGAATGTTAAAAATGGATGATAGATCGTCAAGACAATGGAAATTGCGACAAAAGTTAAGAGCACTGAAAACCAAAAACAACAATGACACAAACCCTTTGTTTAGTGAATGCCTTGAATCCCTAGGAAACGAAACTCTCATTTTCTCCCAAGAAAAAAGCCAGCAGATTGCTACTATTTTAATGAATTCATTTCCTATAACTGTCTCGGGAAGAATAGATTGGGAACAGATAGATAACCAATTCATAGCTTCGAACAAAGAACAAATAATTTCCCTTATTAGAGCAAACCAACTAGATTTTGACGAACAGATTTTTATAATATGGGATAACTATGAAATCCCTGTAGTAAGTACAAATCTTGATAAAGTATTCCAATCACTAGTTGACGTTGATGCAGTCAGTTTTTATTACTGGCTATTAGACAAAGAATATAGATTCGTAATTGAAATAAATGATGAAGAATTGATTAGGGTTGGGTTTCGCTAATACTCTAAGCATATTTCCTCATTCTACTGATCTGCAAAATTTAAATTGTATTATTTATCAAAGACTTAAAATATACGAATGTCACGTAAACCGATTGGTGTTAATCATGTTTATGTTTATAATTACGTTGATTTGGATAACTTGCATTTATAAAATGTAAATGTTTTACAAATTCAAGTTAAACAAACATTGTTATATCAAGGTTTGTTTGACCTAACATGTTATATTCTTGATACTAAGACGGTTTTTATGAGCATTTCGTATAAGTGTGATTTAACTGATTAAGACTATTTTTAAAAACGACATATCAGCGATAATTTATGTCTATTCTGTATAAGTGTTAGCAAGATCGCTTGCAAACTTGTTAGCACTTTTTTAAAACTTAAACCAGAGGAGATTCATACAATTTAGTAACAATGTAAAATTGAATTTATCAAGGATAAACCATTTAACAAATAGTTTGCAGCACTGAATGATTTACAAAAGAATACCCATCGATACACTACGAATAAAAATAATCAGCTAATCGAGGGAATATAATTATTTTTATTTAATTCGCACTTGTACTTCTTGTTCTTGTATTACTTGAATGATTAACTCCAATACAATATTTTGTATTAACTGATGCTCATTATCATGAAGTTTACTTTGTTCTGATATGTATTCAATACATTGATATATATACCCTTCTACCAATAAGCTCCCTTTTTCAACTGTAAGTGTATTTTGCTCATTCTTTTTTACCTTTGGTATTAAAAATTCGGTTTTTGTCAAAATAATCTCCTGTTCAACCTCTTTTATTCCTATGACTTTTTCTTTAAATACAACCTTTTCTCGTAAACTAATTTCACCTCTATATCTTCCTATTTCTATTGGTAGTTTCGCTGTAATAAAATTATTTACGTCTTCCCCATTTTCACTCTCTAATATTATACTGTGAATAGGAATCCATGAAGATGCCTCTACCTTATTCTCTTCTTTATTCCCTTTATTTTTTTGGTTATATAATTCAAAATGAATTCTCTTCTCATGAAGATTTAAAGAAACTAATTTACAATAACTATCCGAATAATATTGTTGCACTGTAGTTAATAACTTACAATCTAATTCACGCCCTTCTACACCTTTTTCATTCCTAAATACAAATGCTTCTTGATTTTTAACATTTATTTTTGGAAATATTTTAAAACTAGTTACTTCTGAAAAAATAGAAAATGGAGTTTTGACCACCAGTGAGCGTATTAAAGGCCCTACTTGTGATCCAGACGCTTTACCTTCTTTCTCTAATTTTGATGCTACATATTCTCCCTTTAATTCAGGTGGTATTTCTTCTTTTCCCCCTCTTTTTTCGTGTAAATTATCTTGTATATTCAGTTTTTTATACTTGTAAATTTCATCCCATATCCCCTTACCAATCCATGGATTTTTCATCACCATCCCCCCGTCTGATGAAATTCAAAAAATTTGTTTTTTGTATGTGACCATTTCATCATTATATATGTTGTATAAAAATAAAAAAGAAATTGTCTTTTTAACAAAGACAATTTCTTTTTATTTTTATAGTGCTACTTGTACTTGTTGTACTTGTAAAACTTTTAAAGTAAGATCTAGTACAATTTTTTCACGAAGCGTATCAAATGGTTCGTTTAGGTTTGTAGGACAAGGTGAAAAGTCTAATTCAAAAAATTGAGCGCTTACTAATTCACAATATGGTTGTTCGTTATAAAAAACTACATTTTCAAAGAAATATTTGTCTAGACGTGGTAAATCACCGTTTTTAGGATTTATAAAATGAGAAGTAGTGTCCGAAGAAGAAGCTACTAAAGCTAATGATAGAAAATCACCTTCTGTCAGATCTGCAAAACCAGAAAATGGAACATTTGCAATACGATCATATAGAACTCCATTACACTCGTCATTTGCATATTCAATATTTTTACGAATATAGCCTTGTACAAATAATTTCGCTCTTGTAACTCGTCGGTAAGGTGTACCTGGTACTGGTACGAATGCTACAGGCACTAACTTACATTGTGTTAAAAATACGTTTTTTAAGATGCGTTTAATTTCGACTGCTGGAGGCTCTAATGAAATATCGGACTCTACAACAATTTGAAGCGTTCTTTCAGCTAATACAACTGGAATCTTTACAATAGGTGCTCCTGGAGTAACAATTGGTGTTGCAGTCTCATCACTTAATGGTGTTTGGGTTTGTCCCGCTACCTGACATGGTACATTAATTGGACATTGTTCGCTCATGTTTTATGCTCCTCTTTTTATAAGATTTTAGAGTTTATGAAATTTTCAAACTCATAATACTTGTATATGTCTTTCTTCTACTAATGTTTGGGTTCTATAGTAGCCTTTTTAATCATTATCATTAAGTTAGTATAATCTAATCTTTTTTATTGAAAATTCTGAAAATTAATATTTTTAGAGGAATACAAATTCTGTTTTCAACGTATCTCGCAGATTCGGTAAAATTATGAAGTCTTTATTACATGAGTTATCTTGAATTTAATTTTGGATATCACGATATGAACATGGTTACCAAATGATGATTTTTATTTTTATCAAGCTATATATTCGTAAAAAATCGCTTTACATATACTGAAGTTTTATTTGTTGTTACATAAAATCTTTTACCTATTCAATTTTGAAATATACATTCAAGACAGTATACTCCAAAATAAGAAATTATTTTAAATTAGAATATTTTCTTTGATAAATGTGTGTTGATTAATTTCATAATCAGTAGTTCTATCCACTCTCCCTTAAAAATTAGCATAGTTTTTATGAATTCTATATCTAGTAGAAAGCTCTCTATCATATAAAAGTATAATAATAGGTTAATAAACAAGCAGTTTTTTTACTAAAACATAGAATAATACTGACCCTAATTGAAGGGAGACATAAAAGATTTCCTGGAATAATGATTGCTGAAAATTTAAAGACAAGCACCATTATGATGACGATAAATTTAGATATATTATTTAAATAATTTGTGTTATAGTTTCAAATGTTAATTAATTACAATATTTTCCAAAAAAGAGTATACATAGTCATATAAATCATGTTATTTTGGATAGTTTGTTCTTTAAATTAGGAATTAAATAAAGAATTATAAAAACGCGCTAGGTACAACTAAGAAAGAAACAGGATAAAGAATAAGTCATATTACCTGTAGTAATAACACTAAGTGAATTGCACCTCTTATAAGTGACTTGTGTATCTCTTACTGCGTTTGAAGTTAATTGCCAATATTTCGTGTCGTTCTTCTACAAGACATTGCGTAAAACCGTTTGGTTACCAATTCCACCAACGTAATCTTCAACATCTTTCATTCACTTCATTAAATTGTCCTGTTGCTTGATTTTGTGCTTCTTGAACTTTTTTATTCAACTCTGTTTTTGTGGTTTCAATATCTTTGTTGACTTGCTCTAAGGTATCTTCCTTTACTTTGTCCATATCAGGAACAACCGACTCCCAATTGCCATTCTTCCATAATTTGAGGATGCCAGGCTTGCCGTTTGAAATATCTAACCATAAGATTTTTCCATTTTCTAAACCGATTGTCGGTGGTTTTGCGCTTTCAATAATTTTTGTTTGATAATTTTTAAGGTTTTCTTGTACTTTTTCTGCTAACTTTTTTGCTGCTTCTGATTCCTTTTTCACAACATCAACTTGTTCATTTGTCTCTTTCACAAGTTCTTCCAACTTATCTAACAAGCCTTTATTTGCTTTTCCAGCTAGACTGCCCATAACTTGGGCATACATGTGATCTAACAGACTTCTCGTATCTTCTACTTCTTTAAAATCACCAAAATAATATTTATCATTTGCCGCATTTATATCACATTCATCCGCTGCGATAAGACGTGCTTCTAAAAACAAAGGTGGCGTAAATTTTGTATCTTTGAAATGGACAATATCGCCCTTATTTACTTTTTCATGAGATAAACCAAATATCTTTTCTAATGCAATTGGAGTTACTTCATACTGTACAGTGCTATTAATACGTTTCTTTAGTTCCGCTTCCGTTAGTTGTTTTAATCTTTCGGCTGACATATTTTGATCTTCTGTTTGTGGACTATAGATGTCATATTTGTGTGAACCATCTTCTGTCCAACGTTGTAAGGCATCTGCATCAGCGACGTATAACTTCCCACCGTTAATCTTTTCAAAAGTTAGATACTCACCTGTTTCTTCGTTTGCTTCAACAGTAAAATCCTGTAGCGGTTCTTTTAAACTTTTCCTAGCCACTCCGCCATGCCATGTACTACCTGCACCAAAGTTATCTATAACAAAGCGCTCACTATCTGACTTTAGAGTTCCTGTGTTTTCACCTTCGTTAGTGTTTGGACCATTTTGATTCCAACCAACCATTGTTTTCATTTCATCGTGCATAACAAGCTGTTCTTTCTCGACTGTTCGTTCTTCCACAGAAACAGGGTATCCCATACGAAAATGTTGAATTTCTTCTTCCTTTTTTCGTGAAATATCAATAAAAGTAGAGGGAGTTTCTACCTTAACTATGAACGTAGGATCAGAATATTTACTCTCATTATTCGATATATTTGTAATTAATCTACTTCCTTGTAATTTGAAATCTATTTTTCTCCTTGGGCCTAGTTTATAAGGCATTGGACAAATGAATTTTAAGGTGCCTTTTCCTAAACTCATAAAATTATCAACATTAAAATCTTCATCAATAACAGCTATATATGTTCTATCTAGTTTTGTATCAAAAGTTAGCTCGGTTGCTTGTTCAGTAATTAACCATGTCGCTATTTCTTCTTTTAACGTTTCTAAATCTGTTCCATCTGGAACGATAATTCCCACAGGGACAGAAAGTCGACGAGGATCTGTTTCCATTCCTAATAATCTTGCGCCTGGATATCCAGGCGTGTTTAAGAATTTACGTTTTAGAGGTTCCCATGTTGGCGGGCTCCATCCTCTTTCTAGTTGGATATATTCTTTTCGTTGATTGTTGAATGTAAAAGAGCTCATTTTGACACTCCGTTTTTTTATAAAATAAAAGAAACCCAAACCTAAAAGGCTGAGTTTCTCTTTTCTTCTCTTTCTTGATACTCGGTTGTATAGCCGATAAGTACCGCGTGCCACGTCTCTTCCTTCTAAATTTACGGGTACTTCAATAAATCTCCACCAAGCATTGGAATAACTCCACCGCCAGATGATCCGAAAGAATTATTAATGACTTGATTTGATACACTATTTGTCATGGCTTGTCTACTGTTTGACATACTTCCATATACACCACTCATGACGGTCTTTAATCCTCCTAATTGGCTTGCGGAAGTAGCCATCATACGGCTCATATTATCCATTAATTGATTTTATAGATTATAAAGGTATATTATGAGTTGTGTTTTCCGCCACTTCTCACAATACAAATATATCACGTTAACTCCAAAACGACCGGCACATTTCCTGCCAAAAAACGGCCATAACCCTTTCACTTTTTATTATCTGATTTACATATAATTACAATGAAAAATGCAATTATGCTCACAAAAGAAGGGATTATTTTTAATCCCTATCTTTTGTGATTGTAGTATTTATGAAATTAGAGCTATCAAAGAGATGTATATCAATAAAGGCTGATGTTAGTTTTCATCTTTATCATTTTCTGATTTCGTAGCAGTATCTTTAAAAAAATCACCTGCTAAATTAAGTAGTTTCTTTCCACCTTCACTATTCAAAAGATTCATTAAAAATACCGGATCTTGAACCTTTTGAATAAGAGCTTGCATAAATACGGATTTAGCAACACCTAATATCTCTGTCGAAGTTATTTTTATATTAAAATAAGGAATATTAATTTGGAATGGCGAATAATCAGATGAATTATTTTTCTGTTTTTTTAATGTTTCATCAGTCGTTCCATTGATTGCTTCATTGGTTGTTTCATTATTCGTTTTGGAAAGTGTAACAGCTTCGGCCGCTATTATTCGACTTTTCTTCTGAGTTACTTCGGTTATTGGAATAGATGAAGTTTGATACGAAACATTTTTATTAAAATATGGGCTAGATCCCATTTTTTTCTCCTTTCATAACGAACACATTATATATTCTAAACATATATTAAACTATATTAATGAAGGATTACTTCACACTACGTGAAGCAACCCTTTATTTATTCTTGGTGATATAAGAAGGTTGTTACTTAAAAACCACCATATCCGCACCAGCTTGCACCAATGATAATAAGCAAGATAAACAATACGATTAGTAATGCAAATCCTCCGCCATAACTACCACAACCACTTCCATATCCTTTTTCTGCAGCCAAGATACACTCCTCCTCTCTAGAAAAAAATGAAGTTCATAAACTAGCAAAAACAAGTTGCACCAACGATAATAAGCAAGATAAACAATACGATTAGTAATGCAAATCCTCCGCCATAACCACCACAACCACTTCCATATCCTTTTTCTGCAGCCAAGATACACTCCTCCTCTCTAGAAAAAAATGAAGTTCATAAACTAGCAAAAACAAGCAGCGCCAACGATAATAAGCAAGATAAACAATACGACTAGTAATGCAAATCCTCCGCCATAACCACAACCACTTCTATATCCTTTTTCTGCAGCCAAGATATTCCCCCCCGATCCTATAACAAAGATGCGTTTCATAATAACTAACAGAAGTTCTATTAATTTAACTCGTAATGAAAACAAGCTAACAGAAAAATAATTTTTCATTGCAGTCATGTTGTACTTGCTTATCACTACACTGACACTATATGTATTGGGCTGTAAACGGTTATGTGCTTTTATATCAACTTTTCCATTTTTGAGGAAAATGTCATTGACCATTTTTAAAATCGTTATATTTATATTAATAATTTTATAACCCACATTTGAATTTAATCATTCGTATCTTTTTCTCTACTTTGACGATTTGAAATCATTATCTTCTTAAGATATACTATTTTCACAAAGTAATTAATATATCATTTCAAGTTCTCTATGACTTACCTATATCTTATATTGTGTGTAACTGCCCCCTTCGCTGAATCCCTTGGTATCATTGAATTTATAATACTTTCTTTTTTGAGTTACATAGTACAAAATTTATGAGTAACTGTAAGGAGTACCACCACATTGCTATCAAGCTAAGAATATGAATTTTATTAATCCATCTTTTTCTTTTGCATATTGGCTAGTATAGAACAAAAAGGTTATCAAATGCCGAGCGAACTCTCAGCAGATGATAACCCTTTGGACTAGCGTATCAATGATTTAATTAGATAACCTCACAAATATATTATTGAACCACTCCAAATACATTAATTTCAGCGGCACTTGTCCATGGATTGTTGTTTGCCTCGCTTAATGCACGTAGTTTAATATAACGACCTGTCTTGTTTGCAAAGCTGACCTCTTTCAAGTTAGTATTGTTTGCAAAAGCACCTATGGATACCGCTGTTCCCCAGTTTACTCCATCACTACTGACGTAAAACTCATAGTCCTTAATCGTTCCATTTATTTGGCCGTCTTGCCTTGGCAAGTAGCTGAATTTGGAGAGGTTATAAGTTGCACCTAAATCAATTTGAATCTCGTGTGGCATTGGAGCTACAGGGCTCCAGTTTGTATGCCAAAATGTGTCTTTGTTTCCATCAAAGGCATACGTACCTAAATTGTACCAATTATAGCTATCTACATATTTTAGTGTCCAGTTTGTTTGCGGAATTAAGCTAGCTTCTTTTGTTGTGACTGCTACATTCATAGCAGAATTACTTGTACTTGTCGTTGTAATCGTTACTCCTGTTTTTTCTCCCGTGTAGGTATTACTATTCGGATTAGTGTCTGGACCAAAGGTAGCAGCATGATTTTGATTCGTGTAATAGAATGGGTCTTGGTATTCACTGACTGATTGCTCTATATCAATGAAAGGATGCGGATCACTGGAATTATTATTCATAGATTCATCAATATGCCAAACCGCAATACCACCAGA
Source organism: Bacillus sp. AR8-1 (assembly GCF_008042345.1). NCBI lineage: Bacteria > Bacillati > Bacillota > Bacilli > Caryophanales > Bacillaceae > Bacillus > Bacillus sp. AR8-1. Next base: position 79,996 of record NZ_QNUB01000001.1, read on the forward strand.
ATTTGTTGGTAAGCTCGCATCATACCCAACCTTTGCGCGATTCTCAACTAAAAAATACGTATTATCCTTTAAAGGAATCTTTAACACATTATAGTTATTTGGGATTGCATTTAGAGTAAAGTTATTAGTGGTATTTACTACAGTTGGTGTTACAAAGCCCAGTTTTACCTTTGACCAAGCATCCATATGATCTGGGGTAGTTCCATACTCTTCCCCTTGAAGACTATTCCAAGCTCCATTCCCCATTATACTTAGACTACCTACACGGTTATTGTCACCATATAGATCTGGAAGACCAAAAGAATGCCCTAACTCATGAGCAGGTATACCAATTGTCGCCATATGACCATATTGTTTTTCACCCTGCGCTGTATACATGCCTGATACTGTAACACCATCGTGATTTGTATTAGGAGCATATGACTGATGCGCCCAAATGTTTGGAAGTGGCCCCCCACTAGCCTGTTCATTACCAGCAAGAAAACTTACAATGTAGAAGCCATCTTTAGAGTCAACGACTTGATCATTATTAGTATCAAGACTAGCAAAATTCACTTGAGAATCAGCTTTAGCCAGTGCATCTGTTATAACCGTACCCATACTTTTTCCCGATGTACTCGGATGAGCGTAATCTAATTTCACTTTAACCACTCCATCATTTTGAGTACCATATGTTTCAGGAGCTGGAGTTATCTGTACTTTTCCGTTACTTACTTCATTATAGTAATTCTTAACTGACTTTTGATTTGTAGAAAAGAATTGGTTACTCCAATCGTTATCGTTATATGCAATATCAACATCTGTAAACCCAATTAACAAAACAAGTAATTTTTTGTTTCCTAAAACTGGAGTGACAGTTCCATCAATATTTTTTGGTGATTCTTTTTGTAATTTATTCATGTGCTCCTGTTTTTTCTTTGCTTGAGGGTTGTATTTTTTTATCCACTTATTCAAATTGTACTCATTTATCGCCATTGAAGGCTTCTTATCAATTTTATATTTTGTACCCGTTGATTTCAGTTCATCTGCTTTAAGCTCAGCGTAATTCCAATACCCCTTCTGATCTTGTAAAAGTACGTCACCATCCTTTGTACTTACCCAATGGAACCATTCATCTCCATGTAACGTGCCCTCAAAAGATTCGCCTGAAGGCTGCTTCATTTTGACAACTCCCTCGTATGCTGGTGCGGCAAAAGCATTCGTTTGAACATACAAAACACAAATCAAAGAAAAAACGGACATGAACAGGAATTTTAAAATTCTTTGCATAAACTTTCCCCCTTTTTCAATGGTGTGTGGAATATTCTGTTGATTGCCAGACTAGATTCATACATGGAATAGATCGACAGATACATTTGTATAACACTAACAGAATACCTTTAATTATAATTACAGGAAATTGAAAAAATGTTAATTTTTTATTAAGATAAATATTTTCTCAAGATTATCGAAGAGGAGTGATGATGATAGTTCTTCAGAGAACTAATATTTTTCTGCCTAAAATGGATCTTAACGTAACCTGCAAATCTTTTGCTGTGGTGATCCCGTCCCAATCAGACTAAGAATTTAAACTATCCTAAAAGAAAAAGCAATGATTAAATTTTAAACCTAGTCATTGCCTTATCCATTGCTTCTTGATTTACACCTATATAACGTAACGTGACTTTCTCTGACGAGTAATTAAATATCCCCATGAGCAATGCTATGTTTTTGTTTGCATATACATATGATACCCATATGTCTTTCTCAACGTATGTGTCCCTATTTCATCTAACCCAAACTCTGCCGCTGCTCCGCTTAATATCTTATATGCCATGCTACGACCAATTGGACGATTCTTACCTTGTCTGCTTTGCAATAAATACTCATTATCTTCTCTTTCTTCAATAAACCATTTAAGTTCTCTTTTCAGTGCTGCAGTAATTTGTATTCGTTTCTGTTTCCCTGTTTTCTTTTCCCGCATAGATATATGACTACCTTTGACATCTCCTACCTTCAATTTCAAAATGTCCGAGATTCTCAGGCCTGTATTGATTCCCATAATGAAGAGAATGTAATTACGTAAGCACTTTTCTTTAAAATATTCTTTAAGCTGCTGTATTTGCTCTGGATTACGTATTGGCTGAACAAAATTCATTATTCATTACCTCCAGTTTCTTCTGTCTCGTAAACTTCTAATCTAAGAGCAAAAACAAGTTTATAAAATACTCTAGCCTTAACACGTCGATAAGTACGCTCGCTCATGCCGATTTCGTTATATACCATATAATCACATACATCTTCATCTTCTAAATAACGCTTAATGATGATGTCTCTTTGATCCTTTCCTGCACGTCCATTACCCAAACGACTAAGAAACTGGTCAATACGAAATGATGTTTGCTTAATCCACTCTTCTCTTTTACTTTGTTGAATATTAGCCATCGCTATATCTTCTAGTAGCTTCCCTACATCATTTGTAGGCCCGTGATATCTAATTTCATAAGAAGGAGTGACTTTCATTTCTTCACGCATCATTCCAAACTGCCTATACAAACGCACACTTTCCAGAACACCTTCTAATTTTTTCTGCGTTGCTACTCTATCAATTTTTGGTAAGAAAGATAATTGTTTATTCATGTAAGACCACTCCTTTTTATTTTTAAATTACTTTTGTCTTATTGCTCCGCGTCTTCGTTCATAACAAGGTCTATGCATCCCCATTAAATCCTCAATTTCACGAGTACTTAATTTCTCTTTTTGTTTTTCTTATTTTTCTTCTTTCCTTGCTTGGATTGCTTTTTCCACTCGCGTAATTGTTCTTTTAGTGCCTTCATATTTCTCCATCCCTCTTTTCAAAATAAAAAGGACACCTATTCCTAAAACAGCTTTAATTGCTGCTTTAATGAATTGGTGCCCTCTAGTTTTCTAGCCGGACTATATTCTGTTTGTTTTACTTTAAAAGGATTATTTTGTTAAAAAATTCATTCTAATTTATAAACACTATCTTTTCCTTATATTTTCCATTAAAATTTAATGGAAATATTCCGATAACAAAGGAGCAACCTATGAAACATAATATAAATCTATGGTCCTTTATTTTTTCATTCGTTTGCATTGCTTTTTTTCTTTTATATCTTGAAGTATGTACACCTGAAATAAATGCATCTTTTATAAACGCCGTTTATTTTTCGTACTCATTTTTTCAATAGGAACTTTTTTTGCTGGTATTAAAGGATTCTCTAAAATAGATAATTGGATATCAATGCTTAGAAGCATAGTAACAGTTCTACTAACACTGTTATTATCAGTGTTTTTAACACTAACTTTTATTATGGGCTATGCATTAAGTTAATCGTAGTTCCTCACGAATAAAAACCAATATTCCGTCAATACTGTAGACACATGGTTATCTTTCTCCGATTTCCTTATATGAGCAGTTAGCTTTTGCTAGCTGCTCTTTATTTGTACAAGGTACTCAATTGACTGGCGCACATATAATATCCTGAGTTCCTTTCTTTATAAAATAGTCGTTATAAAATGAGACTCGTCACGAGAGCACTTTACTAAGTGCTCTTTTTATATTCCAACTTAATACAAAATGAAAGTTTGATTAAGCTTATTTTTATTACCGCATAACATGTTTAATTCTGCTTATAATATAGTTGTAACTTAAAGTTACATATCATTTACTTGTAGGGCCTAATTTTCTTTTGTACAACAAGCAGTTAGCTAATTAAGCTGGCTGCTTTGTTGTGCAAAATGAAGTTTTTATACGATTTTAAACACATTTAAAAATAAATTCATATGATATTACGTATTCCTCTCTTTTACAAAATGGATTTTGGTCAGAAGAGCACTTTTACGAAGTGCTCTTTTCCCATGGAATTAACGCTCTACAAAATAGCGTTTTTGTTTAGTTTTATAATGCTCTGTCTTCCTTTATAGAGCACTTGATTTTATTGTTTAATTTCATTAAAATGAGCTGGTATATCAACTAATAAGGAGACTATAATGAAAATAAATTTAGTATTGTTTGTATCATCAATCAAAGAGAAAACTGTCCCTAAATTAATGATAAAAACATTTGAATCTGATATTCGTCCAATTAAAGGCGATATCATAGATGATCCAGGGTTCGACTCAAGTTTTCATAATGGATATGAGGTTGTAAAAGTTTCAATTAATTACGCATCAAATGAATGTTTTGTTTCTCTACATCCTCTTGCTATAGAACTTGAGGACATTAAATTAGATACTTACATAGAAAAACTTGAAGCGTATGGTTGGCTTGCTGTCCCAAAAGAAGAATTACAAAATATATAATGTTTTTTTGATGTTTGAAGGGGTATTTTTATTATTATTTTTTCATTTAAATAACGATTTTGTTTTACTCCTTAACCAACTAAAACTACGCTACAATTAATCCATATTCTGTAAAGAGGTATATAAAATACTCTCACCGTATACGTGTGTATCTTGTGATCAACCTCTCATACAACACGATGAACATTCGTTTATCCATTACTGCATCAATCCAAATTGTGAAGAAGCAAAACTGGAATTATCTCTGTTGGAAGAGATGGGGTTGTGAATCCTATCTCTTTTCTTTACAATAAGGATTTTATTAAATAACTGAATAAAATTAAACATTCCGTCAATAACAACCACAATACAATCTGCTTCTTACCCAGGTTGTATCGGATGGAGCAGTTAGCCTATGCTAGCTGCTCTTTTGTATTTAGTTAAAGTTTTAGGTTTTAGGGTTTAGGTCTTATTCCTTTTCTACATCATATACTTTTAACCTAAACATCCAGCTCAAAGTGTTACCTCCCATCTTAAAGAGCACTTATGCATGGCGCTCTTTTTTATTTTTTCTTTCACTTCTGAATAACATTTTTAACCCTGTTCATACTATTTTTGTAACTTAATGTTACAAACTATTTCTGTAAGCGCAGCGTTTCTTAAACTGCACATTCATTAAGAACATACATAAAATATCATGTGGTATTCTTTTTCAATATTAGTTTTGTTCATGGAGCGCCTTAAAAAGCGCTCTTTGTATTACAAATAACTATTTCGTTCAAACATACACACGATTTATATAAACTAAGCATATATTTATATAGACAAGACATAGCTTTTACTATACATGCACAATTTTTGTGCATGTTTTTTATATAACAAAATAACTATTTTGTTATATTCCTTGCACTTTTAAATGAGACAAGCATATGTTGTAGTATAGTGTTTCATCACTTATATACACTTCCTTTTTTCAAGAGTACATATTCGATATGTACTCTTTTTGCATCACTATAAAATAACGCTTTTGTTTAGTTCTGATTTTTATAGTTAGATTAGATAAATTTGTTTCTTATTATCTCAAAATACAATCACACCCAATTCATATCATGCATCTACTGGATATAATCTGAGATTCTAAGAAAGGATGATATACATATGTCTAGAAAAGACAAATTTAACCGGTCACGTATGTCTAGGAAAGACAGATTCAATTCATCTAAAATAAAATCTGAAATTTCAATTTCTCCCGACCTAGTTGGGCCTACTTTCCCACCAATCCCATCATTTACTCTGCCTACTGGCATTACCGGACCTACTGGCAGCACTGGGCCTACTGGGAACACCGGGCCTACTGGGAACACCGGGCCTACTGGGAACACTGGGCCTACCGGACCCACATTTAACATTAATTTTCGTGCAGAAAAAAATGTTGCACAGTCTTTTACTTCTCCTGCAGATATTCAAGTATCGTATGGTAGTATAATATTTAATAATGGTGGAGGGTATTCTCCAGTAACGAATACATTTACAGCCCCTATAAATGGTATCTATTTATTCAGTGCCAGTATAGGATTTAATCCAACTTTAGGTACGACTTCTACTCTAAGAATAACTATAAGAAAAAATTTAGTATCAGTTGCTAGCCAAACAGGAACAATTACTACTGGTGGTACACCTCAACTTGAAATTACAACTATTATTGATTTATTAGCTGGCCAAACAATAGATATACAATTTTCTGCAGCAGAAAACGGAACTTTAACTGTAGGCAGTAGTAATTTTTTTAGTGGCGCATTATTACCATAATGAAAATCTTAAAATATATTACAATTACATTTGGATGGATAACATTATCATCAATTTTGCATACAGTATTCTTTAATTAATTCCCATTAGATTCATACAGTTAACCTTTGTTAAATTTTCTTTTTCTGTACTATTTATATACAACGTTCATATACTTACACAGACTTTAGTAATCCACATTATAGGTCTTGGCTTAAGAGCACCCCAATCTCTAATGGTGCTCTATTTAATTCAAATAACTATTTTTTTATGTTTCCTAACTTACAGTAATGTCCTAAAAAAACATTCATATATATTTATCAGATGCACTTTGAAATCCCAGAGTATCAAATATTTTTAAGAATTGACTGACCACCAATATTCAACTTCTCTTTAAAAACTTATTAAAAATAACTTAGATACAAAAAAGCTACGTTTTATATAGGATAAAAAATTATCTTACGTAAAGGAGCTTGATTATTTGTGAATTACCAAAATGATAATAACTCTAACCTTCACAACCCTTGCACTTGTCCATCCCCCACGGCTAACAGTTTAAATGTTGTTCAAACTACCCCATCAATAGTTTCTGTAAATTCTGCAATTCCACTAGATACCGTGGTAAATTCTAATGGTACGGCAATCTCATTCACACCACCAACAACTGTTTTACTTGAAGGTGGAAGAACCTATTTGGCAATCTATGAAGTGCAAGTTATCATTCAACCAGGAGGTAATTCGGCAGGTATCACTATGTACCTTAATAATAATCCAATCATTGGCTCTGGTACTTCTCTGGGATATACTGCAGGATTCACTTCTGTATCAGCACCCGCTATTTTCACTACACCTTCAGGTATAACAAGTACTCTTACTGTTAATGTAGGACCATATTCTAATACATTAAATACATTGGGCTTAACTCTTGCTGTTGTAGCGTTAACATAATAAAATCTAGTTCTTTCTAAAATAATTTTCTTTGTTCTTTAACTATTTTTTGAGGCTAGCCTTTAGGAACTCCACATAACTACATATAAAAAAAGAACATTATTTGTTTCGATAGTACTAGGTGACTCGGCTAGCACAATTGCTGAGTCACCTATTTATCTATAATAAAATAAAGCTCTTTTTTAATTTATTACGTGTTCTTTTTGATACAGAATTCTAATACAATTAATTTTCATATTATAATTACCTACATCGCGTATTTTTAATAGATACAACAAATCTCATACATATAGGAGGACCTTAATGATCCTAACTCAAGAAAAGAACATAAAATTAATTATGTATTTTCTTACCTTATTATCTTTTTTTATTCTTATTTTCTTTAGCATCACAATTTTTTATATACCGTTGATTTTTTATTTTATATACAAATCACAAAACATTCGAAAAAATATCCTTGAGGCTGTGTTTTATCAACTATTTATTTGGATAATTACAGTGATTTGGAATCTTTTCATAATAAGAATCTTAATGCTATCCTTGTCTAATTTAGACTTGACTTCAAATAATACTTTGATTATTTCCAGCATAGCTCCTTTATATCTAATACTGTTCCTTTTGTTAATTTTCGGACCGATAAAAGGGATTTTATATGTGCTACAAGAAAAAGAGTTTCATTATCCTATTATTTCTAAATGGATTAACCAATAAAATTACGTGTAAAAGAATTCAGAGTTTTACTGAATTCTTTTTTTATGGATTTTCCAAATTCTTTTACATATTCCTCTATTCCTCCTTTTTAATGAAATTTAAATCACATACCAATTAATTTACTTACATTGAATTTTTTGGTAATTTATAGTAATATTCACCTATAAAATCATTACCCTTATACAAAGAGCTATGAGCCTTTCCACTCATGGCTCTTTTTTATTACGATTTTCACTTCACATCTACACGATTTTGACTAGCTTCTCGACTAAATCCGCCTGGGTATCTTTTTGCTAATTTAGATATATTCATTTGAGCAATATCTTCTAGGGTATACCCCATTTCGTGAGACATGATTGAAATGTAGTACAAGATGTCTCCTAACTCTAAAGCGATTTTATGCGTATTCCCTTCTTCTTCTCCTGGACAATGAGCCAGATCAAATCCATGACCATGAAAAATTGCTTTTTTTACAACATCAGCAATCTCGCCAGCTTCTCCCGTAAGCCCTAATGCTGCATTTAAAACATGTCCACCGAAATCATTATTTGTATTCCATGTGCATAATGCCGCTTCTTGATATTGATCTAATTCACTGATTTGATTAATATTCATTGCAGCTTTTCCTCCCTTTGATTTACTAACTAATTTAGTTGTTTCATATACACCATTTTCCATAGCTTTCATTTTATTTTCTCCTTCCTATTTAGCAAATTCCTAATCCTATCGGACGATTTTCAATTAAATACTTATCAGCCTGATCTATTACAAGGAGCGCAACCTCAGCATGATGTCTCCTTAGTGCTTCCGCCATTTCTGGTAAACTCATACCTTGATTCCACATTTCACGAAAACGAATTACATCTCTTTCATCCCAAATGAAGTTAGCTTCTTCTAAAGCCATGTATATTTTCAAACGTGATTCCTTCATCTCTTCATGACTTCTTGCTACACTCATAAGCGAACCCACTTTCTAAAATGATTATTTTATCTTTTCAGTAAACTTAGCATCTACACGATCAACTTTACCGTTTATCCAAACTGCGACTTGCTCACCGAATCCGCTGACTCTTTTTAACATTCTCCTAATCATATGAAGCTAATTCCCTTCATTTCTTAATATTTTCTTCATCACCACCGCTATTATTATCATTATGAAACTAATAGCACATATAGGTAAATAATTTTTCGTACTGAATCCTTCAAACATAAAACCATAAACGACTTGCCCAATCGGTGCCATACATTGAGATACCGCTGTTATAATTGCCATCACTTTTCCTAGATTTTCATTTGGTGTTTTCTTTTGGACTACAGTAATCACATAGATGGATACAATTGTCATAATCATTGCGATTAGAAGAGAAGAAAGTATAAAGAGGATAAATGGTGGATAGTATCCTAAATTAAGAATAAACGGTGTAACTGATAGTGCCACTGGCATTACTAATAAAGCTATGATAAGCATCCAATTATATAATGTTTTCATCTGTAACTTTTTAGCAAAGAAACCAATTGACAACGCCCCTAATATAGTTGCAAAATCAATTAATCCCATTCCAATTCCATACATCGTATCGCTACTCTGCATAGTTACTCGTAACATAATAGGTCCTCCAACAACAAATAACGGTGTCAAAATTAAGTTTAGTAAAGCTGCAAGTAACATAGCCTTCAAAATAAAAGGTTGCTTTAAAACATAAAGAAAACCTTCTTTCATATCTTTTACAATTGTCGGTATGATATGGCTTTCTTGCGCTCTTTTTATAAAAGGTATTGTAATAAACATTTCTAAAATCGCAGATAAAAAGAAAGCAAGACAACTTGTTATTACGAGCATTTTCAAACCAATTATGCCATATAATATTCCTCCTAGTACAGGTGCAACTATATTAGATAATGCTTGCACACCATTTATGATACCGTTTGCTTGTTCTAACTTTTTCTCTGGAACTAATTGCGGAATACTTGCCATAACAACTGGTGAGTACATTGCACTAACGACTGCTAGTAAAAACATAATTGTTCCAATCAATAAAATAGATACCGATTCAGTTAATAACAAAACTATAAAACTTAATACAATAGCAGCGTTTATAAAATCCAAAATGACCATTACATTACGGCGGTTGAAACGATCTGCTATCGCTCCGCCAAGAGGAGCTAACAAAAACGGGATACTCGTTATGGCATATAACCCTGCAAATATATCGGCACGTCCTGTTATATCTAGCACATATAAAGACAGTGCAAAACGTAATAGTGTTGAACCTAAAATAGTAATAATTTGACCACTTACCATTAAGTGAAAATCTTTCAAGGAAGATTGAATACTTGCTGGCATCCTCATCACATCCTTCATTTAGTCTAGACCGACTGCCGGTCTATAATACCCAAACAGAAAAAAGCTATTTCTGTTTCATTAAAACCTCGATCATATAATCAAAGGACCCTTCTTTCGCTCCAACAGATACTTCCATCATTTTAATATAAGCCTTAGCTCTTCTCATCATTTCTTCCGGTTTCCACTGGAATAAACCATCATCAAATATGACTTGTGCTGAAGAGAGTAATAATTCAATTGTTTCTCGTGGGTATGGAGTAGAAAATATGCCTTCTTCTATTCCTTGCTCTAAAACTTCCGTTAATACAGGAGATAAATGTATAATGGATTGTACTAAACTTTTCTGATGCATTTCTGCATTATTCGGTTGATGGAATTGTTCAATCATTTTTTCTTTTACGTCTCCTGATTTTGGTGATTGTTCCATTAAAATTTTAAATAACTTATCTAAAACGGGGATATCGGGATTGGAGACAATCCTTTTCGCCTTAGTGACATCCTCTTTAATAATCCTCATAATGATTTCATCCATTACTTCCTCCTTCGACTTAAAATAATGATAAAACGTCCCCTTTGCTATACCTATTTCTTTTAAAATGTCATTTACGGTTGTTTTCGTATAACCTTTCGTAAGAAACAAACGCTCAGCTGTTTCTAAAATTTCCTTTCTACGCTCCTCATACTCCTTTACAATTCGCATTCAAGTTCTCCTTCCCACCTGACCGACTGTCGGTCTATTAAAATTATATGTTTAGTTTGCAAAAAGTTTCCTATTATTGTATATACAACATCCTACTTTCTATTTCCTTTATAAATTTTTATTTTTTAACGTACGCTCAATTTGTTTAAAACGTATCTCATGTTTTTTATCGTCATCTTTCATTTTAGGAAAAGAACGATGCCCTCCGCTTGATCCTATTTTTCTCGATTCTTCATCCAGACGCACAACACTTTGTAGTTTTTCAGCTCCTTCACCACAAGTCAGCGCATCTCCTTTACATCGATGACTTCAAAAAATGACAATTGATTCATACGACACGGTTCCCCTCCGTTCGATCTATGTTCTTATCAATGGAGTATTTTGTTGAGTTCCAATATGTAATATTGCATATTTTGTACTTTTAATTTTTGCACATGCGATAATTTATTTATAAAAATATAAATTATTAATAAGGGTGATTTATATGAGCAAGTTCCGAAAGAAAATGATTAAATATTTGCAAACATTTTGGGGATGCTTAGCATTTGGTGTATTAATGTTTGCTATCTTCTTAATTACGGATTTAACAGATGCATCTTTAAATACATTAGGCTGGAGAGACTGGCTAGGTTCTGTAGCAGGCGCAACCATTTTATCTGTTGGAATGTTTACTTTAAATAAATTGAATTTAAAATAAATATTCGGTCAATACTGTATGTAGGCTGTATGCCAACATTCATTTAAAGTAGTCTTCTCTGTATCTCCTTGTATTGAGCAGTTAGCTTTTGCTAGCCGCTCTTTTATTTTGTTCCGGTTCTTGCCTCTTAAAGAACTCTTTATCTACTTTCCCCCAATAAGTACACATATCTATTCCCCATTGCTACAAGATGAAATCTTTATTTTGTTTTACGCGTCGCTTCTTCAATCAGCCAAGATACAATATTAAAATCATTAGCTTCACCCTTTAAAGATGTTCCGTTCCAAAAGCATTCTTTCATCACTTCAAATAATTCTTCAACAGCTTCAATTCATCTCATATTCATTTTCTCTTTCTCCCAAATAACTATTTTGTTTTACTAATTAGCCGATTAATTTCACAAACACCTTTATCAAACATTCCACGTTTCTTCACCCCGTGAATATTTTTCAAATAAAAATACATACTATTTTCAAGCCGCCGTGTCCACGGCTAATACCTCTTTCTTTTGTTACAGCAAAAGCAGGTAGGTTCTTCACTTATCTGCTTTCTCTGTATATTTTTTAAGAAATCGAAAATAATACCAACAAGCTATTTGAACTAGCAGCTTCACTCTTCTCGCAATGGGGATGCAAATTATCACAATTAGCTAACTCATTGAACTCACTGGCAGACAACCAAAATCGTTGTCTGCTTTTTGTATGAGATTTTTCGTTTTACATATACTACTTTTGAACCTGCAGACCAATACGAGCCATTTTTGTGCTTGGGATTTCCCTTCCGGGGATAAGTATTTTTTACTTATCCCTTTTTTGTATAGACACGTATATTTAGGGTAAAACTAATTACAAGCAGATTTTCTGTTTATGCGTAGTTCTAAACAAGATTACTTTTTCTCCTATTAAAGGACGGCAGGTACGACTGCTAGTCCTTTTTTCTTATTTCGCATATTATCACTACATTACCTTCATCGTCGTAAGCAATTTCCTCATAAGGATGGCAGTGTTGCTTCTCGAGTTCCTCATCGATCAAAACTAACAAATTAGTTTTCCAGTTTCCAACGATCGTACACCAATACGAGTTTAATCCTTCATAAACTTCTCTTGTTCTATTTCGATAATTGCGGAATGTGTAATGAAAATACTCGCTCGCTTCAATACCTTTTTTTAACCAAAGTGTTCTGCTGAATGATAGTAATACCCTCGCTCTAATGGTTTTGGACTATAAAATTTCCTTTATAAATTTCAAATACGGTGAATGAAATTTTTGTTTTTTTCTTGCCATCATCCTTGTTGTATACAAACAAAAAAAGAGCCACAATATTTTGCGACTCTTTTACAATTATAACTATTTAACGGCCACGTCTTTGCTGACCTTGCTTTGTACTACCTTTTTTATTACTTGGCTTATTAAATGATCGGTTGTTTTCATTTCTCGAACTATTTCTTGAATCATTTCTTGAGCTATTTCTCGAATCACGTCTTGATTCACTTCTTGAACCTTCACGGCTATCTCTTTGACGATTTTGACCTGATTTCTTCGGAGCCGGCTTTGGTACCGGTTTTCCATTTTCATCTACACGTTTTATCTTCGGTTGTTCGATTATTTCTCTTTGTATTGGTGCACCAAGCGTTTTTTCAATTTCTTCTAAATGTTTTTCATCTTTCGCTGCAACGAACGTAATTGCAAGACCTGATCCACCTGCACGTCCTGTTCGGCCAATGCGGTGAATATAACTTTCTACATCTTCAGGGATATCAAAGTTAAATACGTGCGTTACACCATCTACATCAAGTCCACGAGCTGCTACATCCGTTGCGATTAAGTACTGAATTTTAGCTTCGCGGAAACTCTTCATAACTCTTTCACGTTTCGCTTGAGGTATATCACCATGAAGTTCAGCACAATTATAACCTAGTCCTTTTAAATTATCATAAAGCTTACTTGCTCTAACCTTTGTACGACAGAAAATAACTGCTAAAAATGGCTGATCACGATCCATAACAAAACGAAGTGCATCTGGCTTTGCACGATCTGTCGTCTCAATGACACGCTGTTCAATTGTATCTACCGTTACTTCTTCACTTTGTACTTGAATCATTTGCGGCTCATCCATATAACGTTTCGCCAATTTTTTAATATCTTTTGGCATCGTTGCTGAGAATAACATCGTTTGTTTACTACCAGGTGTCTCATCTAAAATATCTTCAATATCATATAAGAAACCAAAATAAAGCATTTGATCCGCTTCATCTAGTACAATCGTTGAAAGATTACTTAAATCAATTGTTTCACGTCGTATATGATCTAATAATCTTCCTGGTGTTGCAACAACAATATGTGTATTACCTTTTAATTTTCTCAACTGTTGTGCTACATCTTGCCCACCATAAATCGCTAGTACATTAATATCTTCTCTTTGAACAAGCATTTTTTTAATTTCAGTTGTAATTTGCAGGGCTAGTTCCCTTGTTGGTGCAACAATTAAAGCCTGAACATCACTAGACTCTGGATCGATTTTTTCTAAAATCGGTAACACGAATGCTAACGTTTTACCCGTTCCTGTTTTCGCCTGCCCAATAATATCTTTACCTGACATAATAACAGGAATTGCCTTCTCTTGAATTGGTGTTGCTTCTGTAATTCCATTTTCACGTAATGTATGATTAAAAGTTTCACTAATTCCTAATTCTAAAAAGTTTTTCAAATAGACCACTTCTTTTCCTTATTTTTCACATTAGCTTTCATTGTACCATTTGTTTCGCCAAATATGAAAAATAAAAAAATTCTTATCTTCTTTTTTTATATTCATCCTGTACTAGATGAACAAATTCTTTTTGCTTTTTCTCAGATTTTATTAATGCTTCCATGTTAGTAGAAGACAAAATGAACTTCTTAATTTTTCTATTACTCCAAATTAAACTTGTATACTTCGGATCTTCATGTAGATTTCAAAACCACTCTAATTCACTTAATTTTGCGATATGGTGTTTCAATTTCATGTCATTTCGAGGATAAAATAAAATGATATCTGCTATTACATCAAATAACGAACCCATCTTCTCCCCCCTATACCCTTGCTCAAATTATATATATTCTTCTTTATATATATATTTCAATTTTACCGAAATATAATGTTACTGATTTGGTTGAAATCGCAAAATATATGAACTAAAAAACCGATCTTTTCGATTTAGGAAAGACCGGTTTTCATTATTTTATAAAGTAAGTTTTCCTCCATGATAGCAATAATACTGTGCTGCTTTAAGACTTTTAATCCTATTTAAAGACTGTTCCGCCCTTTCTATATCTAAACAAAAATTCGGATTAGCTATAACTAATTCTCGATTCTCTTGAACCGCTGCATCTCCTGTAATTACACAGTCTAAATTCGGAAAATATAATGAAATATGCCCCGAGGTATGTCCTGGCGTTGCCACTACTTGACATTCATTATTCAAAATCATTTGACCATCATGTACTTTTTCATCGACGGAAATATGTTTTATATTTTTTAACTGTTGTATAAACCATTTGCCAAATTCTTTTTCTTCATTTGGCATACGTTCTAACATTTCTTCAGCTTGAACTAACCTCTCTGATTTTATATCACCATTAATATAGTTAGATTCAATTTCACTAGCAATAACATTAATATTTGGATATTTCACTTTGAAATCATATAAAGATCCTATATGATCGTCATCATAATGGGTAATAATTATATTCTTTAAGTTTTTCATCTCATATCCATGTTTTAATATTGCATTTTCAATTAAAGGTAAAAAACTTGGATATCCTGTATCAACTAACGTTAATTCATTATGTAATATAATTAAACTTGGATAAATACATTGTTTTTGCCCGTTAAATTCGAATTCAATTGGTAGTTCTATTATTTTCATTTTTCTTCCCCCATACCGCTTATAAAATGCATAATAATAACTAAATCACCCACATACATCTTACAATATATATACTATGTAACGGAACACTGTGAATCGTTGCATAATCCACATTATATTATTTTGAACAGGTATTCCCCTATTTTTATGGAAATATATAATTAAGAAAAACAATAAAATTGATTAATCTCTCACTTCTTTGTCCATCCTTTTAAAAAATCTATGTTTTTGTAAAAGGAGTGTTTATATGGAGAAACAGACACTTTGGAAAAAGTTCAAAAAAAGCTCTGTAAACCTCGGTAAATCCAGCGTATATGAAAGTATTATTTTATTCTACACAATGAAAAAGAAAGAATTACCTACTAAAGCGAAATTCATAATATTAGCCGCTTTATCTTATTACGTATTAACAATCGATTTCATTCCAGATATAGCTGCTATTATTGGGATTGGCTTATTAGATGATGTTTTAGCAATCGCTGTAGCGCATAAATACGTTATGAGACACGCAGATGCTGAAATTCGAGAGAAGAGCAAAGTAAAGATGGAGTCATTATTTACTTCAGCACAAGCATAATTAAACTATCTAGTCATTTCCCATGAGAGCATTGCAGAATAAATTCCTAAACAGTAAAAGAATTTCTCTTAGTCCTCAAACCGTAAACAAATAGGGTGTCAGCACTTATTCCTAAGTTCTGGCACCCTTTTATTTGTTCTTATTTCTATCTGTTATACAGTTGCATGTGTCCCCTTATACAAAACTGCTATTGCCGCGACTATAAGGATCACACCCATAAAAGCAGGTGCAGCATGACCAAGCGATACATAGATTTGCCCTCCAATAATAGGACCAATCATTCTTGCTAAAGCTTGAATAGATTGGCTTCCACCTTGAATCCTTCCTTGTTCACTAGAACTAACAGACTTTGAAAGCATCCCGTTGAATGAAGGTCCGAAAATTGAATCCCCAAAACCATACATCAGCATCCCAACGATAAGTAGTGGATAGAGTGAAAACAAAGCTGATGCCGCAATAAAACTGTATCCTATAATCTCCGAAACCATCCCAAGAATTGCTATTTGTTTATCACTAAGCTTGATCAAAAGCTTTGGCATGATAAAACTTTGTGAAACAATGTCTTGAAAGCCCAAAATTGAAAACATAAGTCCGATTAATGCAGGTTTCCAACTGAAAGTATCCATTGTAAATTGCGTGAAAATTGCTTGTAAAGATCCGTTAGGTATCCAAAGTAAAAACGCTGAGACAAGTAACCATTTTAAATTTTTCATGGAAAGTATGTTTGCTAGCTGTGCAAAAGGATTTAACCTTACAAAAGTAATCTCTTTCAACCTATTATTTTTGTCAAGACTCTCAGGCATATATTTGATCCCATATACAACATTTATTAACGTTATGATTGCACCAAAATACATAGGTATAGTATCACCAAACTTGGCAAGTACCCCCCCAATGGTTGGGCCAATGATAGTTCCCGCACCTACAACTGCACTCACCCATCCAAAGTATTTCGTTCTCTGCTCTTTTGGAATAATGTCTGCAAAATATGCGAAGATAGTACTTATGCTCCCGCCTGTTATTCCTTCTATTATGCGTCCAGCAAATAATACCCATAAAGCTCCTCCTATGCCAAAAACCAAGTACCCAATTGCAGAACCAAATAAGCATATTAAAAGGAATGGACGACGGCCATACTTATCGCTTAAAACCCCGAGTGCTGGAGCAGCTAAAAACACGCAGGCCGCATATACGGAAGTTAGTAGTGTAACAACTAATGCTTGTTCTTCCGGATTACTTGTATATGGCTGTACTAAGAATGGGACTACAGGCATGATGATACTGAAACCTATACCACAAAGAAATACAGAAATAAGTCCGAATAGTAACGCATGTTTATCTATGTTTTTTTCAGTTTTCCTTTCATTTTGTGATCTAAATATAGACATTTAACTTCTCTCCTTAAAACTTTTTGTTGCTTCGTCAACAAAATGATAACTCTGTTTTGTTGATTAGTCAACAAAAAAACATGATAAAAAAGCAGCCTATTCTCATTAAAGTAAGGCTGCCATTTCATTATTAAAATGTATTACGATTTAATATGTATACCTTGTTTCTTTATTTCTGCATCCAAATGTCTACTATACTTTTCCACAAAGCTAATTATACTGTCGAATTCTTCTTCAGTTACTTGCTCAAATACAGCTTTATCCCGCTCTTGAAACTCTTTGTGCAGATTTTCATGGATTTTATAAATTTCTTTCCCTTGTTCGGTAAGCTTAAAATAAATTTCTTTCTTATTTTCTGACTTTTGGTAACTTTCAACAAGGCCTTTTTGTATGAGCTTCTTAGTCATTCTACTTATAGCACCGCGAGTCACATAAAAAGCCTCTGCGAGTTGTGTCACGTTAGAATCTGCATTGTTTTCAATATATTCAATGCAGTGAACTTCAGAAGACTTAAAACCTTTAAGACCTTCTTCCATCTTATCTTTATTAAGCCAAACCAGCTTATTATATAATTCCCTGAAACCGTTCATGACCTGTTCTTCTTTATTCATGACCTGCCCTCCTCACCGCTCATTAGCACATTAAAACTATTATATTAAATTTCTGCTTATGTTTCGACAATATTGAAATAATTATTGTAACATTCAAGATATGTGTAAAAATTGACGCTTAAATAAAACCATTCATTAAACAGTAAATTTATTGCTACTTACAGTAAACGGTAGACAAAAAGTAAGAGCTAAGATTATTTCTCTTAGCTCTTCTTTCATAAAACTATTTCACTTCATTAGCGACAAAAAAGTGCTCACATACACTTGATATACGCTGTAAGTCTACGTTCCCACCAGATATAACCGCTACTACTTTTTTTCCTTTTATATAGCTATCAACTTTTCCTGCAAGAAGTGCAGCAGTTGCTAATGCACCTGCACCTTCTACAACAGCTTTCCCACGTTGTAATAAATCTTTCATCGCTACTTCCAGTTCTTTTTCTGATACAGTTACAATATCATCTACTAATTCTTTTACAATTTCAAATGTTAATTCCCCTGGTATTTTAACAGCGCAACCATCTGCAATAGTAGGCGCCTCATAATGTTCTACAATTGCTCCTTTATCGTAAGATGCCTTCATTCCATGAACATTATCTGCTTGGACACCAATTATATTAATCGATGGATTAAAAGATTTTAATGCTACAGAAATACCAGAAATAATTCCGCCTCCACCTATTGGTACAATGACAGTATCTACATCCCACATATCATCAAGAATATCTAATCCAATTGTACCTTGACCAGCCATTACCTCTACATCATCATATGGATGTAAGTATGTCTCACCTGTTTCCCTTATAATTTCTTCACATTTTGCCTTTGCATCATCAAAGGTTTCACCATGTAAAATCACTTCAGATCCATATCCTCTAGTTGCTTCAACTTTCGCCTGCGGTGCTGAAATTGGCATAACAATTTTACTCTTAATACCGAGTAAATGAGCAGATAATGCAACTCCTTGTGCATGATTACCTGCTGAACATGCAATTACACCTTTTTCTTTTTCTTGATCCGTGAGCCGCGACATTTTATTAAATGCGCCACGGAATTTAAAAGAACCCGTTAATTGCATATTTTCTAATTTCAAATGAATTTCTCCGCCCGTTTTACTAGTCAAGTAAAAAGATTTTACTAATGGCGTTTTACGAGCATTTCTATCTAGAATCTTGTGAGCTTTTTTAATATCGTCTATATGTAATGGTAGTTTTCTAGTTATCATACTTACACCTCTTCCAATGTTCTATTCCTAAGTTTTCGTAAGTCGTAGCTCCTTTATACGAAAAGAAAAAGTCTTTATATATGTACCCCACTCTGAAATAAACACATTTGCAAACAATTTAACATCCTCTTCATATGACGTTCTTTATAATGATTCAGGCATGCAATTTGGATCCAGTTATTCTTTTGTAAATACGCTGATTCATAATGGACAATATATCCTTGTAAAGCTAACGCATCACCTACCGTTTTAGAAGACTGACCTTCGCTTAATTGAATCGTAAATATAATTTTCGCGGCATGTTCTTTAGGTGAAACAAGTTTTAATCCTATACTAGTAATAGCTTCTTCCATATAATCATATGTCTCTTTAATTTTCACATATACTTTTTCATCTTCAAATCTCTTCAGTGCTTCTTGCAAAGCATAAATTAAATTCCATGAATGAGAATATGGAATGCTTTCATTTTCTTCATACATACCAATGTCCATATAGGCCGGCACAGCCTCGTTTATTTTTACAATGTGGTTATGAAAAACGAAAGAAATTCCTGTATATGATTTAATCGCTTTACCGCTAACACCACTTGCAAAATACACATCCTTTAAGTCTAATGGTATTGCTCCAATTGAGCTTATGCAATCTACACATAGTTTTATTTGATTCTCATTACAAAGAGTGTTTAGCTCGTTTAAATCGTTTAACATTCCAGTAGATGTTTCATGATGAACAAACCAAAGCCATTCATAATTTCCAGTTGTCATGATTTCTTCTAATTCGATATAAATAAATGGATCTCCCATTTCCTTTTTATAAGTATCAAAATGTAACTGTGCTCGTTTTGCATGTCCAACTAATCTATTACCAAATTCCCCATTTGTTAATACTAGTCCTTTCCCTTTTAAAGAACGTAACTGTAAAGCGATCGCATCATTTGCTAACGTCCCTGTTCCTAACATAAGCTGTACATGTTTTGCTTTTGTCATGTAAAGTAACCGTTTTTTCACATTGTCCATCATCACTTGAAATGACTTAGAGCGATGCGAAATAGGCCGCGTAGAAAATGCCTTTCGAACGTTCTCTTCAATATCTACTGGACCAGGTAAAAACGTATATTCTTTCGTCATAATCCCCCCAACGCTCGATTCTTCAAACATAGCAGGGGTAACATACATTGGCTGGAAGGCTGCTTCTTCTGTACCAACTAACGTATGGAAAGATTTGAATCCCATTTGCTCATATAAAGCTAGTTCACGTGTTGTTGCAGAAATGAGTGCTAATTCATATCCATTTAGAAGCAAATAACGATGTAGAAAACGGATTAATCCTAACAACGCTCTTCCATTCCTATATTCACGTTCTACTGAAAGTAAACGAATTTCATACACTTTTTCTCCATGCTCTTGCAAATAAACATCTAAATTTGAAATTTTATAATCTAACGAGAATGGTCGTTTTCCCCGCACCGCGACCATACCTACTAATCTATCCTCATCTAAACAAATTAAATATGTATTTTCTTCATGAAACCGATCTATACGAAACCGGTCTTTCGTTTCTTCATGTTGCGGAATCTCTTCTACAAAAGTTTTATAATTTAATTTATGTATACTTTCAAATTCCCAATCTTGATCAGCAACTTTATAAATTAACCCCATGCCTTATCTCCTTTATCTATTTAATAAAAAATGATAAGTGGAGATTATCCCCACTTATTAAACATTTATTTTATTCTCGATTTACATATAGAATAAGTACAATAATCATTCCACTTAAAATAGTCGTAACAACAGAATAAGAATAAAGAATCATACAAATTGGTAAACAAGCAATCGTAATTAGTCCTGGCTTCGTAAATCCTTTGAATATTAAATAAAATACAATAAAAATGCCTATGAGGGTAAGCGCTATCAAATAATCAAATGCGATTAATCCTCCAATAAATGTTGAAATACCTTTACCGCCCTTACCTTTAAATAAAACTGGGTAAATATGTCCAATAATAACGGCCAATAATGTTAACATTATGAATGTAGGATCTTCAAAAAGATATTTTGCAACAGTAACAACGATTGCCCCTTTAATCGCATCCCCTAAAAATGTAGCGATGAAATACCCTTTTCCATATACGCGCCCCATATTTCTTGCGCCAGGATTTCCGCTTCCTTCATCCCTAATATCAACGTTATGTCTCAATTTTGTTACTATATAAGCGGTCAATATGTTTCCAATTAAATAAGAAGCCACCAAATATAAAAACTGCATACTATTAATCATGTAATCATTCACTTTCTAAATGGGAATACATATACAATATTCAATTACTACGTATATTGTACGTTTTTAACATACATCCCTTTATACATTTTAACATCATATTTTTACAAATCATACAAAAATTCTCATGCGCTAATTTTAAAAATATATATCCCTCATTAAATGGTATGTTCCTTTCACTGCTGATTGTGATTGTGATATAAATGTACCTTCTCCTATACTTTTCTCGCAGCATTTCTTAAATTCATCATATATTTCAGGAACGCAACGCAATATACTCCCACTTACTGCAATTGGCGTTGAGTGCTTAAAGTTCAACTTGTTATAAACATTTACTGTAATCCTTGCTAATTCCTTTCCAGCTTGCATTATAATTTCATGCGCATCATCATTGCCACTTCTCGCTTCCTGAATAACTAATGGTGCGATTGCTGCAATTTTATCTTTAGAAGAAGTATATACTAAGCTTTTTATATGAGACGGTGTCAAAAGTTGAAACTGCCTTTGAATATTCAAACTCAATGGACAAAGGCTGATTCCTTGATCGAATTGAATTGTCATTTTCTTTAAAGCTTGTAATGCAATCCAATATCCGCTCCCTTCATCTCCTAAAATATGTCCCCATCCACCGCTATACTGATATACTTCTCCTTTCTTTCCTATACAAATTGCACCTGTACCACCTATAGTTAATATTCCATCCTTACCTTTTAAAGCAGCTGCATGCGCGATCATTGCATCATTAAAAATTTCAATTTTTGTTCCGTATTTCTTTTTTAAACGTAATGTTAATTCATTTGTATTCGCTCCGCTTATACCAGCTAATCCTAAACAAATACAAACGCAATGCTCATTTATTAAATTCTTCTGGCATTGATTAATTGCTTCCATAATATGCAAAAGCGCCTGATCAAAATCTATTAATACATTTCCAAATCTGCTCGTACCTCTTACAACTTCATTTCCATTTTGATCAAATGCAATTGCCTCTGTCTTCGTTCCCCCGCCATCTACTCCAATCATATACTTCATATGTTCGCCTCATTTTCATTTACATATTGGAGGGAATGTTACATTCCCTAAAACCACGGAATTCTTAGCACCTGTTGCGCTCGGCACATTACTCGGATTACGATGATACGTTTCGTTTGCTAAAATAGCAAATGCAATCGCTTCTTTCGCTGCTGAAGAATGACCAATATCCTCTTGTATACATATACTACATTTCTCTTCTCTTAATCCATTCCGTATCATTTCAACAAGTGTATTATTATAACTTCCACCACCACCTAAAATCACCTCATCAATGTCATAATACGGTAAAATACACTCCTTATAATGATGAACAATTGAACATGCTGTAAACATCGTGACAGTTGCCAATATATTTTCTTTACTATGCTTTTTAAATCGATTCAATAATCCAGTCACAAACGCTTCTCCAAACTGTTCTCTACCTGTTGATTTTGGTGGTTTCATGTTCAAAAATGGATGGTTCATACAGTATGTTAAAATTTCATTTACAACTACCCCCTCCTTTGCAATCCAACCATTTTGATCATATGGTACATGAAATAATCTTTGACATACTTCATCGATTACCATGTTGCCTGGTCCAGTATCGAAAGCAATAACACTCTCTTTACTTCGTTTACTTGGAACAACTGTAACATTACCAATCCCGCCAATATTTTGTAGTAGTCTATTTTTAGTTTGATGCCGATATAAAATAACCTCTGAATATGGTACAAGTGGTGCACCTTGTCCCCCTGCCGCCATGTCCATCGTTCGGAAATTCGAGATAACCGTCGTGTTCGTTTCATATGCTATTACTGCTGGTTCCCCAATTTGCAATGTTGAAGAAATAATATTCCCTTCTTGCTTTGGCTGATGATAAATCGTTTGTCCGTGAGAGCCTATTAAATCTAATTGTCTCAAAGGAAAATTGGCCTCTTTACAAACTTCCTTTACAGCATTGGCGAAGCATAAACCAAGTTTAAAATTTAAACTACATATAAGTTGGACATTCGAAGTTTCAATTGATAACGCTTGTTGGATCTCATTTTTCATATCATTACAAAATGGAACAGTAGTAAAATGGATGAGTTCGATTTTAGAATCTACACCACTTCCTTCTATATGAACGAGTGCTACATCTATTCCATCTAATGAAGTACCAGACATTACCCCTGCAATATACATAACGTGCATGACCTCCTATTTACTAAAAAACAATCATGTAAGTAACGAACGTACAACCAATCGAAAACAATATAAATCTAAAAAACAACTGAGCTTTCGATGCAAACGATCCATCAATGAAAGAAACAACTACCGTAAGCAAAACGCTTGCCGCAATACTTGTAACGAGCCATATACTATGCATTTGTGATAGATTTAGCATGCCTAATAAAGGGACAAAAAGTAAATTTGCACAAATCACTCCAAATAATAATAAAAATACGCCTTTATAACTAAATTTTATATTCATTCTATTTCCCCCTTTCTAGTTTTAATGTGAAAGAAGTGATAGACAAAAAGTCTATCACTCAAAATAACAGCGTGCAGATTAAGGATTAACAGATTCCCCGTCACCATTCTTTTCAATTTCAAGCATATTTTTGTCGTACATTTTAAAGAATGGTAAATAAATAAGGAACGATATTGCTATATTTATAAAAACTAATACAATCGCACGCCAATCTCCACCTGTTGCTAAATATGCACCAATTGGAGCAGGTAATGTCCATGGCGGCATAATATGCGTTGGTGTTACAAATCCCATCGCAGTTGCTGAATATGCAACAGTTGCTGTTACAAGTGGTGTAATGATAAATGGGATAATTAAAATTGGATTTAGTACAATCGGTAATCCGAATATGACTGGTTCATTAATATTAAAAATCCCTGGAACAATACAAGTTCTTGATAATGCTTTCGAATATTTCGATCGACCAAATATAATCATAGCTAATACAAGCCCTAACGTCGCACCAGAACCGCCAATCCATATAAACCATTGATATAACGGCTCTGGTGAAATAAATGGCAACTGATCTGCTCCACTAGCAACTGCTTCACCATTTTTCCCTAGGTATACTTCCCATAATGGCCGAGCAACAGTTCCAACAACCGACACACCATGGATTCCGAATGACCAAAAAAACGTAATTAAAAACACTGGAATCATTACACCGAAGTAACTATCCCCAGCTTTTACTAATGGTGCTGCTAATTTATCAACAACATGGTGTAAATCAATGCTAAAAACGACAGTTACTAGACTCATTATAATAATAACGAATGCTGCAGGTATAAGTGCTTCAAATGAACGCGATACAGATGGCGGTACTTGTTCTGGCATTTTAATCATTACATTTTTCTTCTTACAAAATCTTAAAATCTCTACGGATAAAATAGAAACAATCATCGTCACAAATAATCCATGACCTCCGAGATTTGTCATCGGAAGCATGAATCCTTTTTTATCAATTAACTCAGGCGTTAATGTTAAAAGTAGTGAACATACCGCGAGCTGTGCTCCTGATAAAGCATCTAATTTATAACTTTTCGCTAAATTATATCCTATTCCAAATGCGATATATAAGGACATAATAAACATGGTTAAACGATATGGTATCAATATACTTGTTTGATTCTTTAATGCCCAAACTGATATGAAACTATCTTTCGGCAGTGGTGGAAATGCTACTATTAAAAAGAAGCTTCCTACTATAATAAATGGTAACGCCGAAATAACTCCATCACGGATTGCTTGTAAATGTCTCTGCTCAGAAAGCCTTGCCATCGGTCCAGATAAGTTTTTATCAAGAAACGTGACAAACTTATTCATAACGTTTCCCCCTAACTTATTAATTCATTTACAGTTTTTAATAAAGTCGGGCCACCAAGCGGTGTGTATGCTTGCGGCGGTATGATGCCACACGGAATAGATTCCTCCTCTGCAAATTTTTTTACAGAGTCAAATCGGTGTCTTATTTGAGGTGCCACCATTACGACATCCCAGCCATTCTTTACTTCTTCCTCTACCTCATTCGTTCCAATTGCATGCACTTCCATGTTCACACCATTTTTCTCCGCTTCTTTTTTTAAAGCGTTTACAACAATTGCACTGGACATTCCTCCAGAACAGACGAACAAAACTTTCATTTATTAATCCTCCTATACTTATAATTTATTACCCTTCAAATGAAAGGAAGTTTCACTTTACTAACAAGCATATGAAGTAGTAAATGAATTTAGTTATAATGAAAGTAAATTTCATTAAAAATATTTTTCCTATTAAATTAATGTTTCAATATGCATTTTTCTCTATTGCAAAGTCAACCTCGCCTCATATATTATTTTAAATAATCATATGATAGGGAGGCGTATAAATGATCGTTAAACGTTTATTAATGATATGTTGTATCGTCATCTTGTTCATCCCTTTCTCTTTCATTCCCCCTCACTTTACTTATGCTGAAGTAAATACTACGTACAAAAAACATGAATTACGTGCTGTATGGATTGCATCTGTTCTGAATATTGATTGGCCCTCAAAAACTGGCTTACCCATTGAAAAACAGAAACAAGAATTTATAAGATTATTAGACGATGTAAAAAGCACTGGTATGAATGCAGTTGTTGTACAAATTAAACCAACCGCTGATGCTTTCTATCCTTCAAATTACGGTCCTTGGTCTGAATACATTACAGGAACACAAGGAAAAGATCCTGGTTATGACCCGCTCGCATTTATGATTGAAGAAACTCATAAAAGAAATATAGAATTCCACGCTTGGATTAACCCATACCGAATAACGATGAATCACACCGATATAAATCGATTATCAAATAATCACCCTGCAAGGCAACATCCCGATTGGGTTGTCACTTATGGCGGAAAGTTATATTACAATCCCGGTATTCCGGAAGTGAAAAAATTTATAACAGAAGGCGCTTTAGAAATCGTACAAAATTACGATATTGATGCGCTGCATATGGATGATTATTTTTACCCATATAAAGTAGCCGGTGAAGAATTTCCAGATCAGAAAACATACGAAACATATAATAATGGTAGATTTACAAATATAGAAGATTGGCGACGTAATAATGTAAATGAACTTGTAAAAGATTTAAATACTGCTATAAAACAAGAAAAATCATATGTAAAGTTTGGCATTAGTCCGTTCGGCGTATGGCGAAATATAGCTGACGATCCCACTGGCTCTAACACAACCGCAGGCCAAAGAAACTATGATGACCTTTATGCTGACACACGTGAGTGGATACAAAAAGGATATATTGACTACATTACACCGCAAATATATTGGAATATAGGTTTCACCCCAGCTGCATATGACATATTAGTAGATTGGTGGGTTAAAGAAACAAATAACAAACCGCTTCACCTATACATCGGTCAAGCGGCCTATAAAATTAATAATAACTCCGTCCCTGCTTGGTCTGATCCAGAAGAATATCCAAAACAAATTGCATTAAACCGGCTATATCCTGATATAAAAGGTAGTATGCATTTTAGCTTAAAAGATATTAATAACAATCCACTCGGAGTTAAAGATAGACTTTCAAAAAACATATATAAACATCCTGCATTAATCCCGCCTATGCCTTGGCTTGATCATGATCCACCAAAACAACCAACTTTAAAAGGTGCCATTCCAAGAAATGAAGGTATTGCAATCGGTATCATTGACAATAGAGATAATGATTCTGCTTATTACGCTATTTACCGCGTGAATGGGAAAAATGAAGTGGATATACAAAACCCCAAAAATTTACTTACTACTGTAAGAAAAACAAAACTTGGAGAAATTTATGTAGATAAAACCGCTATTTCTGGAGAAACGTATACGTATGTCGTAACTGCAGTTGATCGATTGCATAATGAAAGTGTGGCTTCTAGTCATACTACCGTTAGAGCAAAATAAAACCTCATAAAAAAAGCGCCTTAAAGCTGTGTTATTTAGCTTTTAAGGCGCTTTTTGTTATTTATTCTTAAACTTCTCAGTCGCTGCTCTCATCTTCACATTTAAATCGTGATCAATCGAGTCGCGAATATCTCGCTCTACTACTTCCATTTCTTTTTTGAAATTTTCCAAGTAGATCTTCAGTTCTTCTTCCTTCTCTGGTCTTTGTGAAGGTGGTAATTGTACTACCAACGATAACATGGCCGTTAAATCTTTCATTAAGAATGTTTCAAGTTTATGTTGTTGTTCAAACATGCGTTGCTCTTGATAGTACGGAAGTGCATTTAATACTGAAATTGTAATATCATCAACCGTTCTTTGTAATGAAGGATTTATTGAGCATTTATACGCTTGAATTGTATTTAATGCGTCTGGATAACGGTCATAAAAATACAATTTGTAAAATGATAAGTCTGTCGGTTTTACAGTTTGCTGCGTTTCTTGTCTTAAGAAATCTTTCACTTTCATCGCAGCCACATCAATATCTTCATTCGTAAGCTTTTTCGTAGTTTTTGCCATTACATGCACTTTTTTCTGCTTTTCTTTCGGTAACATCGAGAAGACTTGCTCTCTCGTACGTTGACCTGATGCACAAAATAGAGTATTTAATGTATTTTGTTCTTTCTTTCCTTCGGTGCGAATCCAGCGATAAAACAGTGGATGTTGTGTAAATTCTTGTAGAAACGGTATTGATTTGTTTGATATCTTATCTAGAGAATCTTGCGCTCTTTTATATGGCTTCGTCCATGAAAAATACAGTTTCCGCCCGAAGTATACGACTAAAACAACGACAGTAAATGCTATTAAAAGCAATGTACCAAGTAGTAATAGTACTGTTTGAATGAAACTCATTTGTTCACCTCCTCTAATAATCAGTTATTTCCTTGGACGCTGAATGAGTTTCTGCTTCATCTCATCATTAAATGTGTCTAGTTCAATAACGAACTTCTTGCTTGACTCAATAATACGTTCTGACGATTTTTCAGATGCTTCAATTGCAGCGAACACATTTTGGAATGATTCACGTAATTTATCCATGCTAATAGCAGGGTTTTCAAGCAATTTCGTCGTTTCTTCTGTATTTTGTTTTAACGCTTGAGAATTACTTAATACCATCGATTCAATTGCTTCATTCGTCGCATTTACTGCATCAATTGTTTTACGTTGATTCGTTAATGCAAGCTGAATAGCAGCTGAAACTGTTACAACGTTTTGCGTCATCGTAATCGCATTACGTATTGCCTCTGTTAATTTTTCATTATTTTTCTTAATGATGTCTACAGAAGCTATAGATTGTAATAATACACTTTTCGCTTGCTGCATATTACGTGTACGTACAAGTATCTTTTCTAATGCATCGTTAATTAACGGAATATCCCTTTGACGCTCTGGGTTTTGTTTCTCAGCTTCAAGCATGCCAGCAAGCTTTTTCCCTAAGTATACTTGTTTATCAAGAGCATGAATTTTATCGTGCGATTGTTCTTTTAACATTTCAAGACCAACTGTATCCTCTTGTAAGTTATCACGACCAATTAGAAGGGATCTAATAATTTCCTCAATTTGCTTATCTATAGATTGATATTTATGCACGTATGTTTCAAGTGGATTTTTCTTAAATACTTTAAACATAATTTTCTTCATACCACTTGCTTTTAATGAATTCGGATCAAGCTCTGATACTACTTTGCGTAATTCTAACAATGTATTTGGAATTTCTTCATTCTTTCCATTCATCATCGCTGTGACAGGACGTTTTAATGCTGATAACGTTTGTCCTGCTGCTTGTTGTTCTTTATCCCCCAAATCTCCTAGCTGCGACAATACTTTCGATAAATCTGTATTTTGCTCGCTATTTAACTTTTGTACATAAAGATCGGCTTCTTTATTTAATTCATCAAGTTCTTCATCTTTTATAACTGTATCAACTACTACTTCTACATTATTATCTTTCACAATTGATACGGGTTCTTTTTTCTCGAGTTCAGTCAACAAAATCGCTCCTTTATTTATATGTGCGAATTTATGTGCACTATATTTCATCTAATATATTGTATTTCATTTGCAAACAGCCTATATGAAATCAATTTTCAAGAAATACCTGCTTATGCAGTCATTCCCTGTTTCTTACTATAAGTATACCTGTAAACAACATAATTTTCCTCAGACTTAAGACCTAGAGACCGACATGCTGAAGGCGGATTCTTCGTATGTTACGTATATAAATTACGTCCTTCCCATACTACTGCACGCAATCTTTTGACATACACCCTTTTTCAATGTGATAATTATATTACACTCAATCCTATTTCTTCTTACGCGCTACAAATGCACCCTTTTGAAATGCCAATAATACTGTTTCAAACATTTCATCTTCTTCAATCATTTTTATAAACTCAACTAATTCACTCGCATGAGAAGTAGCATTATCGACAACAAGAAGACCTTGTGGTTGTAAAATGCGTTTTATATGTTCAAGCCACCACATGTATTGCGTACGCTCTGAATCTAGGAAAATAAAATCAAATGAATCATCTAGTTGTGAATCTAAAAATGCCCCTGCTTCTTGATTGTGAACATCAATCCTTTGTAAAAGGTTTGCCTTTTCAAAATTGACAAGTGCCTCTCCAACTCGTTCTGAAGAAAGCTCTACAGTTGTTACATTTCCATTTGTTTCTTCTACCGCATTAGCTAACCACAATGTAGAATAACCATTAGAAGTTCCGATTTCTAAAATGTTTTTTGCATTACACCCTTTTACTAAAATTGATAAAAATTGCCCCATCTCACGAGAAATATTCCGTAATTTTTCTTCCCGTATTTTTTTATTCCGATCATGCTCTTCTCCATATTGTTCAAGTTGAAGTAATAATGAATCTAACGTATCCATTCTTTTCATCGCCTTTCCAAGCAATATGATGAAAAAGCTCTTGCTGCCCGTCTACTTTTATTATATGCGAAACGAAATCCTTTTTCCCGTTATATGACAAAGATTTATAATTTTTTATAGCATATTGTTTCGTTTTTTGGTAAAGTTAATTTCTACGTGCAATTATTCCATTCATATTATTTCATATTAAAATTGCAGTTATTAAATTATATAAACCCCATTTAAATGAATCGGTATTTCAAATTCAATTAAGCGCCCTTTTCGGACGCATTTTCTTTGTTTATATATTTCCAGAAGAAAGGATGCTTACAAATGAACGTGATTAGCTTAGATGCTGCTCGAAAACGAAAGCAGCATAAAAAATTAATGATTACTATACCGATTATTACACGTATTTATGAAGAAGACGGGGAAATTAAATTTGAGGTAGCTGGCGAAAAAGATGTACCTCTTGAAATGTTAGAAAAATAATAAAAAAACGCATTTCTAAAGAAATGCGCTTTTTTATATTTTTACATTTAAATGCATAAGTTTTTCAGGATTAACCATCATATAAATATTTGAAATCTTCTCATCCTCAAATGCAAACGAAAGAACATACGTTACTTTATTATTTATTGTAACTATAACTCCTGGTATACCATTTACCATTTTAAAATCAACAGTGTACTCTTCTGTCAATCGTTGTGCAATCCCAAAGAACAAGCGAATAATTCGATCTGCAGAATAAATCGGATTGATCGCAGTTGTAACTTTACCGCCACCATCAGCTTTGAATATAGCATCTGTTTTTAATACTTCCAACATACCTTCCGTATCCCCACACTGTAATGATGCTACAAACTTTTCAACATAAGAAGCCATTTTCTCCGTGCTTAATTTTGATTGCTTCGGTTTCTCCAACATGCTTTTTCGTGCACGTTGAAAGATTTTTCTACAGTTCACACTACTCTTATCAACAATTGAAGCTATTTCTTCGTATTCATAACTGAAAACCTCTCTTAATATGAAAACAATCCTTTCTACCTCAGATAGTTGTTGTAAAAGTAATAAATATGCGGTGGAAAGGGATTCTTTCATTATAAATGACTTTGATGGCTCATCACTCTCGTCTACAAGTGGCTCTGGTAACCACATCCCTACATACACGTTACGTTTATGCGCTGCCGATCGTAATTTATCAATTGAACGATTTGTCGCCATCTTACATAAATATGCTTTCATATTTTCTATAGATTGAGGATCTTCTATATTATTTAGCGAGATAAATACATCCTGAACGATATCCTCAGCATCCATAACACTCCCAAGGATTCTGTATGCTAACGAAAATAATAATGGTTGATACGCTTCATATAACTGCTCCGTTTCCATGATGAACTGCCTCACTTTCATATTGCTTTAAAATGTGTAACGCTGCTCGTTTCCCGCTTGCTACCGCAGCATCAGCTAATATTTCATCATGCCCTGCCCAATCTCCTGCAACATAAACACCTGGCATTTCAGGTATATTAGGACCCGGCTTTTCAACACGGTCAATATGAGGAAAATCATGTACTACTGTTATTTTCGGTAAATATTGCTGTGCAACAACTTCTCTTTTCCAATTTGGATGTAACAACTCCATCGTACTTTCCAACTGTTCTTTATCTTCATGAATATGATTCATCTCTAGCATAGGATTATGGTACTTAATTAGACTCAC
Organism: Bacillus sp. AR8-1; assembly: GCF_008042345.1. NCBI lineage: Bacteria > Bacillati > Bacillota > Bacilli > Caryophanales > Bacillaceae > Bacillus > Bacillus sp. AR8-1. Next base: position 112,039 of record NZ_QNUB01000001.1, read on the forward strand.
TGCAATTGATCCATCTTCACTTAATTTAGCTGCTCTCGATTGATTTGTGAAAAATATAGGTTGATCTAATCCTAATACAAATTGATGTGTAGGATTGGGTAATTGTCTCAAGCCAATATCTAATGCAGCAACAGTAACCGGTACCGATTGTTCATTCCATCTATGCAAACTTGTTCCTTCTGCACCTTTTATTATTTTACAAGCCTCTTTTGGCGGAGTCGTCACGATGACTGTATCTACTGCAAAAACCTCATCATCAACACAATGTATTCTTTGTTTATCTTCATAATGCTCTATTTCCAAAACATGCTTTTTAGCCAAAAATTTTACCCCGACATCATTCGCTAAATCTCTTAATTTTGTTATTATCGTCTCCCAACCACCATCTACATAAAGCACTCCTTCTTTTATAGAAAGCTGTATTTGCTTTAGTACAGATGATGCTAATTGTATTGTAGGAGCAAACGTATATGTTGTTGTCCGGCATAGCGCATAAAATATATTACGAACCATTGGATCTTTTATTTCATTTTCTGCCCATGTAGTTAGACTCATTTTCGGAACTTCTCCTACATCTAAATTTCCTAAACGAATCATAAGACGTGAGAATTGTACTTTTGCAGACCACGAAAGTAGTGGTGTTGATAAAATTGAGCGAAAATCTGTTGGGATGGTGAATATATCCCCTTTCCATATTCCATGTGCTTTTGTAGATGGTATTCCACCTGGAAGATTCAAACCGAGCTCATTAAAAGTTATAAACGCTGCCCCGCCTCTATATAAAGCATGTGCACCAAGATTCATGCAGATTCCATTTTTATTTATAGTCATCCCTCGGCCACCGAATTGACTGGATTTTTCTAATACAATCACTTTCTTTCCAGCTTTCGCTAAATATATAGATGCTGTTAATCCAGCAAGCCCACCGCCAACAATTGCTACATCAAATGTATTCATAATAAAATCCCTCCTTATCGTTCTACATACAAGACGAACGATTAAGGAGGGATGTGACATGAAAATAAATTTTTATTACCCTACTTTATTTCATTACTTTTTAATTCGGTCATATTGCATACGAAATAACTCAATTGCAAATGGAATATCCTCTTCACTCTTTATATAATAACTGATCCATCCTGATTCAGGTAATACGTGATGTGGTTTTACCAATCCTTGCTTCACTAATTCATCTCGCTTTAACTTCGGAAATGGTAAATCAGCTAATTTATCACCATGAAGATGGCCAAGTTCTTTCTTACCATAATTTATTTCAATACCACCAAATCGATGCGGTTTTTCAGAAACACCCGCCCAGCTGAGTACTTCATTTCTAATCATTTCACTAAATGACATGAACATTCACTCCTTATAAATGATTGATGTACTTTTAAATTAACATTTTCATTACTTTTTTCCATCAATCCAAAGTATGAATGGGAATACGAATATAGTTTAATCTTTATACTTTATTCTTTATGGAATAAGTGAATTTATTAAGCTACCGACAACAGCACAAAACAAAGACTAGACACATATCCTAATTTTGTAACCTAACTTACCTATAGAAAGGCGGGTAATACAATTGACTGCCAACATCGACTATACCTCCCCCTCAACCAATTTTACTTATGATGTAAATAAAAGTAATTTTTTTCGGAAAGATGCCCAAAATTATATAAATGTACTTGGTATTAAACAATTAAACACTTTAGAAAATACTTCTTTATTAGATATTTATTTAAGTACAGGAAATGTTGTAGAACCACATATTCATCAAAATGCAGCTGAACTTGTTTATTGTATTTCAGGGTCTGCTGTTGTTTCTTTACTTAATCCATTTACGAATCAAATATTAAACTTACCGATAAAACCGGGGCAAGTTGCCAACATTCCACAAGCGTGGTGGCATTATGAAATTGCTACAGCTGATAATACTCATTTATTAGCTATTTTCAATGCCCCAGCGCCAGAAGTTATTTTCGGTTCTGATATTTTAAGATTAACTCCGGCTCATATGATGGCCCATACTTACTGCCTCAATGAACAACAATGGAAACAAGCGGTTTCTCCTATTCAATCAACTACTGTTATTGGCCCTCCGGCAAACTGCAATCAAAACCGTGGAATGAAAAATTACCCAACCCAGCCCCTCCCTCAACAACAT
>NZ_QNUB01000010.1:0-97619 GCF_008042345.1 Bacillus sp. AR8-1
AATTGGGGTGCAGTTCAAAACTCGCTCTTTTTTTGTTATGTACGATAATTTATTACTATTCTAATTCAATGGAAACATTTTTTTGTGGTACAAATGTAGAAATTGCATGTTTATAAATAAGCTGTTGCTTACCTTCTGTTTCCAGCAGGACTGTAAAATTATCAAATCCTTTAATTAGTCCACGAAGCTGGAAACCATTTAATAAGTACAGCGTAACAAACGTATTTTCTTTACGGAGTTGATTTAAAAACTGATCTTGAATATTGATTGATTGCTTCATGTCGAATCCTCCTCTTTTTCTCTACTTACTATTATTCGACTTTACTTGTAACTTTCCTTCTATGTATCGTAAAATTTCTGACGTTTTTTCACCGTCTGTAACATCAAACCACGTGACATCCATTTTATTACGGAACCACGTTAATTGACGCTTTGCATAACGACGCGAATTCGTCTTTAATTGTGATACCGCATCTTCTAAAGGGGCTCGATTCTCAAAATAATCATAGATTTCTTTATATCCAATCGCTTGAATAGATTGACAATCTCGTATCCCTCTATTATACAGACCTTCTACTTCCTCTAATAGGCCTTGTTCCATCATCAAATCCACTCGTAAGTTAATGCGATCGTATAGCATTTCTCGATCCATTGTCAAGCCAATTAATGAAACATCATAGAGTAACTCTTTTTCTTGTTTCTCAATTTGGTCACTCATTTTTTCACCCGTCGTGTGGAAAATTTCTAACGCCCGAATGACACGTCGTACATTATTTGCATGAATACGCTCCGCACTTTCCGGATCTACTTCTTGCAATTTTTTATGTACATATTCCACACCGCGTTCTAAAGCTAACTTTTCCATTTGCTCTCGGTATATCACATCACCAGCATCATTTGTAAACTGATAATCGAATAAAACAGATTGTATATAAAGACCGGTCCCACCAACTATAATTGGTAATTTACCACGTTCTGTAATTTCTCGAATATGTTTGCGAACACGTTCTTGAAATTCCGCGACAGAAAATGAATCTTCCGGATTTTTTATATCGACCATATAATGTGGAATTCCGTCCATCTCTGCTTGTGTTACCTTTGCAGTTCCAATATCCATCGTTCGATAGATTTGCATGGAATCACCACTAATAATTTCACCGTTCAACGCTTTGGCAAGATCGATACTTAACTTCGTCTTTCCAACAGCTGTTGGTCCAATGATGACAGCAACTTTTTCACGTTGCACTTCTCCCATAGCATTCAACTCTCTTTATGTAATATACTCCATCTATTGATTATACCCAATCTTACCAATTTTAACGGCATGATTGCAAGTTCTTTCATTTCGGTACATGAAATTACATATAAAAAAGAACATAGTTTGTCCAATTCTGCATATACATGATAAAAATAGTTTCGAGAGGATGAGTTAACTATGAAACAATCCACCATCAATTTTTCATCTTTGACAAAAGACCTCATTTTAGCTACTTCTACAAAAGAACAAAATTGTTCACAAGAGGAATTATACTTCGCCCTAAATTGTTTACTACGGGCTTTTCATTCTACTCTCCATGAAACAACATCACATCCAGAAAATAAAAATACAGAATATATACAAACACAATTTTGCAGTGCATATAAAATTATTACAGGTAAAACTATTTATCCCTTTCAATAATCCATAAAAAGCGGCTGCTTACATAATTTCAAGCAACCGCTTTTTATATTAATATCGATAACCTATTGTATAACTTTCACTTTTACAGATTTGCGCCCCCAGCTATTAGCACTACCATCTGAACCGACTAATACATCAATACGATTTCCTTTAATCGCACCACCAGTGTCTCCAGCAATCGCTTCTCCATATCCTTCTACCCATACTTTTGATCCAAGCGGAATTACTTTCGGATCAACAGCAATTACTTTCATATTTGGATTTGCTGTTAAATCATGCCCCATTGCAGTTAATACACGACCACCATACGAACCATTCTCACTCGGATCTGCTGTATATGCCGTCGCTTCTACTGTAATTTCACGACCACCAGTAGGCGCACTTGTTTCAGTAGATTTCGCAACTGGTTTTGCAGCCGGCTTTTCTTTTACCACAGGTTTACTTGATTCTACATTCTTAATAGAATCGTTACTCTTAACATACTCTTTATTCTTAACTGCTGTATTATTTTTAACCGGCGCTTCTTCTTGAACTACAACCTCTTTCTTTTCAATTACAGGTGCCGTTCCTGTTAAAAATGGCACGTGAACATATCCGACTTTTCCATTGTAGTCGAATTGTAACCATTCATTTTGAACTTGATTCGTCGTTTCAATCACATCATTTTTATTAAGTTTACCTAAAATTTCAGAATCAGTATTCGCTCCAGCACGAACATTTAATACGCCCGCCGTTACATAATATGTGCTCTTTGTAAAATCAGCACTTACAAACGCTTCCTTACCGTTTAACTTAATTTTTGTCCATCCATTCTCTGTATTTATAACATCTAGTGTATTCCCACTTAACACTTTACCTACAAGCTTTGACTCTACATTTGGGTTTTCTCTAACATTTAATACGTCTGTTGTTACAATTGTTTCCGCTTTAGCAGAACCCGCAAAAATCCCAAGACCAAAAACTGCTGCTGTTGCTATACTTAATAATTTTTTCATGAATAGCCTCCATTTGCTTTGTTTTCGTATTTTCATTATAGCAACAGATTTTTAGAATTTTTAGAAATCACACAATTACAAAGCATTCGTAATATACAATTAACGAGTTGTAACATAAATTTCCATATTAATAAAATGTATTTCTCATACAATCTCCAGTGGTTTTCATATATTTTTCATATACGAGCACAAGAACTTTTTTCCAGAAAAAATTACAGTGTTACTTTTTTGTTACAAAAAATTCACAATTCGTTACATCTTTTACCAAAAAACATCAATATTCCATTGTTAACTTATTTTTTTGTAATAAAAAGAGAGCAGCTACTAAAAGCTACTCTCTTTTTATTTGTTATTGAACTTTCTTTTTCCAAACACCTAGCATAATAGCCGAGACAATCGTTCCAATTAATATAGAGAAAATATATAGTAACGGTTTATTTACTAACGCTATTACAAATAATCCACCATGCGGTGCCGGTAATGTAATTTGGAATAACATAGATAACGCACCTGCAATACTTGAACCAACAACACAACTTACGATTACTCGAACCGGATCTGCAGCTGCAAACGGAATCGCACCTTCTGTAATGAACGATGCTCCCATAATATAATTTGTTAAACCAGATTTACGTTCCGCTTCTGTAAACTTTGATTTAAAGAATGTAGTTGCGAATGCAATCGCAAGTGGCGGTACCATACCACCAGCCATAACTGCTGAGTGCACTCCAAAATTTTGTGCTTCTATTGCAGCAATACCAAACGTAAATGCCGCTTTATTAATTGGACCACCCATATCAATCGCCATCATACCACCTAAAATAAGACCTAGTAATATAGCATTCGTACCATTTAAACCATTTAACCACCCTGTCAACATTTCATTTAATGCTACTACAGGCGGAATTACTACTTTTTGCATTACAACTCCTGTAATCAATAATCCAAAGACTGGATATAACAATACAGGTTTAATTCCTTCTAATTGTACTGGTAGTCCTGAAAATAATCTTTTCAACCCTAAAACAACATATCCAGCTAAGAAACCAGCAATTAATCCACCTAAAAATCCAGCATTCGCATTCGCCGCTAAAAACCCACCTACAACACCAGGCATAAAACCAGGACGATCAGCAATAGAGCTTGCAATAAATCCAGCTAAAATTGGTACAAGGAATAAAAACGCACCTGTTTTTCCTCCACCAATTGACATGAACAATTCAGCTAAAGGACCTTCCGCCTTTATACCACCAAACGAAAATGCTAGCGCTATTAAAATCCCGCCACCAACAACGAATGGAAGCATATTACTTACACCGCTCATTAAATGCTTATAAATTCCTAATCCTTTTTCTCTCTCAATACTTTCTGATTTCCCGTCCTCTTTTACACCTTTAAAGATTGGTGCATCTTGTTTGACAGCTCGATTTAGCAATTTTTCCGTTTTTCGAATCCCATCAGCAACTGGCACTTGAATGACATGTTTACCAGCAAAACGATTCATTTCTACTTGTTTATCTGCCGCAACAATAATAGCTGTTGCACGTTCAATATCCTCTTTCGTTAAACCGTTTTTAATACCTGTTGATCCGTTTGTTTCAACTTTAATCGCTATCCCTAACTCTGCCGCTTTTGCTTTTAAGCTATCCGCCGCCATATATGTGTGAGCGATTCCAGTTGGGCAAGCTGTAACAGCAAGTACGTACGGTTCATTTCCTTCTGGTTGTGCAACTTCAATCTCTTCTTCTTTTTCATTCTCTTTTTCATCAAATAGTTGAAGAAGCTCACTTTCATCCTTCGCTTCTAATAGTTGCTTGCGAAATCCTTCATCCATTAATAATGTCGATAAACGAGACAACGTTTCTAAATGAGTATTATTCGCTCCTTCACTTGCAGCAATCATAAAGAATAAGTATGCCGGTTGTCCATCAAGCGACTCATAATTGATACCGCTTACACTTCTACCAAAACAAATCGATGGTTGTTTAACAGCCTTTGTCTTCGCATGAGGTATTGCAATACCTTCCCCTATTCCAGTCGTACTTTGGGACTCCCGCTTTAAAATAGCTTCTTTAAATTCCGTTTTACTATTTAAACGATTTGCCCCGTTTAATTTCTCAACTAATTCATCTATGACAGCTTCTTTATTTGAAGCTGTCAAATCCATAATGACTGTATCCCTTTTTAATAGTTCTGTAATTTTCATATGTTGCTTCCCCCTATCGCTTAGCTACAATTACTTGCGACAATAATTCTTCTACTTTTTCCTTCTTACATAAATCAGCTGAAAATGCTGTTGCACTCCCTGTTGCAACGCCGTATTGAAATGCCTTTTCAATAACTTTTGTCTGTTCATATTTGCCTACAAACCCTGCAACAAGAGAATCTCCGGCCCCAACTGAATTAATTACAACACCTTTTGGAACAGTCGCTTCATATATACCTTCTGCCGTAAATAATAAAGCTCCCTCTCCAGCCATTGATACGATAACGTGTTTTACACCTTGTTCAATTAATTTTCTTCCATAAGGTAAAATGTCTTCTACTGTTGAAAGCTCCACTCCAAACAACTCACCAAGTTCATGGTGGTTTGGCTTAATTAAAAATGGCTTATTTTTAATTACATGTTGCAGTGCACTTCCACTTGCATCTACTACTACACGAATACCTTTTTCAGCTCCAAACGCAGCGATTGATTCGTAAAAGGTACTTGGAATAGAGACTGGTACACTCCCAGCGAGTACAACACAATCTCCAGGTTGCATACTCTCAATTTTTTTCATTAACTGTTCGAACTGCTCTTTTGTTACAATAGGACCTTGGCCATTTAATTCTGTTTCTTCTTTCCCTTTTATTTTCACATTAATGCGAGTATCTTCATCTACTTGGACGAAGTTTGTTGTTACACCTTCGTCATGTAATACCTCTTTAATAAATTGACCAGTAAATCCACCAGTAAATCCAAGTGCTATATTTTTAACACCTAAACGCTGAAGAACACGAGAAACATTAATTCCTTTTCCTCCAGGAAACTTCATATCTTTCTCCGCTCGATTTATTGTTCCTAAATCAAAAGAAGGAACTTGCACTACATAATCAATAGATGGGTTTAAAGTAACTGTATAGATCATTGTTTATCAGCCTCAATTACATTGGTTTGTTTTTTATATTTTTCTAAATCAATTTCTAAATGGTTTGTAATAATATTTGCATCTTCAACATTTGCAATTTTCGCAAACGCAACTTCTGAAAACTTACTTTCATCAATTAAGAAATATCCTTCGTTTGCTAATGTTAGTGCCATTTGTTTTAGGAGCGCTTCTTCTGGATCTGGCGTTGTAAAGCCAAGCTGTTCATGTACACCATTTGCACCTAAAAAACATTTATCAAAGCGATACTTCTGCATACTTTCCTGTGCCATAGCACCGATTAAAGCTTTCGTCCTACTCTTCATCATTCCGCCTAGTAAATACGCACGAATATTATTTTCAACTAAAGCTTCAATATGCATAAGTCCATTCGTAACGACAGTAACATCTTTATTGATTAAAAATGGAATCATTTCAAATGTTGTACTCCCTGCATCTAAATAAATACAATCACCTTGTTCAACAACGCTAGCCGCATAATTAGCAATTTGTTGTTTTATTTGAATGTTTTTGGATGATTTTTCAACCATCGTTGGTTCTTGCCCTTTTCCTGTTAAAACAGCGGCACCACCATGAACTCTTTTTAATAACCTTTGCTTTTCCAATTGTGCTAAATCACGGCGAATTGTCGACTCAGAGCTTTCTGTTCTTTCAACTAATTGCTGTAATTTTACAACTTTCTGTTCTTTTACAAGTTGCAATATCATTTGATGACGTTCAGGAGTTAACATTTTATTCACCTCTTCTTTGATTACAGTATAATGAAAACGGTCACAAAAATCAACCATAAACAATCAAAAATAATCACAAACATTCATAAACGTTTATAAAAAGCAAAAAAGAAACCTATTCGATCAAACAATCAAATAGGTTTCTTTTCTAAATTCACTTATAAAGAAGCTTTATATATACTTAGAACATCATCTTTATTTAATTTTTTAAAGTTACCAAATTCACCATACGCCATCGCTTTATTAGCCATTATATCAATTTCATTTTCTCCAATACCGTAATCAGCTAATGTTGCTGGCGCTTCAATTGAAGTCCAAAATTGACGCAGTGCCTCAATTCCTTCTAACGCCACTTCTTTATCTGTTTTTCCATCTGTTTCTATTTCAAATACACGAATAGCGAACTGTTTAAAACGACTTACATTTTCATCTACGACATGCTTCATCCAGTTAGGGAATAGAATTGCTAAGCCGCCTCCATGCGGTATATCATGAACAGCAGAAACTGCATGTTCAATATTATGAGTTGCCCAGTCACCTCTTACTCCCATCGCTAAAATACCATTTAACGCCATCGTTCCGCAATATAAAATTGTTTCCCTATGCTCATAATTTTCTAAATCACTTAAAAGCTTGGGAGCTGTCTCAATTACTGTTTTTAAAACAGATTCACAATAACGATCTTGTAGTTCTGTATTCGTTCCATGATGGAAATATTGTTCTAATACATGTGACATAATATCTACCATACCATAAATCGTTTGATCTCTCGGCACAGATGCAGTATGAACTGGATCTAAAATTGAAAACTGCGGGAATGTAACTGGGCTTCCCCATCCATACTTTTCATTCGTTTCCCAATTTGTAATTACCGAGCCTGCATTCATTTCAGAACCTGTCGCAGCAAGAGTAAGTACAGTACCAAATGGTAATGCCTCACTAGCAAATGCTTTTTTCGTTACAATATCCCATACATCTCCATCATATTTACTACCAGCAGCAATCGCTTTCGTACAGTCGATTACACTTCCTCCACCAACTGCTAAAATAAATTCGACTCCATTATCTTTACAAATTTGAATCCCTTTCTTTACAGTTGATACACGAGGATTCGGTTCAACACCCGTCAATTCAAATACTTCTGCATTAATATCCTTTAAAATAGAAATCACATTATCATAAATACCGTTTCTTTTAATACTGCCTCCTCCATATACGAGAAGAACCTTCTTACCAAACTGTGGAATTTCAGTTTTTAACTGTTCTAATTGATCTTTACCGAAAATAAGTTTCGTTGGATTACGAAATACAAAATTTTGCATATTTCTTTACCATCCCTTCTATTTGAAAAGCAACTATACTTTTGTATACCATATTTTTTTCATTTCACAAAAAGATTTGCTTAACAAAAAAGCCCCAGCCTAAAGGCTGAGACTTTTATTGATAATAAGGTGAGATCATTAAGTACACAATAACACCAGATAAACTTACATATAACCAAATTGGCATTGTCCAACGTACAATTTTACGGTGACGTGTTAATTGATTTGTAAAACCAAATACAAGTGCAAACAATGCAAGTGGTACGATAATTGCTGCTAGGATAATATGTGTAATTAAAATGATGAAATACACATATTTAATGAATCCTTCTCCTCCAAAATGTGTTGCCGGTGCTAAGTAATGATACGATAAATACGACACACAAAATAGTAAAGTTGTCGTAAATGCTGCAAGGATGAAACCACGATGCATTTTCACATTCTTTTTAATAATAGAGAATAACGCTGCTAATAAAAATACGAACGTAAAGCTATTAAAAATCGCGTTTAACATTGGTAAAATCGTTACATCAAAATGTACTTCTCCTTCATAGCCAACAGGTCCAAAGAACAAAAATAAAATAATCGCATTTACAATTACAGAAAGCGTTATCACAATAGGAGCATAGCTTTTCTGATTTGTTGATTGATCCACCAAAATGGTCACTCCCTCTTCCTTCAAGTATGTATACGTAACCTCACTATTTTAACATATTATTCACAGTGTAAATGTGACAATAGTTTGACACAGCAAGACAAAACAAAGAAAAAAATCCTTCTTAATAAAACTTCTTAAGAAGGATTTTATCGCTTTATTATTCAAATAGCAACGCGATTAATTTTTGTTAAAAAATGTATCGCTATATGCTTGAAAAATTTCAGACACTTGATATCCCATTAATGAAATTGCTGTTAATGAAAAGAAACCAATCATAAGAAATCGAAACCACATATAAATCTCCTCCTTGTATTTAGCTTAAAAAACGTTAGCTACCTTACAAGTTGCGTGGCACTCTTCATCATCACTTTCCTTCTTCTTTACAATTGCTGTAATAAATCGAATCATAAAGAAAACTACAAAAGGAAATTGTTCGTAATTCACATTGGCATAGTTTAGCAACGGCTCGCGCTGCACATCGAACGGAGATGAGAAGGAATAGAACATACCTTGCTCTTCCATATATACAATTACAATTTTCATGCAAAATACTATTCCTAGAAACGAAACAATATCTTGCCATTCTGTCGTATATAACAGGTTATACAGCTCTAATACGTACTCTTCCATCATCATCCCCCCTTCCTTTTTTACCATTTTGCTCGCCTTCGTATAAAAAGTCAAGAAAAAAGTTTATATCCACTATGACAATAGTAATTACTTGTTTCTATGATTATATATGATTCTTTTATAGCAATGACTGGGTGTAACTCTCTTCGAAAATAAGAAAATTAGAATCGAACAGATTCCTCATTCTTACTTTTAGGATTCAAAACTGTGCTATTTTTATTTCTATTAAAAATAAAATAAGAAAGTATGATAAGAACTGTAACAAACATTGTTAAAAGTGCTTGTGAACGTAAAGTATCAATTGCGAACATCGCAACTAAAACTGCTATAATAGCAGCAATTGTAACATACGTTACATACGGAAAAAGCCACATTTTCACTTTCAAATTTTTTTGTTCTACTTTCCCCATTTTTTTACGCATCTTTAAATGCGAAACTGCAATAACGAGATAAACTAGTAACGCAATCCCGCCAGATGCATTCACTAAAAACAAAAAGACTTTATCTGGAGAAATGTAACTAAAAACAACTCCAATATAAGCGAAGACCGTTCCAAATAAAACCGCTCGAACAGGAACACCACTACTGTTCAATTTTAAAAATGACTTTGGCGCATCTCCTCTTTCTGCCATTGAAAAAAGCATTCTTGAATTTGTATATAAGCCTGAATTTAAGCAAGAAAGTACAGCTGTTAAAACGATAAAATTCATAATTTGTGCTGCCGCTGGTATTCCTATATGTTCAAGTACAGCTACAAATGGACTTTTTAATATGTTAGCTGAATTCCATGGCAGTAGCGTAACAACTACCGCTATAGACCCAATAAAAAATACAAGAATACGCCAAATCACACTGTTTGTTGCTGTTTTTACTGCTTTTACAGGTTCTGCAGATTCACCAGCCGCTACTGCTACAATCTCTGATCCCATAAATGAAAATATAACAACAGTAATTCCAAGCAAGACCGAACTTATACCGTTTGGCATAAACCCACCTTGTCCAATTAAATTCGAAGTGCCGGGTGCTTCTGTTCCTGGAACAAATCCTAAAATAACAGCAAGACCTAGACAAAGGAACAAAACAATACTTATTACTTTAATAAAAGAAAACCAATATTCAAACTCTCCAAATGATTTCACCGAAAAAACGTTCGTCAGCGTTAATAAAATTGTTAATATTAAACTTAATAACCATAGCGGTATTTGTGGAATCCAATATTGGATAATACCAGCACCTGCTGTGGCTTCTATTGCAATAACAATTACCCAGAAAAACCAGTATAACCAGCCTATTGTATAACCCGCCCATGGACCAATTGCTTCTCTTGCATACGTTGCAAATGAACCACTTGTCGGATTTACAGCTGCCATTTCTCCTAGCATTCTCATGACGAAAATGACTAGAAGTCCTGCTAATGTATATGAAACGATAGAACCAGGTCCTGCCGAATGTACAACGGCACCACTTCCAACAAACAAACCAGCCCCTATTACGCCGCCAATTGAGATCATTGTAATGTGGCGTATTTTGAGATCTTTCTTTAGATTTTTATCCAACTCTTGTACATCCCCTTCCAAACTAAATTTTGAAATTTATGTAAGAGTACTGTGCGAAAGATTTTGTTCTATACGTTAAAATATATCAAAATATTCTGAATTTAACAATTGCAATTCAATCTCCTTTAAAAATTATTTCATTAAGTTTAATACTTTCCCACACACAATTGTTGAGAAAATTATAGTCCTCTTACAAAAGAAAGAATTTTCAGATATTATTAAATAAATAAGATTATACATCTAGACAACTTTTTGTATAGGAGTGTTGATATGTTAAACAAGTTCAAATTTTTTTGTTGTATTTTCGTACTGTTCTTACTACTACCGCTATCCCCTTTCCAAACACAAGCAGCAAACAATTTAGGTTCAAAATTACTCGTTGGATACTGGCATAACTTTGATAACGGTACTGGCATTATTAAATTAAAAGACGTTTCACCAAAATGGGATGTAATCAATGTATCTTTTGGTGAAACTGGTGGTGATCGTTCCACTGTTGAATTTTCTCCTGTGTATGGTACAGATGCAGACTTCAAATCAGATATTTCTTATTTAAAAAGTAAAGGAAAGAAAGTAGTTCTTTCAATAGGAGGACAAAATGGAGTCGTTTTACTTCCTGACAATGCCGCTAAGCAACGTTTTATTAATTCCATACAATCTCTAATCGATAAATACGGTTTTGATGGAATAGATATTGACCTTGAATCAGGTATTTACTTAAACGGAAATGACATTAATTTCAAAAATCCAACTACTCCCCAAATCGTAAATCTTATATCAGCTATTCGAACAATCTCAGATCATTATGGTCCAGATTTTCTATTAAGCATGGCTCCTGAAACAGCTTATGTTCAAGGCGGTTATAGCGCATACGGAAGTATCTGGGGTGCATATTTACCAATTATTTACGGAGTGAAAGATAAACTAACATACATTCACGTTCAACACTACAACGCTGGCAGCGGGGTTGGAATGGACGGTAATAACTACAATCAAGGTACTGCAGACTACGAAGTCGCTATGGCAGATATGCTCTTACATGGTTTTCCTGTAGGTGGTAATCCAAATAACATTTTCCCAGCTCTTCGCTCAGATCAAGTTATGATTGGGCTTCCAGCAGCACCAGCGGCAGCTCCAAGTGGTGGATACATTTCGCCAACTGAAATGAAAAAAGCTTTAAATTATATCATTAAAGGAGTTCCGTTCGGAGGAAAGTATAAACTTTCTAACCAGAGTGGCTATCCTGCATTCCGCGGCCTAATGTCTTGGTCTATTAATTGGGATGCAAAAAACAATTTTGAATTCTCTAATAATTATAGAACATATTTTGATACTCTTCCCTTGCAAAAATAATAAAAAACAACAATAGGTCCTATAACCTATTGTTGTTTTTTATTTATGAAAATTACTTTGTCACATCTAAAGTTTTAAGAAACTGTTTTCCATCGACCTACATCGCACGTTCCTTGGAATCATATTGTTAAATATTCTAGTTACTATTTTGCTTCAACACAAAAACTGAAAGTTCAGGTACACTCCAAAATCTAACAGGCATCCTAGTAGTCCCAATGCCACGATTTACATATAAATATAACAGCTTACTCTTCCCCTCTACTTCATACATACCTTCAACATAATTCTCAGCTAGTTTGGTAGTAATTAATGGACCTACAAAAGGAATTTGGACTTGTCCTCCGTGACTATGTCCTGACAGTTGAAGATCCATTGGGTAACGATTTATTTTGGTTACAACATCCGGCTCATGTACTAATAACATGTTGAAATCATTTTGTTTCAAGTTTTTTAAAGTTGAATCTATTTGTGGCTTCCCTAATAGAAAATCATCTAAACCTGATATTGTAATATATTTGCCGTTTTCCACTTTAATTTTCTGCACTTCATTTACTAATACAGAAAAACCAGCTTCCTCCATATATTTTTTGTAAAATAAACTACCGCCCCCGCCCCTATCATGATTCCCAAACACAGCATATTTCCCTAAGGGCGCGTAAATTTTCTGCAAAATAGCCTTTGCTTCTTCTCTTTCCGCACTATAAGACCCAAATTTATCTATTAAATCTCCAGTAAAAACTACGATATCTGGATGTATTTCATTCATCTTCTCCACCAAATGTTCAAGTTGCTTCAATGTAAACTCTGGCCCTAAATGTACATCTGAAAACTGCAATATTTTTTTATTATTAAACTCTTTAGGAATTGTAGAAGCTTCTATTTCATTCCACGTAACTGTTACTAGTTTTCGTTCTATTTCTGTCGCATAATAATACAAACTTACTGGTATCATTAATATACTTATAAAACTAATAATAAATATCTTTATGATTGATTTTTTTCGTTCTTTTTTTACATGATTCGTATTCATGTTTTCACCTCTACAAACACTTTAAATCCTTATTGTTACATTCATGTGACAACATGAACAATGTTATCAATTTTTAATTCCCTCTCTATTCACTTTGACAATTTTATACAGAAGTCATAACATATTTTTATAATACATAGATTTTTGAAATTTTTTCTATTCATTCCATTATTTTATTACGGAGGGATTATTCATGTCTGTATTTACACCAGAAGAAATTACGGAACTTGCTGCGAATTCAGGAAGGAAAAAAGCTCATTTATCATTGCTCCCTATGCTAATTCTTGGTTTTTTTGGTGGTGCTTTTATCGCATTAGGGTATTTACTCGATATTCATGTTATTGGGACAATGCCAAAATATTGGGGATCATTTTCTAGTTTTCTAGGCGCTGCTGTATTCCCTGTTGGTCTTATTCTCGTTATTCTTGCAGGCGGTGAACTAGTAACTGGTAACATGATGACAGTTTCTATGGCCTGGCTCCAAAAGAAAATTACTTTATTTTATTTCATACGAAATTTAGTTATTGTTACATTTAGCAATTTCATAGGAGCTGTATTCGTAGCCTATTTTTTCGGTCATATCGTCGGCTTAACTGAAGGAGCTTTTTTAGCGAAAACTATTTCTATCGCTCAAGCGAAACTACAAGATACACCATTGCAAGCATTTATTTCTGCAATCGGATGTAATTGGCTCGTTTGTTTAGCTGTTTGGCTCAGTATGGGAAGTAAAGAATTTATCGGAAAGATTATCGGTATTTGGTTCCCAGTTATGACTTTTGTTGCAATTGGATTTCAACACGTTGTAGCCAATATGTTTGTCATCCCAGCTGCAATTTTTGCCGGTCATTTAACTTGGATCGAATATTTTCCAAACTTCATTTTTGTTTTCTTCGGAAATTTAGTAGGAGGTATGTTATTTGTAGCACTACCTTACTTCATATCTTATAATAAGAAACTACCTTCTCATCAAGAGAAGACTGAAATGAAGAACAAATCTCTGTCCGCTTAAATGGAATGTCTATAAAATGTCCTAAAAAATATTACAAATTTCATTTTTTTTGCGAATATATGTACGTACACTTGTTCTCGAATGTTTTATACGTTATAATAACAACTTAAATAGCATTATTTACATATGAGGTGAAAAACATGAACAAAACAGAATTAATTAAAAACGTAGCACAAAATGCTGAGATTTCTCAAAAAGAAGCTACTGTAGTTGTACAAACTGTAGTAGAATCAATCACTAACACTTTAGCTGCTGGTGAAAAAGTACAACTTATCGGATTCGGTACATTCGAAGTTCGTGAAAGAGCTGCTCGTACAGGCCGTAACCCACAAACTGGTGAAGAAATGCAAATCGCAGCTTCTAAAGTACCTGCTTTCAAAGCTGGTAAAGAACTAAAAGAAGCTGTAAAATAATGAAAAATATCCTTCTCATTTATGAGAAGGATATTTTTTTCATAACATAATTAATAAAAATCTGACCATTATGCTGTTTCTTTTGTTCCTTTATGCAAATAAAACCTTTACTTTCAAAGAAAGGTCTTGCTGTAATACTCGCTTCTGTATAGATTTCCCTATGCCCTAGGTTCACTGCTTCTTTTTCTAACTTCTGTAATATGGATGAGGCTATCCTTTTCCCCTGATAATATTTATGTGTAAATAAACGATCTACGTAATGATCCTCATTATAATCTCCAAATCCGACTATCACACCGTTATGATCCGCTACATAACTAATATTCTTTTCTAAAGACTTTAACCAGCTTTCTCTATCTAGTCGATCTGGTGCCCATGCTTGTAGCTGTAACTCATTATAATCTTTTGCATTAACCGTATGAACTGTTTCATAGAACAATTGTAATACTTGATTTAAATCTTCTTTCTGAAATGTTCTAATTATAATATCTTTTAACATATATAAGTCTCCTTACCAAACTACCTCTTAACTTTTCTACTATATACGATTCCATAATTCTTCTTTATTATATCGTTTTAATTTCTATACGAACAAAAAAACAATACTTATTCAAAGTATTGTTTTTTAATTCTATTCAATTACTTAATGTAGCTTTTTAAGATTTTAATTTAACTCTTTGTAATCGTAATGCATTTAATACAACGGATACAGAACTAAATGCCATCGCTGCTCCAGCAACCCAAGGGGCTAAGAAACCTAATGCCGCAATTGGAATTCCTAACGCGTTATAAGCTAATGCCCAGAATAAATTTTGTTTAATATTTCTTATCGTCATTTTACTCATAAAGATCGCATCAGCAATACTATTTAAATCACCGCGGATTAACGTTATATCCGCTGCTTCCATCGCTACATCCGTTCCCGTTCCAATTGCCATACCAATGTTCGCTGTAGCAAGAGCAGGAGCATCATTTATCCCATCTCCAACCATCGCTACTTTCTTACCATTTGCTTGCAGTTTTTTCACTTCTTCTGCTTTTCCTTCTGGCAATACTTCTGCAATTACGTGATCAATACCAACTTGCTTTGCAATCGCCTGAGCAGTTTGTGTATTATCTCCTGTAATCATCACAACGTCTAGACCCATTTTTTTCAGTCTTGCGATAGCTGCTTTTGAAGTATCTTTCACAGTATCTGCAACGGCAACTATACCAGCATATTCTTTATCGATTGCAATAAGCATTGCTGTTTTTCCTTCTCGTTCTAGCTCTTCCATTGATTTTGAAACTTCTTCAATATCAATATTGAATTTCTTCATTAATCGACGTGTGCCAATTAATAATTGTTTTCCTTCTACGACTGATTCGATACCAAATCCAGGAATCGCTTCAAACGTTTCTGAACTTGGAATATCAATTTTCTTTTCTCTAATTCCTTCCACAATCGCTTCTGCAAGTGGGTGTTCAGAATTTTTTTCTGCCGCACCTACTAAACGTAGTATTTCTTCTTCATGGAATCCATCTGCTACAATTATATCTGTTAACACAGGCTTTCCGTTTGTCACAGTACCTGTTTTATCTAGAATAACTGTATCTAATCGGTGCGTTGCTTCTAAATGCTCTCCACCTTTAAATAAAATACCATACTCAGCCGATCTTCCTGATCCTGCCATAATAGATGTAGGCGTTGCAAGACCTAATGCACATGGACAAGCGATAACAAGTACTGCTATCATTTTCTCAAGTGCTCCGCCAAAATCACCAGGTGTAACAAATATCATCCATACTGCAAATGTGATAATCGCAATCACAACTACAACCGGTACAAAAATACCTGAAATTTGATCCGCTACCCTTTGAATAGGAGCTTTTGAACCTTGTGCCTCTTCTACTACTTTAATGATTTGAGCTAATGCAGTATCTCTGCCTACTTTAGTTGCTTTCACTTTTAAAAAACCATTTTTATTTATTGTCGAACCTATTACTACATCCCCAATTGACTTATCAACAGGAATACTTTCACCCGTTAACATCGATTCATCAATCGCTGATTTTCCTTCTACAATCTCACCATCTACTGGTATTTTTTCACCAGGCTTTACATAGACGATATCACCAGCTACTACTTCTTCAATCAAAATTTTTATTTCTGTTCCATCTCGCACAACTGTAGCTGTCTTCGCTTGTAAACCCATCAATTTTTTAATTGCTTCTGATGAGCGCCCTTTTGCTTTCGCTTCAAATAATTTACCTAAAATAATTAATGTAATAAGTACCGCACTCGTTTCAAAATATAAATCTGTCATATGTTTCGAAGAACCAATAGATTGAATACTTAAATATACACTATAGAAATACGCGGCCGACGTTCCAAGCGCCACGAGAACATCCATATTCGCACTTTTATTACGTAACGCTTTATAAGCTCCAACATAAAACTGTCCACCAATGATAAATTGAACAGGGGTTGCAAGTGCTAGTTGCACCCAAGGGTTCATTAACATATCCGGTAAATAAATAAACGACGTAAATGAGAAATGACTAACCATTGCCCACAATAATGGGAAAGATAAAATAAACGAAATAATAAACTTCTTCTTTTGTCTTTCAATTTCTTGTAATCGATGATCAGTTGATGCATCTTGATCATCTGGTTTCACTTCTAATTTATATCCTAGCTTCGTAATCGCACTCTTCATTTCATTTACATTAACTTCATCAGGATTAAAGTCTACTGTAGCTGATTCTAAAGCAAAATTTACTGTCGCTTTGTTCACACCATCTAACTTATTTAAACGCTTTTCAACTCTATTTGCACATGCTGCACATGTCATTCCTGAAACAGTAAATTCAGCTTTATCACTTACAATTCCATATCCTAATGATTCAACTTTTTCTTTAAATTGTTGCGGATTTGTTTTAGTTGGATCGTACATTATTTTTGTTTTTTCAAGCGCAAAATTTACATTTGCCTCATGAACACCTTCTACTTTTTTTAGACCTTTTTCAATTCTATTTGCACATGCCGCACATGTCATTCCTGATATTTGAAGATTGGCCTCTTTTTTTTCATTCATGTCTCTCACCTCTATATACCCTTATGAGGTATAATTATTAGCAAAATAAATCGTACTTCATTTAAAGTACGATTTATTTCCATATCTAAAAATAATTATTGAACATCGTATCCTTGATCTTCGATTACAGCAACGATATCTTTTAATGTTACAGCAGACGAGTCGATAGTAACTTCAACAGTTCCTTCTGCTAATTGAACCTTCACTTGTTCAACACCGTTTAGCTCTTTCACACTGCTTTCGATAGCATTTACACAATGTCCACAAGACATACCTTCAACTTGTAATGTTAACTGTTCCATTTAAAATCCTCCTCTTGTTTATTCATTGTTTGTTAATCACAATTACATCTTACCATACCCCCCTAAGGTAATCAATGGTTTTGTATCATGATTTTTCAATTATTTTCTAAAAGTTTATTTTACACACACTTTTTCACTACAATACACCAAAATCCAATATGAGGGTAAACAAAAAAACAAGCCAGTTAAATACTAGCTTGTTTTTACGCTTTTGAAAAACGTTCAAATACTGTCATTAATTCTTCAATTGCTTCGTCACCATTTCCATTTTTAATAGCTCCTGAAACACAATGACTCGTATGATTTTTGAGAACACCCATTCCTACTTTTTTCATCGCTGCATTAATCGCTGAAATTTGCACTAAAATATCTACGCAATAACGATCATTTTCAATCATGTTTTGAATACCGCGGACCTGTCCTTCAATTCTCTTTAATCTATTTATAATCTGTTCTTTTTCTTTTTCTGATCTATGTGTTACTGCTTCATGCTCTTTATGATCCATATTATCACCTTCTTAAAGTTTCTCTTCATCCAATAAAACAATTGTTTTTTATGAGTATACCAATTATAGCATTAAATATCTACGCATGATACCCCATAAGAGTATATTTACACTTTATGATTATTCTTAACAACTCATTAGCTTCTTAATCTCAATTTTCAGTATACCCTTTCCTTTTTGTCAAAAAATCATTATATCTCTCATCAAAATTCAATAAAGTGAAACAAGAATAAGCGAGGATTACCCGCCCCCGCTTATTCTTCGTCTATAATGTTTTAATTTTAATTTTCAGATATTTAACCCTAGAATTTTTCTTTCCATATATAATTATTGCTGATCACATACTTTTGTATCATTTACTACTGAAGTTCCTTCAACGGTTACCGTATGAAAACAATCATTCACTCGAACTGTCACAACATTATCTTGCCGATCAATGATATGATATTCATTAAAATTTTTATTCAGAGCACTGCGAATTTGTTCTCCTTCATAAATTGGGATGCCATGCGATAAAACCCAAATAAGTCCAGCGATAGCAAGAATTGTTTTCATACGATCTACCTCCTTGGGAATATAGTGAACTTTTCATCCATGCTTTTTCAGCTCTACGAATCCTGATTGTAATAAACCAAGCCTTTTGGAAATAAGTTCATTTCGTCTATTTTATGTTTATGCTAATTGTGACCGAATTGTGACAACTTTTTGTCTCTTTAGACGAAAAGTTGAAACAAAACTTTCAAAAAGGACAATTCTACATATTAAAAAGGTTATGGAATGTTTTATCCATAACCTTTTTTCCTATACGTAACTAATAAACCTCAATCCTTTACTTAAAGACGTCGGCACAACAGATGCATGATTCTCCCCTTCAGCTTCATAAAACTTAAATTTAAGTTTATCGTGGTTTACTTGGAGAAGGCGCTCTGATAATTCATTTGCACCTACAACCATATGCTCTCGTTCAAGTGATCCAACTGTAAGGAACACTCCTGTTTCAAACTTAGCATTGTTTAATTCAATTATAAGGTTCTCTTCTTTTTCAAGAACGGATTTATTATTCCACCATATAGATGGACTACTAATAAAATAATTTTGAAAAGCATTCAAGTTTGTAAATAGTATATGCAAAGCGAATAGGCCACCTAAAGAATGCCCAAATAAAGTTTGCTTACCTTTATCAATCTCAAAATTCTTTTCAATTTGTGGTTTCAGTTCTTCTTCAATAAAAGTAAAGAAATTATGTGCTCCTCCTGTTTTAGGCCACGGTTTACCGTCTGGTTTTAAAGGGGCATCTTTTGAAATTACGCTAGGCGTAAAATCATAGCACCTTTCTTCCCCTGAAAATGCGCCTTCAATTGGATAACCCACTCCTACTATAATAGCTGGTGAAACACCGGTTTTTTCCGCTCTTACTGATTGTATTTTAACTGCTTCATGAAATGTTTGAAAAAAGGCATTGCCATCTAATACGTAAATGACAGGATATCCTGAATCCGGTGCTGGTTGCCTCGGCTTTGAAATATGAATTTGATATTCCTTACCTTCTAATTTTGAATACATTTTCCACTGCTCTGTATTAGATGTTATAATCTGCTGTTTTTCAACTGTAGTATTCACCCTATCCCCCCCTTTTTAACTTGTTACATATATTTCGATTTTTTCTTCTTGAGATACAACGCTATCATAACCGAAACAAACAGGAGCCCCGTTATACGGATCAATCATGACACGTGCATCAATATGAAATACTTCTTTTAACACTTCATTTGTAATGATTTCTTCTGGGCTACCAGTTGTAACAATTTCTCCTTCCTTCATTGCAATAATTTCATCTGAAAACCTTGCTGCATGGTTAATATCATGTAATACCATAACAACCGTACAATTATGTTCTTTATTTAACTTCTCCACAATTTGTAATACATCTAATTGATGAGACATATCAAGGTATGTAGTTGGCTCATCTAATAGCAACACTTCTGTCTCTTGTGCTAATGCCATCGCTAGCCATACCTTCTGTCTTTGGCCACCTGATAAATTTGCAATTTGTCTCGTTCGAAATTCAGAAGTTTTCGTTATATCTAATGCCCAATCAATCATTTCTTTATCTTTTGTCGTTAACTTATTTACGTTATTTCGATGTGGATAGCGTCCATAAGAAATTAATTCTTCCACTTTAAGTTCACCTGGTGCAATTGGAGTTTGCGGGAGTAAAGCTAACTGCTTCGCAATTTCTTTCGTTGGAATTGTATGTAAATCCTGTCCTTGCAAATATACTTTACCGCTTTTTTGTTTTAAAATTCTTCCCATTGTTTTTAACAATGTCGATTTACCGCAACCGTTTGGACCTATAATTGTCGTTACTTTTCCTTCTTGTATTTCCACATTTAAATCGCGAAACACTGTAAGCTTTTCATAACTTGTTTCTAAATTTTTTGCACTTAAAATACTCACTTTTATTCCTCCTCTTACGCTTTCGCCTTATAAAGTAAATATAAGAAATACGGTACACCGACAATAGAAATAACGATTCCAACTGGTAGCTCTACAGGTGTAAAAACTGTTTTCGCAATAAAGTCTGAAGCAATTACAAGAAACATTCCGATTACGCCGCACGTAGGAATTATATACTTATGTTGAATACCGACAAGCCTTTTCGCTATATGCGGTGCCATTAAGCCAATAAAACCGATACTCCCTGAAACAGCAACACATGCGCTCACAAGCCCGATACTACTTAATAGTAAAATCGATTTCTCTCTTTCTACTGAAACACCTAAACTTGTAATACTCGTTTCTTCCAATTGAAATAAATCTAATAAATAAGCTTTCTTTTGTATAAGCGGAATTAAGATAATAAGCCATGGTAACATAGCCACAATATACTTCCAGTTCGCACTATATATGCTTCCAGACACCCACACTGCGGCCATTTCAAAATCAGTTGACTTCATTTTGAGTGATAAGTACATAGAAAAGGCTCCAAATCCTGATCCAATTGCAATCCCTGTTAATAAAAGTCGCTGCGAATCTAATTTACCGTTTTTCCAAGAAAACAGATAAATGATGATAGCTGCACCTAATCCGCCTACTAAACCAAACATTGGCATCATCATAATAGAAACCCAGTCTGTGCTTTTTAATTGCCCTTGAAAGAAAAACATAAAAATGACAATCGCTGTTCCTGCTCCGGCATTTACGCCTAAAATACCTGGGTCCGCCAACCCATTTCTCGTAATCCCTTGAATAACGGCACCCGCAACACCAAGGCCTAATCCTACTAATCCAGCAATTACGATGCGCGGAAGGCGAAACTCAAAAATAACTAAATCATGTTCTGGTACTGGATCAATTCTAAACAGTGTTTTAAATACATCTGTAATCGTAATATCGAACGTACCATTTGTTAAACTAATATAAATAGCACATAGTATTAAAAATATAATAATCCCCATCGTCATTCCGAAACGTTGACTTGAACTTTTAGGCATGTCGCTCTCCTCCTCTAGTACGGATTAAATAAAGGAAGAAAGGAATTCCAATTAAAGAGGTAACGACTCCAATAGGTGTTTCAAATGGATAGTTTACAAATCTACTCAAAACGTCACATAACGCTAAGAAAACGCCACCAATAACACCTGCACATGGCAAAATCCACTTATAATCTACCCCAATTATAAAGCGGGTAATGTGCGGAATAATTAAACCTACAAAACCAACTTTCCCCACTAAAGCAACTGCTGTTCCTGTTAAGAAAATTACCGATAAAATTGCCATCGCTTTAACTAGTTTTGTACGTTGCCCTAAATTAATAGAAACCTCTTCGCCTAATGAAAGAATGGTAATAGATTTTGATATTAACAGTGCTAAAATTATTCCAATTATCCCAAACGGTATCGTGATTTTAATGATATTAGGATCTACTTGATCTAACTTTGCATTAAACCAAAAACTAACATTTTGAGAAATTTGGAAATACGAAGCCATTGCAGCCGATACACTACTTAAAAATGTTCCAATAACTGTTCCTATAATCGCTAACCTAACTGGTGATAAGCCATTTTGAAGGAGCGAACCAAAACCAAACACGATACCGGCTCCTAGTGCAGAACCAATCATTGAACATAAAACCATACCAATTGATGACATTCCCGGAAGAAAAATCATGCTAAGTGTAATAACAAAGGCAGCGCCATCCGTCACACCCATAATAGAAGGGGATGCAAGATAGTTTCTTGTCATCCCCTGCATAAGTGCTCCTGATATGGCTAGAAATGCTCCGACTAAAAGAGCTGCAACTACCCTTGGTAAACGTGAAGTAATAATAATATTATGATTTACATCGCTTGAATCAAAATGAAATAATGCGTTCCACACTGTTTCAGCGTCAATACTTTTTGCCCCATACAAAATCGAAAGTATAACTGTAAATAAGATGAGTATGGGTGCTATACATAATATAGTTACTGGTACTGCATTTGTTTTCTGCATATCATTCAACGCACCTTACTTATTGTATTATTTAGATAAATTTTTCACTGCTTCTTTTAAGAATGCTGTTTTACTCCAAGCTGTACCACCTTGTGCCATTGGGTCTACAACATTTACAAATACTTTCTTTTCTTTCGCAGCGTTCATACTTTGCCAAATTGGATTATTTTCAATATCTTCTAGCACTTTCGGTTTATTATTTTCACTTGCTTCGTATTGCAAGAAGATATAATCAGGATTAACTTCAGCTAATTTTTCTAAAGAAATTTTTTCTTGTGCTTTTACCGTTTTAAGTTGTTCTGGAGCAGTTAGTCCAAGATCTTTATAAATTACAGGGTTAAAGTATACTCCTTCTGGGTATAGGAATAAGTCATTTGCTCTTAGTCTAATGACAAGTACTTTTTTATCTTTTAACTTATCTCCTAGTTTTGCTTTTGCTTTTTCAGCGTCCGAATTGTAGTCTTTAATAATTTTTTCTGCTTTATCTTTTTTACCAGTTAATTCTCCCATTAACTTTAAGTTATCTTCCCAATTTGTTGAAACGTGTGATACCGGGAATGTAGGAGCTACTTTCGTAAACTTTTCAGCTGTTTCTGCTGGGAATTTCGTACTTGATGTAATAACGTCTGGTTTTAATTGAAGTAATGTTTCGAAATTTGGTTCCATTTTCTCACCAACAGATTTCGCACCTTCTAAATCTTTCTCAAGATACTTCGGTAATTTACCACCAACAGTAATGGCACCAACTGGTTTAATTCCAAGTACTGCCGCATCTTCCATTGACTCTAAACTAGCTGTCGCAATTTTATCTACTTTTGCTGGCACTGTATATTCTTTACCTAAATATGTAATTTTTCGTTTTTCATCTTTTTTCGTTTCCGTAGCTTTTGTCTGTTGTTTTTGCTCGCCTGAAGTTTTATCCGCACTATTACATGCCGCTAAACCTACACTTAAAACTGTAACCATCCCTAATGTAAATAACTTTTTATTCATCTTTATATATCTCCTCTCGAATTTTCCAAACTATATTCTCAATAAAATTTAACTATATGAAACTTGTCTTACATATATATTTCATTAGATTAATAATTCTATCCAGAACTCATTCTCGTTCACTTCCCCTAAGCTATAATTCTTTTATACCTCATCCATTGATAATATTTTTCATTGATAATGATTATCGTTACTAAGTATATATTTAATATGCAATTATTTCAAGAAAGATTTGAAAAATTTTAACAAACTGAATTAAAAAAGAAGTATCCGCCTAATGTTAGATGGATACTTCTTTTTTTAGAAATTTATATGTAATTCAACTGGACAATGGTCAGATCCCATTACTTCACTATTAATTTTCGCTTCTGTTATTTGGTCTTTCATTCTTTCCGAAACAACAAAATAATCTAAACGCCATCCGATATTTTTCGCTCTCGCGCCCATACGATACGACCACCACGAGTATGCACCTTCTTGATCAGGATAAAGGTAACGATATGTATCAACAAACCCTTCTTCTAAAATACATGAAAATTTCTCTCGTTCCTCATCAGAGAATCCAGGGTTTTTACGATTACTTTTCGGATTTTTCAAATCGATTTCTTTATGAGCAACATTTAAATCTCCACAAAAAATAACTGGTTTTTTCTCATCTAATCGTTTGATATAGGACTTGAAATCATCTTCCCATTTCATTCTGTAATCTAATCGTTCTAATCCACGTTTTGAATTTGGTGTATATAACGTTATCATGTAAAAATCTTCGAATTCTAAAGTAATAAGTCGTCCTTCTTGATCATGCTCTTCAATGCCTAAACCATATGTAACTGAAAGCGGTTCTTTTTTTGAAAAAATAGCCGTTCCTGAATATCCTTTTTTCACAGCATAATTCCAGTATGTATAATATCCCTCTAGATTTAAATCAATTTGTCCTTCTTGTAATTTAATCTCTTGTAGACAAAATATGTCAGCACTTGATTCCTCAAGATATTCCAAAAATCCACCTTTTGCGATAACAGCTCGCAAACCATTTACATTCCATGAAATTAACTTCATTTATAGTCCTCCTCTTGATGTTTATTTCCAAATTTCATGCTATCACAAAATAGAAAACAATCATATTTTCACCTTTGTAATCTTGCTCTTACATTTATGAATACATACATACGCACTTTATTCAGGTTATACTAATTTCAGAGGTGATGTTCTATGCACAAGGAAGGAGTTACATTAACAAATGAGTATTGGCAAGCAATTATTCATAATGATTCTTCCTATGATAGCAAATTCTTTTATGCTGTGAAATCAACTGGAATCTTTTGCAGACCATCATGCAAATCAAGAATACCGAATAGAAACAATGTACGAATTTTTCATCATGCAGAGCAAGCATTAAGTGAAAACTTTCGCCCGTGCAAACGTTGTAAGCCAAACGGGATCACTTTACCTAATGAAGAGTGGGTAGAACAAATTAAAGACTATATCGAAAAGCATTATGACGAATCCTTAACTCTCGACATGCTTGCGGAAATGTGTCACGGTAGCCCTTTTCATTTACAGCGTACTTTCAAAAGAATAATAGGGCTAACTCCTATAGAATATATACAACAATTCAGGGTTCTTAAAGCAACCGAATACCTTTTACACACAAATCAATCTATTAAAGAAATTAGTACTGCTGTCGGGATAGAAAACCCAGAGTATTTCGCAACTTTATTTAAAAAGAAAACCGGATTTACTCCTACTGAATATCGAAAAAAGAACGAAATGAAAGAGGGATACGATAATGAATTCCTACAAAAATAATTATATATATTGGACGCTACTTACACATAAAAATTGGCGATTTCATATTGCTGCAACTGAAAATGGACTATGTTTCATTGGATCACAAGACGAAAATTTTGAAGAATTAGATATATGGGCTAGAAAAAAACTGCCCCAACATATATTGACCCATAGTCCAGATTACTTGCAAATATATACGCAAGAAGTTATCGAGTATTTAGAAAACAAGCGAGAAACTTTCACATTTCCTATCGATGCTTATGGAACTAATTTTCAATTATCTGTTTGGAATACGGTACGTGAAATTCCTTATGGAAAGACATATTCTTATACAGAAATTGCTGAAAGAATTCAAAAACCTAAAGCTGTGCGCGCCGTTGCTTCTGCTATTGCTGCTAACCCTCTTCTTATTACCATTCCTTGTCACCGCGTTATTGGGAAGAATGGGAAACTAACCGGATTTAGGGGCGGATTAGAAATGAAGAAAAAATTGCTTACATTAGAAAAGTTGCAGGTGGAATTCATATGACAACAGAATATAATAGCGCATTATCTATAGCAGTTCCAAAAGAATTTTGTTTCCAAGAAAATTTACGTTATCTATCACGTTCTAACAATGAATGTATGTTCCATATTGAAGATAACAAAATTTATAAAGTTATCCCTGTTCAAGATGTAAATCCTTTAGTTGAAATTAGTGTGAATACAGATGGAAATATTCAAATACGTTGTTTAGAAGAACCATATACATCTGAAAAATCGATACGTGAAGCTGTAGTTAACTATGTAAAAGAATGGTTTGATTTAACTACTGATATAGCCCCATTTTATACATTAGCTAAACATGATTTACTCCTTCAAGGACCAATTGAACAATATTATGGCCTTCGTACTTTAGGCATTCCAGACTTATTTGAGGCACTTTCCTGGGGAATTATCGGTCAACAAATTAACCTAACATATGCTTATACGCTAAAAAGGAGATTAGTTGAGCAATTTGGAAGTTATGTAGAATGGGACGGTAGAAAACATTGGATATTCCCATCACCTGAAACAATTGCAAATCTACATGTAGAAAATCTTCAACAATTAAAAATGACGACTAGAAAATGTGAATATTTAATCGGTATTGCGAAGCTTATTACAGAGAGAAAATTATCAAAAGAGGATTTACTGCAAACACAAGATGTAAAGGTTGCTGAGAAACAATTAACTGCTATCCATGGTATAGGACCATGGACTGCCAACTATGTTTTAATGCGTTGTTTAAGATTTCCTTCGGCTTTTCCAATTGATGATGTTGGTCTGCATAATGCAATTAAATTTATAACAGGTTCCGAAAATAAACCGACAAAAAATGAAATAAAAGATTTCGCGGCAAACTGGGCTAATTGGGAGTCTTATGCGACTTTTTATTTGTGGCGAGTACTATATTAAAAGAACCAAGTAGCACATTCGTACTACTTGGTTCTTTTTTCAGCTTGCTCCTCAAAACGTCTTGCAATTTCCACAATAACTTGAACGGCTTTTTCCATAGTATCTACCGAAACATACTCAAATTTACCGTGATAGTTTTCACCACCAGTGAAAATATTCGGCGTCGGTAATCCCATATATGATAATTGTGATCCATCTGTGCCTCCGCGAATCGGATGAATATTTGGTTCAATGTCTAAACTTTTCATTGCTTCATATGCAATATCAACAATTTCTCTTACCGGTTCAATTTTTTCAAGCATGTTATAGTATTGATCATTCATTTCTAAAACGACTGCATCTTCGCCATATTTTTCTTGCATAGTCTTCACAATATTTTTAACGTTATTTTTACGTGCCTCAAAATTTTCACGATCAAAGTCTCGAATAATATAATACGCTTTACTTTGCTCAACATCACCATTTAAAGAAAGTAAATGATAGAATCCTTCATAGCCTTCTGTATATTCTGGCGCCTCTTCTACTGGTAAATACCCATTAAACTCCATAGCAAGTTTAGTAGCATTGCGCATTTTATTTTTCGCTGTTCCAGGATGTGTATTCGTTCCGTTAAACGTTAACTTAGCACCTGCAGCATTAAAACTTTCATACTCTAAACCACCTAATGGACCTCCATCCATCGTATAAGCGAATGATGCACCAAACGCTTCTACATCAAAATGCGCTGGCCCACGACCAATTTCTTCATCCGGTGTAAATGCTACTCTTATTTTCCCGTGCTTAATTTGCGGATTATGTATTAAATGGTTCATTGCAACCATAATTTCTGTAAGACCAGCTTTATCATCTGCTCCTAGAAGTGTTGTACCATCAGTTGTAATAATGGTATGTCCTTTATATGATGGTAATTCCGGGAACTGCTCTGGTGTTAACACAACATTTAGCTCTTCATTTAACGTAATTGCATTACCATCAAAATTTTCATGAATTTGTGGTTTGACGTTTTTCCCTGTAAAGTCTGTTGCCGTATCTAAATGGGCTAAAAATCCGATTACAGGAACATCCTTGTCCGTATTAGCTGGAAGTGTTGCCATTACATAGCCATTATCATCCATCGTTACTTCTGTTAACCCAATCTCTTTTAGCTCTTCCACTAATAACTTACCAAACTCAATTTGTCCTGGTGTTGTTGGTACTGTATGACTTTCTTCATTTGATTGCGTATCAATTTTTACATATCTCGTAAATCTTTCAATAAGTTCTTGTTTCAAGTTCATTCACTCCCTTTTATGTTTCTCCCTCCATTATAATCCTTAAAACGAAATATTTTAACTTTTTTGACTGTGAAGATGTATATTTCATTTACATTGTTAACACTTTTAAACGAATGATAAAAAGACATAATATTTGTACATTAAAACTGTAACAGGTAACATACATAATTATAAAATATGGGAGGTTGTAAAGATGAGGCTAACTCTCTTTCGCTATTTTCTTTTTTTCTTAGGATTAATTTTCTTTGGCCTTGGAAACGCTCTTGCAGTCAAAGTTAAATTTCTCGGCTTGCACCCTTGGGAAGTTTTAAATATGGCTCTCTACCAAAAGTTTGGATGGACCATCGGTACGTGGAGTGTCATATGTGGGTTATGTCTCGTTCTAATATCTTTACTAGTAGATCGAAAATATATAAATGTGGGGACATTTTTGAATGCACTACTTATCGGTCCCATTATGGACTTTTTCTTACAATCAAACATGCTTCCAGACGCTAGTAATTATTTATGGATAAACTTACTCATTTTATTTTCTGGTATTGCCATTACAGGTATCGGGGGAGGTATGTACGTTGCGGCTGGGATTGGCGCTGGACCCCGTGATGGATTCATGCTTACTATTTCAGACAAAACAGGACTTTCTATTAGCCGTGCTAGAATCATAGTAGAATGTATTGTACTAGTTATTGGATTTATGCTAGGAGGTCCTGTTTTCATCGTAACTTTTCTGTACACCTTTATTCAAAGTCCAATCTTTCAGCAATCATTTAAGATGTTTCAAACACTTTTACATACTTTACATGGCAAAAAGAAAATTAGCGAACATATTTAAAGTACAGCTTAATACAAATAAATCCACCCTATTTACGACTCTCATCGCAAATAGGGTGTTTCTGTTTTTATCTCGCAATTTAAGAATATATACTACTCATTTACAATAAAAGTATATACATCATCATAAATACAGCCATTTACTTTAATCACATACTTCCCAGGTTTATTAAAACTAATTGTGTATTTATTTAACTGAATTGCTTCTTTATCTCCAGAAAGAATATCAATGCTTCTGCCACTTAATACATACAATTCATTTAGATTCATCGTTACATCAATTGTATTGAAATTTTCTACTTTCACTTGCTGTGCTTCCGCAACGCTTACACTTGGTTCTAAAAACAGTAGTCCACTTAATCCAATCGTCCCCGCTAAAGCAACTCCCGCAAACTTTTTAATCTGTTTCATTACAATGACCTCCTTATAGATTTTGCGTAAAGGTAATGTCCTCCCTTACACCACAAAGCCTATATGTAATGAAATGAAAAGTAAACGGGGACTGTAAGACAAAATTCTACATCTTTTTCTCCTATTGAATATAAATCCAACGTTTGGAGTTTTGACACATTTAAAATTGTTTCCCTAAACCAATTTCCCAATAATTCATTCAAATACTGAATAATTACTTATTGATTTAACATTCTAAAAATAGTTGATAAAGATGCTTTCTATTCAAAAAAAGACTTTGCTATAAAAGTAACTTTTACAACAAAATCCATGCAACTAATTTTATTCCGCTTTCCATAATCTCTTTACATTCATTAATTGTTCTTCTTTAAACTCCATCTTATATATATCCGGTTTTGACGTATTCATTAAAAATTCAAAACCATATTGTTTATCAAAATAGTTCATCATTAATGTCATGACAAGCCCATGTGTACCAATTACAATTTTGCATCCTCGAAAATCCATTAAGATTTCTTTTAATACTTTCACTACTCTTCTCTGGCAATCTGCATATGACTCTCCTTCCGTTCGTGCAAAGTCCGGATTAGAGAACATCTTCTGTACAAGTGGATACACCTCCTTGTCTGATATAACCTGATCCTCACTTGAAAACATACACTCTTTAAGATTTTCATATACTACTATTTCTTTTTCATGGAAATTAGCTGACTCCTCTATCGTTAGCATAGCCCGATTATAAGGACTGGAAATAAAAGTATCAATCCTCTCCGCTTTTAATATGTCAGTTACTCCACGGGCATCCATATGTCCCCTCTCAGTTAATCCACGCATTCTTTCATTTCCTTCTAGTTTTGGTGATTCACCATGTCTAACCATATAAATATATGTGCTCATAATTTCTCCTTAAAATTTTTTATAAAGTGAAACTTTAATCAGCCCTCACTAATCGGGCTGCCCGGCAAATAGCGAGATAAGTTAATAAATCACGTTCATTTATCCCATTTCAACACTTAGGGGTAATACTAAAATACTTTATAAACTGTGCTGATTTGTTCGTCTAATCCATTCTCCTACTAAACTCTCAAATAATTCAGGCTGCTCAATTTGTAAATTATGCCCTGCCATATCTAACACTGCTAATGTTGCCCTTGGATATTCTTCAATAATTTCTATAATATTTTGATAACCTACTGATATATCTTGTCTTCCAGTCAGTAAAAGAACGGGATTTTCATATTTTTCATGCTGAAAATCCATAGTAAGAGAGTAATTCTTTTGCAACCTTTCAATAAATTCATAATTAGCAACATCTAACCCAGACTTAATTTCTTCTTTAAATCGCTTATATGTATATTCATTTGCTATTACAGCTAACTCACAAAACTCCTCTCTTTCTGCGGAAGTGAGCGTATTTAAAAATTCCTGATCTTGTACAATTACCTGTTTATCTGGAAGAATCCTTTTTTCTGGCTCCGCTACAACAACAGGACATACTAATAATAATCCGCTAACTCTCTCAAACATCTTTGTAAGTATACCTTTGGCTAAATAGCCTCCATATGATTCTCCTACCAATAAAAATTTTTCAGTAGAAATGATTTCCTCAATAAATGTGATAAGCACATCTACTATACGATTTGAACTATTTATCCAATTTGGAGCATTCGATTTTCCCATTCCAGGTAAATCAATATATATTCGCTTATAACCTTCATATTTCTGAAATACTGATTCCATACATTTCATCATTAACCTATGGTCAGGAGCGCAGCCATGTATGATAATGACCGGTTTACCCTCCCCCACAATTTCATAGTATATTTCTGCATCTTTAATTCGATATATCATAAAAAAACCTCCCTATTTAGTGGCAATACTATTCCACTCTGTAAGAATACACGTTCTTATTTTATATCTTTTCCTAACATTTCTACAAATATTAATTTTCAGACTAAAAATAAAAAGCCCCATCATTTTATATGCAATTTTGCATCTCCACTTACAAATCACTAAAAAAACTTTACAATTCAAAGGATGACTAAATATACAATTTCTATTTAAAGTCTTGATACAGTCTATACTATCAACCGCAATATTTTTTCAACTTTAAGAATACTTATACTCTTTAACACTTTCCTTATAAACATGATTTTTATAAGGAAATCTGATACAATTCTTAAATAATATTATTATGTATAGATATAACGAACATAGTGCATAATTAAAGAAGGTGATTTCATTGAAATTAAATAAAAATTTACAATTATGTATATTAATCGGAACATTAATATGCTATTCAATCTATTTTATGTTTTTCTATCTGTTCCCTACTCATTTTTCAAATTCAGATGTACGCTTCGCTTCACTTATCGTCGAAGCCATTACATTTGTATCACTGATTTACTCTATATATTCTAAAAAAGTCAGTTCAAATCCATTTTGGATATGTATTACAATAGCAATTGGTAGTTTTTTATTAGGGAAAATAGTATATACATATCAAGATAGCTTCTTCGAAATTCCAATAGATCGTTTTACTATTTCTGATGTATTTTACATGTTTTTTCTATTTTTCTGTCTTATCGCTTTCTGCTATAAAATTTTAAAGGAATGCAATAAATGGGAAAAAGCGTTCTTTATTTGTGATATATGCATAGTGCTTACTTCCATATTTACATTAGAATGGTATTTATTTAATCAGCCAAATTTAAATATATTCGCTCTTTCACTAGGGGATGTTTTCCTTTCATTTTTATACCCAATTGCAGATTTATTATTTCTACTGCTAGGTGTTAGTCTCTTTTTCCGTCCAACAATTTTTAATTCCAAACGGAAAATTTATATCTTTATTTTTGTATTAATAAGTTCTGCAACTTTTAACTATATTTATTTTTACTTAAATAACCATTTATCAACTGAAACGATAACATTATTACGTCTTTTATATAGAATACCTATATTACTTATTGCAATAGCTGGCTCTATTTCAGAAGATCATAATAGCCATAAAAATTATTTCATTGTAAACCCTATAATAGGAAAAAAAGCTTTAGTTGTATTTCCCTATCTTGCTGTTGCAATACTAATCGGGTTTACATTAAAAGAACAAACATCATCTTCAACTCTCATTACAGGGAATTGTATTACTTTTATTTTCGTACTCATTCGTCATTCTATCGTACGTATGCAAAACAATTCCTTAACAAAACGTTTACAGGCATTTAATGCCCAACTAGAAGAAAAAGTTACTGTACGGACGTCTGATTTAGTTCATAAATCAGAGGCTCTTTCTCAAAAACAACAAAAGTTTAAATCATTATATGAATATCATCCTGACCCTATTTTCACCATTGATTTAAATGGAACATTCTTAAATGTAAATAAGGCTGGGAGTGTACTACTTGGGGCACCAACGGATGAGTTACTAGGCGAAACTTGTTTTTCGATCATTTTAGATGAAGATAAGCATAAGCTAGCATTGGCATTAGAAAAAGTGAAACAACAAGAATCGGCATTCTTACAACTTAGTTCTCAATATAAAGATGGCTTTACTTATTTTTTATACGTTACAATCATTCCTATTATAATAGACGGACAAATTTCAGGAAGCTATATTATGGTGAAAGATATTACTGCACTAAAAAAACAGCAAGAAGAAATAAAATATTTAGCATTCCATGACACTGTAACGAAAATTGGGAACCGTGCCTTTTTCCATAAGAAATTAAAGAGAGTTATAAAAAATGCTAAAATAACAGAAAGCGAGTTTGCATTATTATATTTAGATTTAGATCGCTTTAAAGCAATTAACGATACACTTGGACATTCGTCAGGAGATTACATATTAGAAGAAGTAGCAAAGCGATTCCAATCATGTCTTCCATCACATACTCATCTTTCAAGAATCGGTGGCGATGAATTTACAATCATAATTGAAAACTATACTGACGAAGATTACTTATTCCAATTATGTAACCAATTATTTGAATGCATGAAAAAATCATTTATCATACATGAGCATAAATTAACTTTATCACTGAGTATCGGTATCGCTATTTATCCACATTCCGGAATCGATACCGCTACACTTCTGAAAAACGCTAATGTTGCAATGTATGATGCAAAAGCAAAAGAGCTTAATTCTGTCTCTATTTATGACGATGTAATCGCTAAAAAAATTGAAAGACGATTACGATTAGAAAAAGATTTACCAAACGCACTACAAAATGAAGAATTGTTCCTTTTGTATCAACCTCAAGTTGATAGTGAATCTAATAAAATTATCGGTGCAGAAGCTTTAATTAGGTGGAATCATCCTGAATTAGGTATTATTTCTCCATACGAGTTTATTCCGATTGCAGAAGAAACACTACAAATTATTTCAATAGGAAAATGGACATTAGAGCAGGCTTGTAAGCAAATGAAACGTTGGCACGCACTCGGATATTCACATTTAAAAATAGGTGTAAATTTATCTGCTAAAGAATTTGAACAAGAGGATTTTGTAAAATCTATTTCTTCTACTTTAACAAATACAGGTTTACCAGCAAGCTCTCTTGATCTTGAATTAACAGAGCGAATTGCAATGATGGATGAGCGAGAAACATTGATAAAACTGCGTACACTAAAAAGTTTAGGGATTCACATCTCAATCGACGACTTTGGTACAGGTTATTCTTCGCTAGCCTACTTACCTTTATATCCAATTGATACGTTAAAAATCCCGAGAGAATTTATTACAATGTCTGAAACATGTGATGATGGAATGGAAATTATTAAAACGATCATCACATTAGCAAATACATTAGGAATGTCTGTCATTGCTGAAGGTGTAGAAACAAAAGAGCACGTAAATTTCCTTCAAAAAAATAAATGTCAGTTTATTCAAGGTTATTATTACAGTAAACCTATTCATATTCATGCATTTACTGAGCTATTAGAAAACGGCATTCACCGATAGTACATAACTAATTAGAATAAATAATAATGAATTTGAACAAATATAGTAAAAAGGAATGAAGATACCTTCTTTCCTTTTGTTTTTCTATTTACATTTCTATTACTTCACCACTTCATTTATTATATCTATTATTTGATGAATTCCCTCATCATTTGTTTTCTTATATCCATTCATGTTTTGAATATATTTCTCCTTATTTGTATACAACTTATTTACTGCATGTATAAATGTATTCGTACTTACTCTGTCTTGGAGTATAACTTCAGCATATCCTTGCCGTGAAAAATATTCAGCATTTAAAACTTGATCTCCCCTACTGGAACTGTTAGTTAACGGGATAAGCAACATCGGTTTCTTCAAAAATAACAATTCAGAAATAGCAGTAGAACCCGCTCTGGAAACTACAACACTTGCCATATTTAGTATATGTGGCAACTCGTCGCCTATATATTCAAATTGCATATACCCCTCCATGCCAATAGATGGGTCTACCTTTCCTTTACCACATATATGAATAATATTAAAGTTTAATAGTATTGTATCTAAACATTCCCTTACCATATCATTTATCCACTTAGCACCTTGACTCCCACCCATAATTAATAATACTGGTTTATCTTGCTGAAATTCACAATATCTTCTTCCTCGTAATACGTTACCCTTCTCAATTTCTTCCCTTACAATTGGTCCTACATAAACCTTCTTCTCATTACTTACATTTTCTCCTGTCTGAGGAAATGTTGTGCATAGCTTTGTAGCAAAAGGTAATGCTATTTTATTGGCAAGTCCTAATGTGCTATCTGGTTCACGTATAATTATAGGCACACGATTTAACCATGCTCCTATAGCTACAGGAACTGAAACAAATCCTCCTGCTGAAAAGATAACGTCAGGCTTTGTTTTCTTAATTAATTTATAACTTTGTAAACAACCTCGTATAATTTTAAAAGGATCTTTAAAATTTTCCCAATCCCAATATCTCCTAAGCTTGCCCGTTGAAACACTATTGTATTTAACATTTTGCACTAATGATTTTTCAATTCCATTTTTTGATCCAATATACTCGACTCTCCAGCCTTTCTCTATAAATTTAGGAATTAATACAATATTAATCATAACGTGTCCGGCTGTACCGCCCCCAGTAAAAAGAATCGTTTTGCTCATAACTTATACCCACCTTTATTATTAAAAATCTAGCTTTCTCTTTACCTTTTAAATGTAAATAAACTTATTATTTTTTATATAAATCTTTAACTCCACCTCTATATCTTGTAAAAGATCGTTAATGAGTTCATAAAAATCATTTCCATACTCACTACACTCGTATTGAGCAAAGATTTGAATCACATATCTAGTTTCCGTCTCTAATGCTGACTTTATTTGATTAACCCTTTTTTCTTCTACATACGCTTGATATTTATGTATTGCCTCATAAAGATGCAATACATGCGCTTCTTCATCTCTCCAATCCAACGTATCAACAATTGAAAGAAATAGCGTATTTTGATTATCTATTATTTCATAATCATTCATATATTTCTTACACCCTTTTTTGTTTTTCATTGCATGCAGATGTCACTACACTTCGCATACTCAAGTACATCTTTTAATGATTGATGAAATTCAATTTCTGGGATCCAACCTAACCTTTTTATTTCCTCTATTGCTAAACTCTCATTTGAGTCGCTCCCATTTTTCTCTGTTTCCTCTATAAAAAAATTTAGCTGTGTTAATTCTTTATATTGTTCTAGTACATTTAATAAAGATCGTTTTACTCCTGATCCGATATTATATTGTTTTCCATTTATTCCATCTCGTAATAACACATGATACGCTTTAATCGCATCACGTACATCTAGAAAATCTCTACTATCTTTCAAACTGTTTACTTCAATAATGGATTTACTTCTACCTGATTCTATATCTAACATTTTCTTTGCGAGAATCGAACAAATGCCATTCGATTTCCCTGGACCAATTAAGTTTGAGGGCTTTGCAATGATAATATTTGAATCCATTAATCCTCCCCAAGCCTCTGCAATAATGACTTGCATCGTTTTACTTAAACTATATGGATTTGAAATTTTTATTTCGTTCATACTATCTGCTTGCAAAGCAGATCCTATAACTAATGTTCTACAATGCGAGGCTTCTTGCTTAATTGCTTCTAATAAATATAACGTTCCTATTACATTAATCTCTATATACTCAAGAGCAGCTGTCCAAGATTCTATGACCGAATTCCTTCCTGCTAAATGCAATACGTAGTCTGGCTTTATTTGTTTCATTACCTTCATTACTTCGCTCTTATTAGTTAAATTACAAGTAATACCATTTCTATTTTTTTCTCTATGTGCACGATTTTGAAACATAGGAATTACATGAAAGCCCTGCTCTAAAAAATAGTGGCAAGCATGGCGTCCTGTGAAACCATTTGCACCAGTTATTAAAAGGCTCGCATTTTTTTTCATCGCAAAAACCCTCCTTTTAATAGCATTTGTTTCACCTCATGTTTTGCAAGTAAATCTTGTTGAGAACTAAAACTCTTCACATCCACTAAAGGATAGCTAGAATAATATTCTTGAAGTCCTTCTATAGGAATAGTCGGTAGTACCACAAAATAATTTTGATCAAAACTTATACTTGTTTTACTCTCTACCTCAGATAGAAGCATTTCACTTAATTTTTCACCCGGTCTTATCCCTACCTCTTTTACCTTAACATTTTCTTTTCCTGAATATTCAATTAACACTTCTGCTAAATCTGTTATTTTACATGCCGGCATTTTCATAACAAAGATTTCCCCGCCTCTACCTTGAGATACGGCTTTAAATAACAACCCAACAGCATCTTCAACTGTTAAGAAAAATCTAGTCATATTCGCATCGGTAATCCCTACTTCTGAAGATTTTTTAATTTGTTGTTTAAAAAGTGGTACTACACTTCCACTCGTTCCTAAAACATTTCCACCACGAACACAAATGAATTTTGTTTTCTTCGTTTGTATATTCGCATGAACCATTAATTTTTCACCAATTGCTTTTGTCATCCCATACGTATTTGATGGATCAGCTGCTTTATCCGTTGAAACATATATAACTTTTTCAACTTGCATCTGTATAGAGGCTTCAATTACATTTTGCGTACCATGTATATTGGTTTTTATAGCTTCATAAGGATAATACTCACATACTGGAACATGTTTTAAAGCTGCAAGATGGAACACATAATGTACACCTTGGCAAGCATAGACTAGTTGATCTTTATCACGAATATCTCCAATAATAAATTTTAACCTATCATCATTTATAAACTGTTGCTGCATTTCAAACTGGACCGTTTCATTTCTTGAAAAAACTCTAATTTCTTTCGGTGATTTTTCTAATAGTTGTTTTATAAGTTCATGCCCCCACGAACCTGTACCACCAGTAATTAAAATTATTTTATTTAACATTCCTTTTCCTCCTACGAAACATCTCAATTTAAATAATATTTATTGAATTATTTTCAATTGATTCAAATCATAATCGTCGTTTGTTACATTTAATTGACAAAATAAAAAAACAGAAACTATTAAACTTAGTTTCTGTTTTTCATTTCACCTCACAACAGTAAGATTTTTTATACTGTTTGCATGATAAATAAATTCCTTGTAAAAAAACACCGCTCATTTATTTCTTATACTCGTAATAAAATAAATAGAATGATTCATAGCCAATAATCATGTTTAAATTTATGAAAAAGGGAGGTAACGGAATGGACCGAAACAATTCATATCATACATATAACGGACCTTCCAAAGCACTGCCTCTCTCCCTATTCGATGTAAAAAATGAATTGAAACAAAAAAGCAAACTTATTCCTTCTGATACCATGTATAAATTAACGAAAGAAGAGCAACTCCTCATCAACAAAATAAAAATACAAACAGAACAGCTAAATAAAAATAATGTTACAAGAACACGCGCATACTACCAATTTTACATTCAATATCCAGAAATACATTGGGCACTGCTTGGGCATATGGTATCACGTAACGGCGGTTGGAATATGACTGATTTAAAGGGCGATTTATATACGAGAATTTTATCAGAGAAAGATCAATTCATATTTTTTTCTTTTTTAGAAAGAGGGAATTGGCTTATTTTCCAAGATGTATACCCTCAATTTTTACTTTACGAACAAAGTGTAAAGAGATCACAAAAGTTATTTCACCTTCTCCCTCACCTAAATGTTTCTACATTTATGGAAACGATGTGGAACGATTTTTGGAAAACAGGCAACAAAAAAACATTAGCGATTGCAACTATTGTTAATGAACAAAACTACTTAGAAAAAAGAGTGATTCAAAATGTACAATTTAAAAAGACTGTACTAAATAGTATTGGATTTAAACTCTTTGATTTCTTTCAGTTTAATCATATCCTTTTCCCATTCTACGAAAATGATAAAAAACAAAAAGTATTACTATTTGGTGATACAATGAAACATTTCACTTCCTTACATGAACGAATATTAATTGGAAAAAGATTGTATTCATTATTATTTCGAGATACACATGTTTTATCTCAAATAATAAGCTGGGCCCAACATCATCCGCATACAGGATCAAGGAAAGATTACTGGCCCCATTTATTTTCAAGTGTAAATGAATCTTTTTCCCGTGAGTTTTATAAGCGCCGAATAAAGAAATGCCAGTTGCGAAGTGGCGCTTATCGTATATACAGTCCTTCACTCATCTATGCATGGCGAGATATGAAGCATGAAGAAGTTGACAGTGAAGATTGGTTTACCGATTGGCAAGTTGTAAATTACTTAGTTGATAAGGAGGAAAATATAAATGGACAAATTACAGAAGACTACTGCAAAACACTCGAAAAAATTGAACTCGCAATTCTCGCAAAGAAAAATGTCCTCCTCCGAGAAGAAGAATGAGTTTCTAGCATTAGTAGTTACAATCTTTCTCTCTTCTATTATTGGAACTTGTTTAGATGCTTTTTTTGTTCATAAACAAATATATTCCTTTCCAGCTAGACCCTTCTCATCCACATTTTCAGTTAATATAGCTTTTACATCGTTCGTACTGCCGATTTTAACAGTTATCTTTATACACATTTCAAAAAAATTATCTAAAGTTTCTAGAATTCTATTTATTATTTCGATCGGTATTTGCGCTAGCCTTTTTGAACAGATTGCTGAAAGTTTAGGTTTATTTGTACATAGTGCGAATTGGAACCATACATATTCTTTATTTGGTTATATGATTTATTATTCTTTTATTTGGAACGTATATAATTGGATAAAAAAATAAAGAGACCATTATAGGTCCCTTCTTAAGCATACTCTTCCATTATTGCTAATGGTGCCAGTGTTTGAAGGCTTTTAGAGCGTAAACGATAGGCAACGACTTTCTTCTTATATTGCTTAATGACATCAACATGTTCCTCATAGCTATATAGAGAAAACCTAATCTCTTTATTCCCTTTCTTCGTATCAATGACTATTGGTGTCCCTTCTCCGTGCGGCGGGAAATAATGTTTATCTAAAAACAAAGCCTCATTAAATTCATGAATAACTTGTAGTTTCATTTCTCCCTCTATATTTTTTCCATCTATCGATATAGAAGTATTTTCCGCCTCAAGCTTTTGATGCAATTCAAATTTACTAATAATTGATTCTACAACAGAAGTGGGCATGCTAGAAACTAATACTTTAATAGCTCCAAAAACAAATAATGTAACTATAAACCATGTTGTCATTGTTATCATCTCCATTACATTTAAAAAATAAATTTCGTTCCATACGGTATTAGTATACTAATGAGTATTCCAGTTACAATCATCGTTACCGAACCGATAGTCGCTTCTTTCTCGCCTTCCTTCACTAAACGGCTCACACCGATAATATGTGATGCACAGCCCATTCCAACTCCTTTTCCAATCGTACTTGTTATACTGAAAAGCTTAAGTACTGTTGGTCCGATAATAGCACCTGTTATTCCTGCAACAACTACAAAACTAGAAGTCATAGATGGAATACCACCAATTTGATCCGCTAATGATAGGGCAATAGGCATCGTTGCTAACTGTGGTAAAGTAGTTAATATAAGTTCCTTATCTATATTTAAAATTCCGCCAATCACTACATTCATACTCGTTACAGCCACTATACCTATCACTACTCCAATAAGTATCGATAAAAAATTTTTCATAAGTATCTTTCGCTCTTTAAATAGAGGTATGGCTAATGCTACAATTGCAGGGCTCAATAAGCTTGAAAGAATGTCTCCTCCATTTTCCCTATACTCATGATGAGAAATACCAAAAATGAAAAATAAACAAATCATAATTGCCGTAACTGTTAACACCGGTAACGTAAATGCAAACGTAAATTTTTTATATAGCTTTGTCGCCAAGAAATAAATTGCTACAGTAATAATAATTAAGACCATTTGAATCGTGCACCTTGTCGATTTTATTTTTTTGTTGTTATTAATAATTGACTTATATACCCTGAAACAATCAAAGTTACTACAGTACTTGCAACTACTAAAAGGAATATAATACTCCCCTTACTTAAAAGAAAAGACCCGTATTCCATCAGCCCTGTTGTCGAAGGGATTAAAAATAACGGTAAAAATACGATTAACTTTTCCGCACCTAACTCAAACCATTTTAACGGTAA
Source organism: Bacillus sp. AR8-1 (assembly GCF_008042345.1). Taxonomy (NCBI): domain Bacteria; kingdom Bacillati; phylum Bacillota; class Bacilli; order Caryophanales; family Bacillaceae; genus Bacillus; species Bacillus sp. AR8-1. The sequence continues at coordinate 41,291 of NZ_QNUB01000010.1, forward strand.
AATGCGAGTGGAAAGGAGCAGGAACAGCATTAACATCCCTATTAAACTTCCCGGTATTGATAGATGGAATATTTCCTGAATCCACGTACCAACTAAGCTAAATATATATAGCACGCCTACTTGAAGTAAAAGCATCACGTACTTCATTTCTTTCCCTCATTTCACTATCACACATCCATATTATGAAATTTCATTTAGCGTGTCGGCAAACCGTTTAATTCCAAGTTGAATTTGTTCTATATTCGCTCTACCAAACGTAAATCGTATATATTCATTTTTCGAACCTAAAACACTGCCCGGAACAAATGCGACACCATTCCGTATAGATTCACCTAATAAGTGATATTCATCAAACTTTCCTTTCACTTTACACCATACATGTATTCCACCCTCTGGCACGAAACATTCAACTCGGTCTCCCAATGTTCCTTCAAGCTCTGCAATTAATTCATCTCTTCTTTGCTTCAATTGTCCACGAAGTATCGTAATATGTGTATGAAAATCCTTTGATTCTAAAAATTGATTTGCTACCCACTGCGTAAATACACTATGGCCAAAATCAACTTGTTGCTTTGCATCTGCTAAACGCTCAATTACGCGTGTAGGACCAATTATCCATCCAATACGTAATCCTGATGCAACAATTTTTGATAATGAACTTATATAAAGAACATTTCCATTTTGGTCCATTGATTTTAATGTCGGGTTCACTTCTCCATTAAAAGAAATTAAACTATACGGATCATCTTCTACAATTGGTATACCGAACTCAGAAGACAGTTCTAAAATCTTTTTACGTCTCGCTAATGAAAGCACAGTACCTGTTGGATTTTGATAATCTGGATTCAAAAAGACCATACGAATACGATGCTTTTTGTGCAAATCGATTAAGTCATCTGGATTCATTCCATGCTCATCAACAGGTAAATGAAATATGTTTAAACCGGCCGATTTAAACATTGGAAGTGAAAAACAATATGAAGGATCTTCAATCGCAATCGCATCGCCAGGTTTTAATAAACATTGAACGATAAGATTAAGCGCCTGTTGTGCTCCAGACGTAATAAGAATAGAGCTTGAATCTGCTTCAATTTGTTTATATTGCTGAACATGTGCTGCAATTGTTTTTCTCAACATCTCATTTCCAAGTGGATGGTCATAGCCGAGATTTTCCATAAATGTTTTCTCCGCCAAAATTGTTCGAAATCTATCACTCGGAATTAATTCTGGTGACAGTTCACCACTCGCTAAATTAATTAAATCATCTTTTTGTGTTTCCGTTCGAATTTGTTGAACGAGTGGTACGTTAGGTAAGAACGATCCATCCTCCACGTACCTACCCCAGTTCGGTATTCGTTTATGTGAGACACCCCATATGTCTGTATTAACCCGTGTTCCGCTTCCCTTTTGCCGTTCTACTACTCCAAGTGATTTTAATTCTTCATACGCAGCTACTATTGTACTCCGGTTCACCTGTAATTCCTTTGCCAATATACGCTCAGAAGGTAACTTACTATCAGAAGGAAATTCACCTGAAGAAATGCCTCTTTCAATATAATCAGCAATTTGTTTATATACAGGTGTCTTATCTGCACGATTTGGTTTCCATTCCATCTAGTTTCCTCCTTTCAAAACGAACTATCCTCATTTTTTACTAACAGTATTCACCGTAAAAATAGTATTAATTAGTCACATTTTCTTATCCGTAAATGGATATATCCAAAATGGTTCTCTTTCTGATTACTCAATAGCTTCTGAAATTTCAACTTCATACTCTCATTTCACTTCTTTTACAAACTATTAAATCATTACCGCATACCATGTTACCCCGGCCAGTAGAACAAAAAGAAGAAGAATATAGATTGCAGATAAGTTTTTCACATTTCTTTTTGTAGACTTACCGTAATTCTCCTCCACGTTTCTTGCAACTAGTACAGTCCCAAATAGCGATACAATTACAATAATAACGACTAGTGAAATTGCAAAACTCATTGTCTTTTCACCTCTCTAAGACCCATCTATTTTAATTAAAGAACTTACATAAAAACCTTCCTCTTTAAAACGTTGATAACATACTACCTTTCTTCTCTTATCATAATAGATGTTTGCAAAAAGCGGACCAACCACTTTCGTGTTTTTTTGCTCATCCACTTAAAAAATAAAAAGCAACTGATCACTTAGGACCAGTTGCTTTTTTCACACGATAATTTTTCATTTAAAATTAATTCGATTTAAAAGTTTCGCCTTTTCATAATGAAGCATCGACTGAGATAACTCAAAAATTGTTCCATTTACAAGATACACTGTATTTTCAATAAGAAGCGCCGGATCACCTTCATTTAATTCTAAAAGCTGTGTATTTTCTTTATTTACTTTTTCACAACTAATAACTTTATCAGCAAAACCAATATTTAATCGTAAATCTTCAATGAAATAACTGTATACAGAGCTTAATGCTATTTCTTCGTTCAAATATGGAATAATATCCTTTTTGAAATAACTTACTTCAATAGAGAATGGTTTAGCATCTACAATTCTTAAGCGCTTCAAAAAATACAACCTAGTTCCAGCTTCGCATTGCATCCGCTTTGCTATCTCTTCGTCCGCATCTATTACTTCAAGCTCTAACACTTTCGTTTCAATATTTTGTGAAACAAGATTTTTCGTTAATCCACGTAAACTTCCTAAATTAATGTAATCTGTTACAGAAGTTTCGCGTAAAAACATGCCACTACCTTGCACTTGAAAAATATAACCTCTATTCACAAGCTGACTAATTACTTTACGTATCGTATTACGGCTTACTTCAAATCGATTCATCAACGCTTCTTCTGTAGGTAGTTTTTTCGTTTCATTAAAAAGCCCATCTCGAATGTTTTGCTCTAACACATCTGCAATTTGTTTATACTTTGCACTCATACACTTTCTCCTAAAATACTCTTTTATCTGTTATAACTCTTCCCCTCTCGTTTCGATCACACGTTTATACCAATGAAACGAAAGTTTCTTCTTACGTTTTAAGTTATCATTATGATCGACAAAAATAAAGCCATATTGCTTTTTATATCCATTTAACCAACTTAAAAGATCAATCACTGACCATGCATAATAACCTTTTAAGTTAATTCCCTCTTCAATTGCACGCTTCATTACTTTTAAATGCGCTTCAATAAATTTAATTCTCGGAACATCTACAATTTCTCCGTCAATGATTGGATCTTCATCACCAAGTCCATTTTCCGTTACATACATCTTTATGTCACCGTAACGCGCTTTCAACATATGCAATCCCTCTAAGAAACCTTCGGGAGATATTTCCCATCCCCATTTTGTATATGTTTTATCATCCATTTTAACTGTTCGATAAAAACCATCAAAAGAAGGGTTACCTGGAGCAAGCGTTGAGTTTTCTCGAGAATGTTCCTCACTCTTTATATCCATATCGTATCTTTCTACTCGTATTGGTTGATAATAATTCAAGCCAATAAAATCATTTTCTTCTGCATTTTGTTTAATGATTTCTAATTCTTCAACCGTCCAATTAGGAGTCCATCCTTTTTCCTTTAATTGTTGTACAACATAAGACGGATACTCGCCTTTTAAAATTGGATCATAATACCAATACGTTTCATATTCATTCGCATGATTTGCTGCTCGTATATTTTCTTTTTGATTATCCACACTATAAGCGGGTAAGAAAACATGTGTAATCCCAATCTCACCATATTGTTTCAGCTGCTTGTACACCGCAACTGTTTTCGCATGTGCATAAAATACATAATGAGTCACTTGAAAATACTTTGGAACATCATTTTGGATTCCTGGTGGATGTGCACCTTTTAAATAACCTAATCCACAAAACATTACTGTCTCATTAAAAGTAATCCAATGCTTAACTCTGTCACCAAATGCCTTAAAACAAGTTTCTGCATATTTTACGAAAGCCTCTGCTGTTCTTTTATTCGTCCATCCACCATCTTTTTCTAACGGTAATGGTAAATCCCAATGATATAAAGTGACAAACGGCACAATCCCGTATTTTAAACATTCATCAATTAAGTTGTTATAAAATTCAATCCCTTTTTCATTTACCTTTCCATCTCCAGTCGGCAATATTCTCGCCCAAGAAATAGAAAAACGATACGATTCTAATCCCATCTCAGCCATTAAGCGAACATCTTCCTTATATCGATGATAATGATCAACAGCTACATCACCATTTGTTCCATTGTATGTTTTGCCAGGAATTTTTGAAAACTCGTCCCAATTCGTAACACCTTTTCCATCTTCATTCCATGCACCTTCTACTTGATAAGAAGCTGAAGCAGCTCCGAATAAAAAATCATGTGGAAACTTCATAGTATATACCTCCATTTCATTACAACAAATCAAATTCATTCACATATATAAAATTTATAGGTACAAATTTTATATTTATGATTATATCTTATGTTTTTATTTTTTTCTATTATAAAAGTACAATTTCTATTGTTGGTTATTGGAAAAGAAAAAGAAGCGATATATTTTATCGCTTCTTACTCTCATCATCTTTATTCTTTTATTAATGACTTATTCGCTCTTATAACTTCTTGATACAATAATGGTGACCACTTTTCATTTATGTAGTCTTGAATTACCCAGCCTACTCTTGTAGGATTCTTTTGTTTTATATCGTTTGCAATTTCAGGATTTATATAAGAAGCGTAGTAATATGGACTATTCCATGCTGTACCACCAGAAGACAAGCTTGTAAAATTAATATATAGATGATGTAAATCCTCGCTATTGTTCATCGTTTCATCCATCGTATCTTTAATAGATTTTACTTTCTCATCATAATTCACTTTATATTTATCTTGTACTGTTACATTTACATTTTGGTTTACAGTTGTGGTAAACGTCTCATTATCTGGCCAATAAAAATTATTATATCCTCCAGATTCATTACTACCACTATATCTTTTTAGTAGTACAATTTTCCCACGAGCATCTCCAAGTTTTATATTTCCTTCTGTTTTTAAAAAGATAGGATCAACAAAATAATTTTTTTCAAACGTACTACTAAATGAACCTTCTGCCCCTTTCATATCCTCATACTCTTTTTTTAAAGACATAATAATTGTTTCACTCGGGTTATCTTTTAAAAATTGTTTCGCTTCATTTATGAATTCATGCAATGTTACGTAAAGATATAATGGCCCATGATGAAGAACTATCGTATTATCATCTGTTAAACGTCCTCTTATATCAAAAATGCGAGCTCCATGGTCCATTTGATAGCGAAAATCATATTCTTGCGTCATTCCCCACACTTGCTTAATCGGATTTTGCAACTTGAACGTCCCACTATCGTGTGTTCCTGGAATTGAAATTCGTGCTAACGGGATATTATCAGGTATAGGTTGCATCCATTTTGACCAATTTTCAAGCTCATTAACAGAGCTAGCTGCAACTACTCTCTTATCATGTAAAGCAAATACAAATGTGATAAATATTGTACTACATATGAATAATTTCAAAATTAACTTCTTATTGCTCATTATTATCCCTCACTTTTTCTGTTTTTACATCAAACTTATTGAATATAATATAAGCTAGTTCATAAAAAATAAATAACATTTCATCAATATGAAATATTGCATAGAAGTAAAGTTAAAAAATCATTCACATATACTAAATTAGAAAAATTTAAAGGAACTTCATCTGAAGTTCCTTTTGCTTATTTTATGTTCAATACATATAAACCATCTTTATTCTCATATTTATAGACGTATAAATAATATTTCCCTGGCTTTGCATTATAAGTTCCTTTAACTACATTTCCTTCATTTTCACCATATGCTACATAGTTATTTAAATCTGATTCATGATGAAGTACCCATGTCATTCCGATATTTTGTTCATTTAGTAGAGAAATATTAATATTTTCCGGTGAGTCAATTTGGAAAGTAAATACATCTACTCTATCACTATTATGTAGCGTTCCTTTCACCGGTGTATGAAAGTTAACTTTATTTGCCTGTCTAGGCTCATTGTTTGGTTCATTTTCTGTTACTTGTAACTCATTCCCACCGTTTGGTTTTCTTTGTTCATAACCTAAGTTTACTAGTATAGACTTCAAATCTGGTAAAACACCAATTTTATCTGCATATGGATCTTTAGATTTTGTTCCTGTGCTCTGGTTGCTTAATATTGCTCTTAGTTCACTTGGTCTATATGGTTGTCCTAAATTTTCTTTAGCAATGCTTTGTACTAAAGTCACTGCCCCAGCAATAATTGGCGAAGCACTAGATGTTCCGCTAAAGCTTGAAGTATAAAGATTTACAGCACTTCTACTTTGCTCGGCTGTAGTTGTATCTACATTTTCTCCCCATCCGTACACATCAATACGGCTTCCATAATTCGAAAACCACATACGTTCATGAGGGAAAGATGAAGAGCCAGCTCCTACCATAATTGCACCCGAATCTTTAAAATCTTTACTATTACGATTTAAGACTTGCTTACCCTTTCTATCTTTGAACTGATCTAAATCATTCCACCCATTTGCTCCAGCCTCTATAATTACAATTCCCTTATCTGTACCAGCACGAATTGCATCAAAAATATCTGGTTGTACTTCAACAGGTAAATATTTATCACCATATCCATCAAAGGATGCTTGCGCCTCTAATAATAAAACATCCCCAGCTTCTAACTGATTTACAGCGCTTAATATTGCATCAGCCGTATTATACTGTCCATTATCTCTTATTTGAGAGATAACCTTTGCTTTCGCTTTTGGCGCAATCCCAATATTCCCGACTTCATTGTCCTCAGAAGATACAATTCCTAGTACAGACGTCCCATGACCGACATGCTGATTTATATTTCTTCCAGACATTAATTCAATATTTTGATGTAATAAATCCTCATGATTTAATAGCCATCCGTATTCCATATCAACAAAAGTAATACCATTTCCATTACCGCCTTGAATTCCCCAGGCGAAAGGCGCATTAATACCGTATGGGGCTGCTTCAAGATAACCTTGTTTTTTAAATCTAGGATTGTTATTAGGATTAAGAGCTACACTTGATGATTGCACTTCAGGTGGCATTATTTTCTCTTGTTTCTTCATATACGCATCTTCTATTAAAGAAGATGCCTTTAACTTATCTACTATTTCTTCTTCATACCCACTATTTTGATTTTGAAGAATATAGTAGTTTAATAGACTTGTAGATACATGATTAGGTGCTTTCACTTCAAGGTTTTGTATTTGTTCCGGGCTTACAGATGTGAATAAACGAGTAAATGTTACATCTGGATATTCTGTCAAAAGATCTTTTATTACTTTATCATTCGTTTGAGATTGTATTTGTTTTTCAATACCATCTTCATATGGCAAATCCAAATCCGCTTTAAATTTTACAATGATTTGCTTATCTGTTTCTTGTTCTATCCCTAATTTACTCTGCTGTTCTATAGAATCAGCATATACACTATTGATAGTGCCTCCTGTTCCTAAAAGTGTTGTAATGATTACAGTTGACGCACACATTTTTTGAAATATTTTCATTACATCAATCCTCCTATTAATAATTATTAATCATTATATTAATCTATAATGATTAATTCTATAACGTATTCCCTTTCTACTAAATAGATTATAGTAATCAGAAATATGAACTTCAATGTATTTTCATATGCAATATTTCATATTCTGACTCTACACTAAACGAATATGAAACTTATAGTGATTATTTATTTTATATGTGCTAATATACTTACATTAATATATTACGCATATACACATTTTAAACTACATTACTTAATCGTTTCACCTTAATTTTTTCTTAGGAGGATTTACAATGAAATTACTAAAAATAAAACATATAATTCCTTTATCTGCGGCCGCAATTACATTCGTATGTAGTCAAAGTACAGCTGAAGCTTCTACCATTCATACAGTAAAAAAGAACGATACACTTTGGGGCATTAGTAAACAATACGGAGTTTCAATACAATCCATTAAACAGGCTAATAATAAAGGAAACGATAAAACCTTTATTGGCGAACAGTTACATATTCCGGGGTCCGTGAAATCAAATGAAATCACTGTTCCTCAAAACGCCAAGCCTGCGAACATTTCTGAACAAATTATTTATCAAGTACAACCGGGAGATTCATTAGAAACGATAGCAAAGCGTTACAATGTCACTGTCCAATCTATAAAACAAATTAACAATACAGTCGGAAACAAGCTTTATACAGGACAACATTTAAAAATCAACTCAAGTATTTCACAAAAAGAAAAAGACTTAATGGCACGCTTAGTTACCGCTGAAGCAGGTGGCGAATCCTATAAAGGAAAAGTAGCAGTAGCCAAAGTTATACTAAATCGTGTAAATGCAAAAGGTTTTCCAAATACAATAACAGGCGTTATTTATGAACCTATTAAATACGGATATGCATTTACTCCTGTTACAGATGGAAGAATTAATCAACCTGCAAGTGCAGAAGCAAAAATGGCTGTAGAAGAGGCTATCTCCACAAATGGAGTAGATTCAGACTGGATTTATTTCTACAATCCAAAAACATCAACGGACAGGTGGATTACGACACGTCAAACAGTAGCAGTAATTGGTAATCATGTGTTTGCTAAATAAGATTTAAAATCATTAACAGACCTCTTCACTTAAAAGGTCTGTTTTTTTCTATGTAAGATGTTATTAATCATATGACATAGTTATTTTTTTAACTGTTTCTTCTTTCAAATAAAAATTTTTGTATTTACTCCACCACTCGTAGAAATTAATAAAGCATCAAGTTCAAAAACTCCCACTTTATTAATAAAAGCTATTTCTTAACTTCATAAAATTGTTATACACTAGAAAAATAAAAAACAAACTATTCGTTAGCAGGTGGAAGAATATGTATGATATTACGATTATCGGCGCTGGAGTAAGTAGCATTTTTATGGCTTATTCACTAGCTAAAAGTAACAAAAAAGTTTTAATTCTTGATAAAGGTAAAGCGCTAGAAGATCGCCATTGTCCTTTAGACGAAGGAAAAGTGTGTAATTGTACTACATGTGATAAATATTTCGGGTTTGGTGGTTTAGGCAAATCTGAAGGGAAATTTAATTATACAAACGGATTTGGCGGAGAACTTGAGAAAAAAGTCGGTAAAGAGGGTTTTATACAACTCATGGCTGAAGTAGATGAAATTCTATGTCAGTTTGGTGGAAGTTCGGTTTCAAAATATTCTACTGAAAATTCAAGTCTCACTAAGAGAGCTGAAGCGTGTGGTTTACAAATGCTAACAACAGAAGTAAGACATCTTGGTACTACACTTTCCAGTAACATTTTTCAGCAGCTCTATGAATTTTTACTGACGAAAATAAAGATCCAATTTCATATAGATGTACAACATATTCTGAAACAGGAAGATCATTTTACAATAGATACAAATCAAGGAACAGTTCAAACTAAGCAACTAGTATTTGCAACTGGGCGCTCTGGGGCCGATTGGTTAAAAGAAATGTGCAGTTCCCTAAATATTTCTCAGGAGCAAACACGTGTAGATTTAGGAATTAGAGTAGAAATGAAAGAACATCAATTACGTTCTATATTAAAAGATACTTTTGAAACAAAACTTTCTTATCAAGGTGAGCATTTCACAGCAACTACTTACTGTATGAATCCAAAAGGACGCATCATTCGAAAGTACGAAGAAGGTTTAGTTATGCCTGACGGTCAAAATTTTCGAGAGCAAGGAACTGGCACTTCTAATTTAAATTTCACTTTATTTATTCCTCGCTATTTTCCAACTCTCAAAGAAGCAAATGTATACGCAAGTTCAATTATTAAAGGCATTAACCAAGGACGAGATCGGGTTGTTATACAGCGCTTAGAGGACTTACTAAAGAAACAACCTACAGCGGAAAACAGCATGGAACATAGCCGTATACAGCCTACACTACAGGGGGATTATGGAGATTTGAATCAAGAAATTCCTCAATTATATATTGAAGGGCTCAAAGAATTTTTATTACGTTTAGAACAATTTATACAAGAACCTATTGATCAACATACTTTACTATATGGAATTGATGGAAAGTTCTATGCTCCTACGATAAAAATTAATAATCATTTTGAAACTAGTATACATGGGCTATTTTTAATTGGAGATTGTTCAGGCGTTACGCACTCATTATCTCAAGCAGCTGCAAGTGGTCTGTATGTTGGAAAGTACTTATCTGACATTTAATTTCTATCATTAAGATTCTAGTCAAATATTCCTAATTTCAAAACACTTTACTTATATAGTAAAAATATATTAATAAGCCCTCCTATCCTTCCCGGCTAATGATTAACCGACAAAAAATCGGAATTTTACAAGATACATATGTAATATAACTACATATTTAAAACTGTTGGTATTCAATTCTAATAAATTGAATGTCAACAGTTTTAAAAGTCTCTATCCATTTTCACTTTCATTTGTTCGATATTTTGTAACATCATCATAGTGTTTAATATGGTAGGATGTCTATAAGTCAATTTCACTACAACTATGACTTGTTCTGTCCGTTTCTCAAAAAGAGTTATATTTATGCTACTACGCTTTAAAAATCCCCATTGTATGTATATGAATACTTCAAATTATTCCCTTTAGAAAACAGAGTCTAAATGGTTCATTACACTCTAATAGTTATAAAAACATAATATGTAACTTCAGTTAAATAAATTGTATAAAGAAGGTGTAAAAATGAAGAATAAAATAAATTTACAAATGCAAAATATAAGCTTTGTTATAATAATGGCTTTAGCAGTATGGTTAAAAACATATCTTATTACGCGATTCAGTTTTGATTTAAAAATCGAGTCTTCAACGCAAGAGCTTATTTTGTTTATTAGTCCTCTAGCCGCATCATTAGCATTTGTTGGATTAGCATTATTTTCAACTGGTGAAAAGCGAAATTATATAGCGCTATGTATTAATTTCTTATTAACAATCGTACTCGTTGGAAATGTAATGTTCTATGATTTTTATAGTGATTTCGTTACATTACCAGTACTTGGACAAACCTCAAACTTTGGACAATTAGGCGGCAGTATTATAGAAATATTAAACTACAAAATTATACTCGCATTCGTAGACATTGTTTTCTTCTTTATTTTATTAAAAAAGAAATCATTGGTCTTTAAAACCGAACGTGTAACTCATTCTACACGCTTGTTATACTTTCTTTTAACAATTGGTGTATTCTTTGCGAATCTACATCTTGCAGAAAAAGAGCGCCCTGAATTATTAACGAGATCATTCGACCGAGTAATGCTTGTCAAAAATTTAGGCCTATATACTCACCAAGTATATGACTTAACACTGCAAGTAAAAGCCGGTTCACAAAAAGCGCTTGCTGATAGTAGTAAATTACAAGAAACTGAAAACTACGTAAAAGCAAACCAAAGCGAGCCAAACCCTAATATGTTTGGTGCAGCGAAAGGAAAAAATGTAATTGTCGTCACTCTTGAATCCTTGCAAACCTTCTTAATAGGCGCATCAGTCAATGGGCAAGAAGTTACACCATTCCTAAATGAATTCATAAATGAAAGTTATTACTTTGATAACTTTTTCCATCAAACTGGTCAAGGGAAAACATCCGATTCTGAATTTCTAATCGATACGTCGTTGTATCCATTAAATCGAGGGGCTGTATTCTTCACACACGGTAACAATGATTATACTGCAACTCCAGAAATTTTACGTCAGCAAGGTTATTTCACTTCTGTATTCCATGCGAATAACGCAACATTTTGGAATCGTAATATTATGTACTCTGCTCTTGGTTATGATCGTTACTATAATGAGCTTGATTACAAAATTACACCAGAAACAAATTTAAATTGGGGATTAAAAGATATCGAATACTTTGATCAATCAGTAGATATATTAAAAACTGTTAATCAACCATTCTATGCTCGTTTCCTTACTTTAACAAACCATTATCCATTTACGTATGATGAAGATACAAAATTCATTGAACCATACAACTCTGGTAATGGCGTATTTGATCGTTACATCGTAACAGCACGTTACTTAGACGAATCAATTAAAAAATTTATTGAACGTCTAAAGGCCGAGGGGCTTTACGATGATTCTATTATTGTGTTATACGGTGATCATTATGGTATTTCCGAAAAACATAATCGTGCAATGGCACAGTTTTTAGAAAAAGATCAAATAACAGAATTTGATACTTTAAATTTACAACGTACACCTTTATATATTCATATTCCTGGACAAACAGAAGGTCAAACTATTTCAAAGCCTACTGGACAAATCGATATGAAACCTACTATTCTAAATTTATTAGGTGTTGATTCTACGAATGATATTCGTTTTGGCCATGATATGTTTTCAGATGAATATACTGGCTTTGTTGTTTTACGTGATGGTAGCTTCATTACAGATAAGTATGCATACAAAAACAACACTTTCTACGACCGTATAACAGGTGAAATTGTAGATTTACCAAAAAAAGAAGCTCAAGCCCTCATTAAACGTGCCCAAAATGAATTACGAATGTCTGACAAAATTATTGAAGGCGATTTATTACGCTTCTCAGAAAGCAATAAAATTAAAACTGGCGAAGTACAAACTAAAATTAAAGAAACAGAAAAATAATCTATATATGAAAAAGGGAGCAACTTATTACAGTTGCTCCCTTTTACTTTTATTCTACGCTTGTTTCTAAAGCTACATCCGTATAGGTATTATCATTACCTATATTTAAAATTACTTCACATTGACGCAATCTCAATTCAAAGAGCATGATAGAATCATGATAGATTTCAGGATTTGATTTCATCTTATGTAATATCTCTTGTTTTTCTTGTATTTCTAAATGCGTGTTTTCTACAGCTTGCTTTAAGGAGTTAAATGGATTCCTAAAGAATATATTAATATCTCGCTCTTGTGTGTTTTCAAACAGCTCAAATTGCAAGAAAAATTTCTTCATAATAGAAGCCGTTACCTCAGTATAATCTTCATTTTCTACATACTGTTTGTATTTGTTATATAGCATAGATTTATTTTTAGGAAGAACTCCAAATAATTTACCGGCACTTTTCAGTAAAAATTGTGCTGGCGTAAATCGACGTAAAATATTTACTTCATCCATTTGTATTCTAGTCGTCATCCTGTCAGTATCTCTGCGCCAGTCATCAAGCACTTTAAAGTCACATTCTAACTGTATTCTATTTTCTCCAAATAGTGAATTAAGCCCTTCACTAAGTTCTTCTAAATACGTTTGGCTTTGAAGAAGCTCATTATTAGAAGTTGCAATCCAATTTTGCATAGAAAGAGCAAGATTAGGTAGTACAGTTTGTTCTAAATATTTATGCACTCTTTCATTCATTGCTTTATTTAGTTCCGTATCCATGTGCCCGAAATCACTTTCTTCACTAATTATATTAGAACAACTCTTTAATATCTTCGGGATATTTTCAGTAAGATCATTCGTAATTTCAGTCTTCATTGAACGATATGATTGTGTAATGAAATGAATTTTTTCCCTCTCAAATGCAGTAAGGTTATTAATGCTACCGTTTAGTTTCACTAGCATATCTTCATTCCAATTAATAGCATCCACTAGATTGTTTTCTTTCTCAACACGTTTATCCAAAAGATATGTAATTGTTTTTCGAATGAAATATAATAACTTTTCAGTACGTTCTGCATCGATATGTTTATGATTAAAGTTAAAATGAATAAACTCAGTTAAATCATTTAATTGTTGACTACTTGTATATAACGAAGAATAAGGGAAAATTCTCGCATGTGGGAAATATGTGTTTATTCTCGCTGCCGTATCATGTAATACCCTTTTTACTTCTGCTTCACTGTAAATGTTATCGATTTTATTTAATAAGAAATGAATTTGTAAATTTGGCGTATGTTCTTGAATACTTAATAGAATGTCACGTTCTTTATCAGTAAAAGGTGAATCCGCATTCAATACGAATAGTAATTCGTCTACAGAATTTAAATATTCGAATATCTCATCTCTAGTGTCGTTATTCCTATTAAAGCCAGGTGTCACTACAAATGTAAGTTTATTTTCATTTAAAAATCTGCATGGTAATTTAAATTCAACACACGCTCTATCTCTATATGTTTGATGGTGCTGAGACATCATATTATGGTAATCAGAGACATCTTCCGTTGTTGTAATTGCTGAGTCTGTTATGGCGTTTATTTCTATATGAGCATCATTTTTTAAAACTACTACATTTGAAATTGATTTTTCTAATATATTTTCTCCTAATATAGAGTTAATAAATGTAGTTTTTCCGTTTCCTGAAGTTCCCGTTACTAAAATACGATTTGTTCTTAAATCTGCGAGCTCGTCAACTAGCCATTTAAATCGGTGACCTATTTCTATATTGTGCTTTTGTGCCCATTGTGTAATAGATTCAAAAAGATGTAAGCTGTACTCTAAGCCATTTACATGATTAATAGAATGTGACAGTAAATTTTCCGCATGTTCTATATTTGCTGAATCTATTTTGGAAGGGAAAATCTCATCCCATGCCAATACAGCTGCAGATGGAAATACAGCATAAGATGGATTGACTACCTTTAACCAATTTGCTAACAGATTTGGTATGATATCGTTTAATTGTCTAAGCGTATATTGACCTTGAATTAATGCAAAGTACGTTTCTTCGTAAAGAGCAGAAACTTTGTTCCATATATCGGACGAATGTATTTCAATATGTAAGAAAAATTCATTTATTGTATTAAGCCATAATAAATAATTTTGTTCATCTTTATAACTGTTCCAAAGTGATGAAACCATTTGTGTAAATTGTACTTGATCTACATTATTTAATGTAGCTAATGCATCATAAAAATAGTCTGGTGAAATATGTTTAGTAAACCCTTTATCGATATATCCTTTTAACACCTCAAACCACGGATACGATTCTATTCGAATTAACTCATTCACAGCAAGCTCTACTGCACTATCAAAATCTTGCTGTTCCTCATAAAAGGAACGGGCAATTTTTGTGACATTCGGATAATCAGGATTTAAAGAAACTGCTTCTTTAATAACACCGAAAGCTGAGTCAAAATTATTTTGCTCAATGTAAAGAGAAAGTAATTGTAATCTAATTTCGGTCATCAATATTTTATTATCAGTAGTAACGGAAGTATAAATATTTTCAGCAAATGATAATTGATTAAGTTCGAAATAAGCATCCGCAATATTTTTTTGTGCCCATGGTGCTAATTCATTACTAACCTTCTCCCATTTAAAAATAGCTGCTTCAAAATCTTGATGACGATAATAAAATTCACCTTGTGCAAAACGAATATAAGACCCATCAGAAATCTGATTTTTTTCTTCGTTTACATAAGCTTGTCCAAGTACGTCAAGAGTTGGTTTTGTTTCATTTTCCATTAGGAATGTTTCATAATACACCTTTTTTATTAATTGTTTTTCTAATCTCATCTTTTCCCCCACTATATCTTGAAAATACATTTTTAAGATATGTCAATACTTTTTGTATGTATGCTTTTTATCTTAACAAAGAATATCTTTTGGAAAATTTCATTTTCCTTTCATTTTTCAAGTTAGATTGAATTTTTATGAGAAAAGTTTCAGTTTTTTTTCAATTTCCTTTCAGTTATGAAACAGCATTAAATGTTCCTAATAACCTAATAACACTATAATATCCCACATTATATTATCAGGAAAACCCCATATAAACCATATTATAAAAACAATCTATATTGAATTTATATGCATAATTCACTGTGCTGTCAAACAAAAAAACAACAATAGGAGCTAACAGCTATCCTTACCATTTCTTCTCAAATTGTTTTCCTTTAAAATGTTTCAGTGGTTATGTAATTAAATTCCATTAACCTATATAAATAACTAGTCCAAAAAAAATCTATATGCATATCATGTTATAGTAAAGAATTTAGGAGATCCTAAAAGGAGGCATTTTCATGTTTGAAGATAAATCTAAAATAAATTACCCATATGAATTTACTGAAACTACAACAGTTCCTCTAAAGAACCCCATTGATAAAAAATTCAAGAACGGGACAGGTACACATAACTTTCCAATTAAGAAGCACTATAAAGAGCAAGTTCTATACACTGAAAAAATCAATAATAATAAAAATAAATAATTGTATAGATCCTTATAACAATTAGCCAAATAAGAAGCAACATTTGGCCATGCATAGTTATTTGGTTAGTAATGTAGAAACCTTTATTATACAATTCATGCACCTTTTAAAAAGTGCTGTATACAGCGCTTTTTTATACATAGATAAATTTAAGCTAACGCAACCAAGAAATAAACTGCAAAATTACTCCACCTTATTTTCGTTTAACAATTAAATCTACATATTAAAAGGGAGCAACAGTAAATGTTGCTCCCTTTTGAAATGTAATTTTATTCACCCTACATAACCCTCTTAAACATCTTCTCCAACTCATAAGTAGAATGATGCACAAGAATTGGTCTTCCGTGCGGGCATGTGTACGGGTTTGTTGTTGTACGTAGTTCTTCCAGTAAAGCAAATATTTGATCGTTCGTTAAATATTGATTCGCTTTAATGGATGCTTTACAGCTCATCATGATGGCTGCTTCTTCACGTAACTTTTTAATATCAACTTTTTTTAGTTTAACGACTTGCTCCATCATTTCATCGATAATTTCTGTTTCTTGTCCTTTCGGGAACCACGTTGGATGTGAGCGGACGATAAAGGATTGATGGCCGAATTGTTCTAAAAATAGCCCGACTTTTTTTAGTTCTTCTAACTGTTCTTCGACACGTAAAAATTCAGTAAGAGATAGATCAATACGGTACGGTACAAGTAACTCTTGTACTTCTTGCGCTACTCTTCCTACTTTATCACGGAAGTATTCATAATTAATACGTTCCTGCGCGGCATGCTGGTCAATCATATATAAGCCTTTATCATTTTGAGCGAAAATATATGTTCCGTGCATTTGTCCAATTGGATAAAGCGGTGGTAAGTCATTCCCATTCATTTCAATCTCTTTTATTTCCCGAACTTCTTCTTCTAATTCCTCTAGTTCAAAGTCCTCTTCATTACTGTCCCACGATTTCTCTTCTCGAATTGGTTCTTCAATTATCGGTCTAGTAGATGGCTGCCAACTTTGTTCTTCTCTTATGAGCGACTGTGGTGGTTGCCATTCTTGTTTCGGCGGTTGCCACAGTTGTGCTGGCTGTTTCACAGGCAGCGGTTCTTCTTGTTTTTCATCCATGCCAGTTGGTAAAACGATGTCCGGCATGGATGGTTCTTTCGGCTTCGCATGCTCAAACTGGAACTGTTCTTGCACACTTTCGTCTTTTTCTTTTTTCTTCGTTGTTACGCCTGCATCTGGAATGAGCTGTATTTTTTTAAATGCAGCTTGCAATGTTTCTTCGATAAGCTTTAGCAATTCTTGTTCTTTACTAAAACGAACCTCTAATTTCGCTGGATGTACGTTAACGTCAACTAGCATTGGATCCATTTCAATCGATAAGAAGCCAATTGGATATCGGCCGACTGGCAGTAATGTATGGTATCCTTGCTGAATTGCTTTCATTAGTACAAAGTTTCGAACGTAACGACCATTTACGATCGTTGACATATAATTACGAGATGCTCTCGTTACTTCTGGTAATGTTACATAGCCTTTAATTGTAAAGTCTAAAGATTCCGCTTCAATTGGAACAAGCTTCTTCGCAACTTGAATACTGTAAATCGATGCAAGTACTTGTCTTACATCACCGTTACCTGATGTATGAAGCAATTTCTTTTCATTATGAAACAGTTTTAACGATACTTCTGGATGTGACATTGCAATACGATACACGATATCTGTAATATTCCCGAGCTCCGTATGAATGGTTTTCATATATTTAAGACGCGCTGGTGTATTAAAGAATAAGTTTTGTACTGTAATATCTGTTCCTTTTCGGCTCGCAGTTTTCTCTTGCTTTATAATGTCTCCACCTTTAATGATGAGGTGTGTACCAGGCGCATCACCTGTGCTAGTAATTAATTCTAATTCACTAACAGAGGCAATACTCGGCAATGCCTCACCGCGGAAACCGAGTGTTCTTATACGAAACAGATCGTTTTCATCTTTAATTTTACTCGTCGCATGGCGTTCAAAAGCGACGATACAATCTTCTTCTGCAATACCATCACCGTTATCAATGATACGAATTTTCGATAACCCAGCTTCTTCTAAGTGGATTTCAATAGATGTACTATTCGCATCGATAGAATTTTCCACAAGTTCTTTTACGACTGAGGCAGGGCGCTCTACTACTTCCCCTGCCGCAATTAAATTAGAGAGTTGGTCATCGAGTTTGCGAATTTTCCCCATCTACTTACTCATCCTTTCTTTAACTTCTTCTGTAAGCGATACAATTCGTTCATCGCTTCTAAAGGTGTCATATCAAGTAAATCGATTTTTTTAATTTGCGCAAGTACTGCGCTTTCTTTTTGATCAAGCACAGGCTTGTCTTGTTTTTTTGAAGATTGGTCTCCTCCAAAGAAAGATAGTTGTGACTCTTCTTCAGTCTCTTCTTTCTTTTCTTCTATTTCTGCCGGTTCTTCTTTTACAACTACAGGTTCTGGAACAACTTCTTGTACCTTTACTTCTACACGCTTTGGAATAATAATTTCTTCCTGTCCTTCTAGTTGTGCTAACACTTCTTTCGCGCGGGCAATTAAGCTATCTGGAAGCTCGGCAAGTTGCGCAACGTGAATTCCGTAACTTTTATCAGCTGCTCCATCTTGAATTTTATGAAGGAATACTACTTTTCCATTCTCTTCAATTGCTGAAACGTGTACATTTTTCAGTTGATTTAAACTCTCTTCTAACACAGTCAATTCGTGATAATGCGTAGAGAATAACGTTTTTGCACCAATTTGGTCATGAATATGTTCAATGATTGCTTGTGCAAGTGCCATGCCATCATACGTAGATGTACCGCGTCCAATTTCATCGAATAAAATTAAACTTCTTTCTGATGCATTTGCAATTGCATTTTTCGCTTCTAACATTTCGACCATAAATGTACTTTGACCTGAAATTAAATCATCTGCTGCACCAATTCTCGTAAAGATTTGGTCAAATACAGGTAATACTGCTTCTGTTGCTGGTACGAAACAACCAATTTGTGACATAACCGTTACAAGTGCTAACTGTCTCATATACGTACTTTTACCAGACATGTTCGGTCCTGTAATTAAAAAGACATCCATCTCCTCTGGCATAATACAATCATTCGGTACATACAATTTCCCGTTCAATACTTTTTCAACGACAGGATGACGACCATCTTTAATAAAGATTTCACGCTTCGTTGTTAGTACAGGTTTTACAAACTGTTCTTCTTCACTAACTGTCGCAAAACTTTGCAGTACGTCTAATTCACTAATTACTTTCGCTAAATGTTGTAATTTCGGAATAAATACTTTTACTTCTTCACGAAGCGCTGTAAATAAATCGTATTCTAGTTGTACAATTTTTTCTTCTGCTTCTAAAATTAACGTTTCTTTTTCTTTCAGTTCATCTGTAATGAAACGTTCAGCATTAGCAAGCGTTTGTTTTCGTTCGTAGCGGCCTTCTGGAAGTGCTGCAAGATTCGCCTTCGTCACTTCAATGTAGTAGCCGAAAATACGGTTGTACCCGATTTTTAACGATTTAACTCCTGTAATATCACGCTCTCGTTTTTCAAGCTCAGCGATCCACGTTTTTCCGTTTTTACTAACGTAACGATATTGATCAAGCTTGTCATTATAACCGTCTTTAATAATATCTCCATCTTTAATAGAAAGCGGTGGGTTTTCTTGAATACTTCTTCCTAGTAATTCAGTTAAGCTCTCACATGGATCCGCTCCTTGAATTAACCTTGCTGCATAAGCATTATCTAACAAACTAATCGCTTCTAAAATAGCTGGCACTTGAAGTAAAGATCGTCTTAACTGTAATAAGTCCCTTGCATTGACATTACCAAATGCAACTTTTCCTGCTAAACGTTCTAAATCATATACTTCTTTTAATTTTTCTTTTAAATCTTCACGTAAGAAGTAATCATTTACAAATGTTTCAACCATTTCTAAACGCTCTTCAACTTTTTCTTTCTGAATAAGTGGACGTTCCATCCACTGTTTTAACATACGACCACCCATAGCTGTTTTTGTTTTATCCAATAGCCATAATAATGATCCTGTTTTTTCTTTCGTTCGAAGTGTTTCCGTCAGCTCTAAATTTCGCTTTGAATGCACATCAATTTTCATAAATTGATTCGTATAATAAATTTCTACAGGTTGTAAATGATCTAATGAACGTTTTTGCGTTCTTATCACATAGTTAAATAAGCGTCCAATTGCTTTAATTAACTTTGCTTGCGAAACATTTTTCACAAGATGTTCTAATCCTTCAGGAATTGCCGTTGCATCTTCATATGAAATTGTCATTTTTAACGTTTCAGTTAATTTATTTAATTCATCTTTAGAAAATGAAGAATCTACAACAATTTCTTTCGAACCAGTTGCATACACTTCCAATAAAATATCTTCTACTGAACCAGTCAATAACGTTACTGTATTTTGTCCAGTCGTTAAATCATTACAAGCTAAAGCATATGATCCATCTTCAAAATGTGTTAATGCGGCTAAGAAGTTGTTTTCTTTCTCATCAATTGTACGCCCTTCCATCATCGTTCCTGGCGTAATTAGTTGTACTACTTCACGGCGCACTACACCTTTAGCTGTTTTTGGATCTTCCACTTGCTCACAAACAGCAACTTTATATCCTTTTTCAACAAGTTGTTCAATATAATTTTTAGCTGCATGATGGGGTACACCGCACATCGGTATACGATCACTACTGCCACCATCTCGGCTCGTTAATGTAATCTCAAGCTCATGAGCTGCTTTAACGGCATCTTCAAAGAACATTTCATAAAAATCGCCTAATCGGAAAAATAAAAAGGCATCTTGATAGTCTGCCTTAACCTTTAAATATTGCTGTATCATAGGGGTATATTGCGTCATACTTTTCCTCCATAATTCTTACATAGTAATCAATTTTCATATATGTCACATTTCACGGACATCCATATCTCCTATTTCAGGAGTCTATCTTCATTATAACATATTTCATAAAGAATCATGTTCATTCAGCGCCACTTATGTAAAGTAAAAAGCTAGGAAGAACTTCTCCCTAGCTTTCTATTACTCTTCTTCTGCATCAACGATAAAGTTCGGATCTAATTCTTCAAATTCATCATCAGCAATTTGGAAATCATCATCTGATTCTACGCAGCCTTCAGGATTTACACTTACACAAATTTTCGTTTCTCCAACTACTTCTGTTACAAATTCACGTTCTACAGTTACAACAATTTTATTACCGTTTGGTGATACAAGCGCTTCTAAACAATTTGGTGGCTGAATAACACGAGCAATAATTTCTAAATCGTCACCAGAAAAGTTTTTATCACGATAACCAATGCTGACTTCGTCCGTGTAGTTCACGCGTTCTGTTACAACTTCAGTCTTTGTATTTCCATCAAATGAATACCAAGTGTTCACATCATAGAAACCTTCAATTTCCACATGCTTCCCATTCTTTCTTGCTTCGTACGAGTGGTTAATTACCCAGCACCCTAAAATACTTGTTGGTTCATTATTCGATTCACATGTATGCGTTGACTTTGTATACTTACGTCCTTTTCCAACCACTGCTTTTGTAATAATCTCTCTAAATTCGGACATTCGTAACCCTCCTCAATCACTATTCACTTAATCATATGCGTGACAATAGCGGAATGTGTCATTCTTTTTTTGAGAAGAACTTACGTTTAATCAACTAAAAAAAAGAGATGTCAATATGACATCTCTTTAACAACCACAATTTCCTTTTTTACTTTCTACCGCTGCGCCAGTTTCACCCTTTAGTACATCGCCACCAGTTGAAATTAATATTTCATCTGTTACGTTGTTAGAAATTGTACTAGCAACTAACTGTAATAAGTCATTTACATATGTTTGTGAAGATTTAAATTCTTGTACAACTGGAATACTGTCTAACTTATCTTGCAATGCATCAATTTCAGCTTCTACCTTTTTTAAAGCTTCCCATTTCCCGTAATGTTGCAAGTTTACTGCTTGTTTTTGCAGTGCTTTAATTTCATCGATTGCGCGCTTTACATTTTCATTTTTATGAATTTGCGCCTCTGCTTTCTTAAAAAAATCAACCTCTTCTGTTTCAGAAATCATTTTTGCTAATTCTTTCGCTTGTTCAACAATGTCATCTTTCGAATATACTTTCATCTATTATTTCACCTCAATCGGCTCTTCAACTAATTCCCCGTTAAGAGACCAAGTTTTTGCTTCCGTTACTTTTACTTTCACAAGCTGACCAATTAAAGATTTTGAAGCAACGAAGTTTACAAGTTTATTCGTACGAGTATAACCTGCAAGTACTTCTGGATTATTTTTACTTTCCCCATCAACTAACACTTCTACAATTTGACCTTTGTAACGACTATTCTTTTCAATTGCCAACGTATTTACTAGTGTATTTAAGCGTTGAAGACGTTCTTTCTTTACTTCCATCGGTACATTATCTTTCATTTTTGCAGCTGGTGTACCTTCGCGCGGAGAATAAATGAATGTAAAGGCAGTATCAAACCCTACTTCACGATATAACGACATCGTTTCTTCAAATTGCTCATCTGTTTCATTTGGGAAACCAACGATAATATCTGTTGTTAATACTGCATCTGGAATTGCTTCTTTAATTTTTCTTACAAGTTCTAAATAATGCTCACGCGAATATTTACGTGCCATAATTTTCAGCATATCCGTACTTCCAGATTGAACTGGTAAATGGATATGTTCTACTAGGTTGCCACCTTTGCCAAGCACTTCAATTAAGTGATCATCGAAATCACGTGGATGGCTCGTTGTAAAACGAATACGGGCAATATCAACTTTACGAAGTTCGTCCATTAAATCGCCAAGACCGTATTCTATATCTTCAAAATCTTTACCATATGCATTTACGTTTTGACCAAGTAACGTAATTTCTTTATAACCATTCGCAGCTAAGTGACGAATCTCTTGGATAATATCTTCTGGACGTCTACTTCGCTCTTTTCCGCGTGTATACGGTACAATACAATACGTACAGAATTTATCACAGCCATACATAATATTTACCCAAGCTTTAATATCACCACGGCGTACTTTCGGAAGGTTTTCAATTACGTCGCCTTCCTTTGACCAAACTTCAACTACCGTTTCCTTCGAGAACATCGCATCTTTTAGAATGTACGGTAATCTATGAATATTATGCGTTCCAAACACCATATCTACATGCTGATTTTTTTGCATAATTTTATTTACAACAGATTCTTCTTGAGACATACAACCACATACACCAATTAAAAGGTCCGGATTTCTTCGTTTTAGTGACTTTAAATGGCCTAGTTCACCAAACACTTTATTTTCAGCATTTTCACGAATGGCACAAGTGTTTAATAAAACTACATCTGCATCCTCAGTTGAAAAAGTTGGTTCATATCCAAGTGTTGTGAAAATACCTGCCATTACTTCCGTATCATGCTCATTCATTTGACAACCATATGTACGAATATAGAACTTTCGGCCTGTACCAAAATTGCGAAACTCTTCAGGTAAGCCAAAATCCCGTTCAATTTTAACTTCTTCTTTCCCGCGCTTTTTCGCATCCTTTAAGGAAGGTGGTTGATATACACTTTCAAAGTATTTACTATAATCTTTCTCTTCTTTTTTCGTAGAGGAATTTGCTTGTTGACTTGCTAATCGTTGTTGCTCGTTCATCGGTAATCTCCTTTCACCCTTAACTATACACACTCTATAGTCCATTTTAATGCGCTTAGACTCACCTCAAAAATGGTTAGATAGCTTGGAGATAACTTGTCCTTTGAAACTTGAGTAATCAATCTAATCATTCATAAGAATGAAGTCTTCCCCACGCAAATAGACATTCCCTTTTTATCATTTCTTGTTGTCCTACCCAAAAGCATATTGCTTTATCCCTATAAACATTACCATAGTATGACGTGTTTCGCCAATTTTAACAATTCAGAGGCCCTTTATTATCTTACATTTCATAAGCAATGAACTTGCCATTTTCATACAACGATTTACATATTATTTTACCATTCTGAATTTTCTAAGTAAATAAAACTACCCTATATTTTTTGCACATAAAAAAGGTTGCCAAATCGGCAACCTCCTCTTCTTACATTACATAAATTCAGCAACAAGCTCATCAAACATTTTCTGATCCATATTTAAATCAGATTTCACTAAAGGCTCTTCACTATAGCCTTTAACAAGTTCTTGATATGATGGTTGCTTAGTATTTTGATAAATTAAACCTGTTACTAAACCGTTATTTTCCATTAACGTTTGCATAGCCATCATGCGATTAGATGGATCATATCCCTCTACTGTGCTTAGTTTCGTTAAATTCTCTTTAAACCAATCGTAAGTATTTACTTTATTGTAAGTAACACATGGGCTAAATACGTTAATTAATGAAAATCCTTTATGGTTAATACCAGCTTCAATAATTTGTGTTAATTCTTTTAAATCACTCGAAAAGCTTTGCGCCACAAATGTCGCACCAGCTGTTAAAGCCATTTCCATTACATTTAGTGATGGTTCAATTGAACCTTGTGGTGTGCTTTTCGTTTTAAATCCAGCTTCACTACGTGGTGAAGTTTGCCCTTTTGTTAATCCGTAAATTTGGTTATCCATTACGATGTACGTAATGTCGATATTACGACGAATAGAATGGATTGTATGTCCCATACCAATCGCAAATCCATCACCGTCACCACCTGAAGCGATAACTGTTAAATCACGATTTGCCATTTTCACACCTTGTGCAATCGGAAGGGCACGACCATGAATACTATGCACACCATATGAATTAATATAACCTGAAATACGGCCTGAACAGCCGATACCAGAAATAACAGCAAGTTCATCTGGATTTAAGCCAACGTTAGCTGCTGCACGTTGAATTGCAGCTTGCACTGAGAAGTCTCCGCAACCTGGGCACCAGTTTGGCTTTACACTGTTACGAAAGTCCTTAAATGTTGCCATTTAATACAACCCCTTTTTTGCATTCGTTGTAAATCTCTTTCGGCAAGAATGGGTTTCCATCATATTTTAAAAGACTAGAAATTTTCTCACCATTACCAAGATTCATTTTCATAATGTTAGCAAGTTGACCTGTTGCATTGTTTTCTACTACTACAACACGCTTCGCCTTTTTCACAAGTGGATCGATTTCAGCTGTTGGGAACGGGTGAATTAAACGCACATGAGCATGGTTTACTTTCATACCCTCTTGTTCTAAACGCGTCATTGCCTCTTCGATCGCACCACGAGTTGAGTTAAATCCAACAAGCAATACATCTGCTTCTTCATGCTTAACATTTTTATAAACAGGGGTATTAAACTTCAAGTTCTCCATTTTACGGAAACGTTTGTCCATTTGATCTTTACGGTTTATTGCTGATTCCGATGGCTTTCCAGTTTCATCATGTTCTACACCTGTAACATGGTGAACACCATTTTTCATACCAGGTAAAACACGCGGCGAAACGCCGTCTTCAGTTACTTCATAACGCTTGAAGTATGCTTTATTTTCACGTTCTGGTAATTCTGCTTCTAAATCAAGCTTACCACGACGGATTTCCACTTTATCTAATTTAAGTGGTTCTACTGTTTGTTTTCCTAACGAAAGCTGTAAATCTGTTAAGAAAATAACAGGAACTTGATATTCTTCAGATAAGTTAAATGCTTCTACAATGTCATAGAAAGCTTCTTCAACTGTACTTGGCGCCATTACGATTTTTGGAATTTCACCATGCGTACCGTAAATCATCGCCATTAAGTCAGACTGTTCTTGTTTCGTTGGTAATCCCGTACTTGGACCACCACGTTGTGTATCAACAATTACTAATGGGGTTTCTGTAATACCTGCTAAACCGATTGCTTCCATCATTAATGACAGACCAGGACCAGCAGATGCAGTTAATGTACGAACACCAGCATAGTTTGCGCCGATTGCCATTGTACAAGCTGCAATTTCATCCTCAGTTTGGATTACTGTTCCGCCGACTTTCGGTAATTTTTTAATTAAGTATTCCATAATTTCTGATGCAGGTGTGATTGGGTATGCTGACATAAAACGAGCACCACCAGCTACCGCACCAAATGCGATTGCATCGTTTCCAATCATAAACATGCGTTTTTTACCATCAGCTTTTTCAAGCTGCATCATGTTTACTTTCTCACCTAGTAATTCTTTCATATATTGAGAGCCGCGTTTAATTGCGTCCATATTCTTTTGAACGACTTGCTCTCCTTTACGACCAAAGATTTCTTCAACAACATCTAAATAAGCTGTTTCGTCTAATCCTAATACTGCACTTGATGCTCCAACAGCAACCATGTTTTTCATTAATGATGTGCCTAATTCTGAAGCAATATCTGTAAACGGTATCACATATAGATTTACATCTGTATTGTCGGGTATTGTTGGATTAAATTTCGCATCCGCAACTACAATTCCACCTGGACGTAGTTCGTGGAAGTTAAAATCAATTGTTTCTTGGTCAAAAGCAATTAAAATATCTAAATCATCTGAGATCGCGCGTACTTCTGTTGTACTTACACGAATTTTATTATTTGTATGGCCGCCTTTTATACGTGATGAGAAGTGGCGGTAACCGTATAGGTAATATCCTAATCGGTTTAATGCAATACAGAAGATTTCTCCTGTACTTTCAATTCCTTCACCTTGTTGGCCTCCAACTTTCCATGAAAGTTGACTAATCATCTCCTACACCCCTTTTGGCTGCATTCATTGTAGTGTATTTTTTTACAGTAATAGTTTAGCATTTTTTATGCAAATAAACTACAACGGACGCAAATTATGCCTCTTCTGATTTCCCTGAATCTTTAGTATAAAGCTATTTTGTTTTTCATTCTAGTATTAGGTCTTAAAAAAAGCAATAAAATCAAATGAATTAATTTTAATTTTTCTGAATTTTAAACCGCAAACTTAAAAACTCATATGTTCAACAAAATTATCATATAAAAATCTTTCTACAGTAGATGCAGCATAGTATTTATAAAGCTCATTCATGACATTTTCATAATCTCCATAGGCAGATACATTGACAACCGTATCTACAATCCCATCAAAATCTGAACCAAACCCTATATTGTTTTCTCCACCTAGCGAGCAAATATATTCGATATGTTTTATGATATCAGTTATATTTGCTTGCCTTTCACTTGTTAGAAACTGCGGTACAAAAGTGACACCGATCATGCCATTTTTCTTTATAAGAGCTTTAAGTTGTTCATCGTTTAAATTACGTGGGTGCTCGCAAAGTTTCATACAATTTGAGTGGGAAGCAATAGGATTTTTTGCAATCTCTATAACATCCCAAAAACTTCTTTCATTTAGATGAGACACATCAGTCCATACATGTAGCGCATTCAGTTCTTGTACAACCTGTTTACCAAAATTCGTTAAACCCGCCCCACGTGTCTCTAGCGCACCATCAGCTAAGAGATTGGCATAATTCCATGTTAGTCCAAAAGAACGTACTCCTAGGCGATACAACAACCGTAATTTCATTGCTTCTTTTCCAATTGCTTCGCATCCTTCTAGTGTTAATATCGCTCCAACCTCGTCCTGTTTTAACATGTTAATATCATCTTTTGTCTGAATAAACTTTACACCTGGTAGGGATAAAATTTCATTATAAAAAATATCTACCATTTGTAATGCTGCTTCAAATCGGTTTTCATATGCCACTGTTTCTGGTACATATATAGCAAAACATTGTATACTTCCTTTTCTTCTCTTTAACTGTTCAAATGTAATATGTAATTGTGAATCATCGTTAAAATTCCTTTTCCCTTGTGCACTCCATAACTGAAGAAGCACGTCACAATGAGCATCAAAAATTTTCATTTTCAGTCCTCCATTATAAAAACAACCTGTTTGCATACTGCAAACAGGTTGTTTAAAACTTAACGAGGTTCTACAATTAATTTTATTGCTGTACGCTCTTCGCCATCAATCATAATATCTGTAAACGCTGGGATACAAATCAGGTCCAAACCACTAGGCGCTACAAATCCTCTTGCGATTGCTACTGCCTTTACCGCTTGGTTCAATGCACCTGCACCAATAGCTTGAATTTCTGCTGTTCCGCGTTCGCGAATAACACCTGCAAGTGCACCAGCTACAGAATTAGGGACCGACGTTGCTTTAACTTTTAATATTTCCATTCCGCGTTTCCTCCTCGTTTCTTTAAAAAGTATTAGCAATTATTTCACTTTAACTTATATTCACGAGGAATGGCGCGTATTCCTGCTAAATTTCCGTAATTTTTCTAAAAAATTAAAATATAATAACTTATCTAAAATTTAACGGAAATTTACTCAAAAAATGGTTGATCGTCATTAATTAAAATGCGCTCAATTTTCTTTGCTTTTCCTGTATTTGGATCCACATCAATTAACACTGCACTTAATTGCGTTCTACCACTTGTTACTTCAAATCGTACCGGTAAGTTCGTTAAAAACTTCTTCAATACCGCTTCTCGGTCCATACCTAATATTCCATCATATGGCCCTGTCATCCCAACATCTGTAATATATGCCGTTCCGCTTGGTAAAATACGGTTATCCGCTGTAGGGACATGCGTATGCGTACCTACTACTGCTGTAGCACGTCCATCTACATACCAACCTAGCGCTTGTTTTTCACTTGTAGTCTCCGCATGGAAATCAACAAAGATAATATTCGTACGTTTTTTCGCAATATTAATTAATTCATCCACTTTACGGAATGGACAATCAATCGGAGGAAGGAAAGTACGTCCTTGTAAGTTAATAACTGCAACTTCTGTTCCATTACAGTTCACAAAGATAAGTCCTTTTCCTGGAGTTCCTTCTGGGAAGTTAGCTGGTCTTGCAAGATATTTTGCATCATCTATGAATTCAAATACTTCACGATTATCCCAAGCATGGTTTCCAAGTGTAACTGCTTGCGCCCCACACTCTAAAAAGTTTCGATATATTTTTTCTGTAATCCCACGGCCACCTGCTGCGTTTTCTCCATTAATGATTGTTACTGTAGGTGTATATTTTTTCTTTAATGCCGGTACGTATTGTTGAATCATACCTCTACCAGGAGATCCTACTACATCCC
Source organism: Bacillus sp. AR8-1 (assembly GCF_008042345.1). Classification (NCBI taxonomy): domain Bacteria; kingdom Bacillati; phylum Bacillota; class Bacilli; order Caryophanales; family Bacillaceae; genus Bacillus; species Bacillus sp. AR8-1. Next base: position 70,639 of record NZ_QNUB01000010.1, read on the forward strand.
CAACAAATAATATTCTCATATGTCTTACCCTTTCTATGTACTGCATTTTTTATTGCTATAGCATTAAGGAAATTCCTTATAATATGTTTATTATAAGTTTGTTTCACTTTTACGCTATATAACTAACTGTCTTTATTTTATCCAATTCCAACACAAAAAAATAAAGTGGTGTTTCACCACTTTATTTTGCGTATTCCACTGCACGTGTTTCACGAATAACAGTTACTTTAATATGTCCTGGGTAATCCAGTTCATTTTCAATACGTTTTCGGATATCACGAGCTAAACGATGAGCTTCTAAATCATCGATTGTATCTGGTTTTACCAAAATACGAACTTCACGTCCTGCTTGAATTGCAAATGATTTTTCAACGCCTTCATAAGACTCTGAAATCTCTTCTAACTTTTCAAGACGACGAATGTAGTTTTCAAGCGTTTCACTACGAGCTCCCGGTCTTGCAGCTGATAAAGCATCTGCTGCTGCAACTAAAACTGCAATGATAGAAGTTGGTTCTGTGTCACCATGGTGAGATGCGATACTGTTTATAACTACAGGATGCTCTTTATATTTCGTTGCGAGTTCAACACCAATTTCAACGTGGCTACCTTCTACTTCATGGTCAATCGCTTTTCCGATATCATGTAATAGACCAGCACGTCTTGCTAGTTTTTCATCCTCGCCAAGCTCTGCTGCCATAAGTCCAGTTAAATATGCAACTTCCATAGAGTGTTTTAAGACGTTTTGTCCATAACTTGTACGGTATTTTAAACGACCTAAAATTTTAATTAAATCTGGGTGTAATCCATGAACACCCACTTCAAACGTTGTTTGCTCTCCGACTTCGCGAATATACTCGTCCACTTCACGTCTTGATTTTTCGACCATCTCTTCAATACGCGCTGGGTGAATACGTCCGTCCTGTACTAGTTTATCAAGAGCGATACGAGCTGTTTCACGACGAATTGGATCGAATCCAGAAAGGATTACCGCCTCTGGTGTATCATCGATAATTAAGTCAATACCCGTTAACGTTTCTAACGTACGAATATTACGACCTTCACGCCCGATAATACGTCCCTTCATTTCGTCATTTGGAAGATTTACAACCGAAACGGTTGTTTCAGCAACATGATCAGCTGCACATCTTTGCATTGCAAGAGATAAAATCTCTTTTGCTTTCTTATCCGCTTCTTCTTTCGCGCGAACTTCACTTTCTTTTACCATAACAGCGATTTCATGAGAAACTTCATTTTCTACTTTACCAAGAATAATTGCTTTCGCTTGTTCGCGTGTCAGATTGGAAATGCGCTCTAATTCTGTTTGTTGCTTTTGAACTAACTCTCCCACTTTGCTTTCCAACTCTTCAATCTGTTGTTGTCTCGCTACAAGAGAATCCTCTTTCTTCTCTAACTGTTGCTCGCGTTTATCGAGCGTTTCGTCTTTACGATCAAGGTTCTCTTCTTTTTGCATTAAACGATTTTCTTGTTTTTGTAATTCGCTTCTACGGTCACGAATTTCTAATTCAGCTTCTGTACGAAGTGTATGAATTTCATCCTTTGCTTCTAAAAGCGCTTCTTTCTTAAGTGCTTCAGCCTCACGATTCGCTTCGTCTAGAATACGTTTCGCTTCATTAGCCGCACCATTAATCTTCGCTTCAGCAATAGACTTTCGAACAAAAAAGCCAACAACTGCACCGACTGTTGTTGCAAGCAAAATGGAGATGAGTATCCAAACTGTACTACTCATGATTTCACCTCCCCTTGCTATGAATGAAAAAAGACTGTCGGCATGTACATTAAATTACAACATACAGCAAAGACCGTCGTCCCGCTTTTTTAAGGGACTTTCTTCATTTCACAATTAAAATGTCATATTATTATTTCGGTAAGTTTTAAACCTTACTCCGAATATTACTTCTCTTCTTGAGAAGAGTATATCGTATATAAGAAAAAATATACATTCTCATTGTATCTATCGTAATTTTCATTGTCAAGCGTTGTCTACTTTTACTTTCTTTACCTTCAGTCCTGAATGTTATCTGAATTTGAAAAATTGATAGCATATTATCCTGGAAAACCTTAGTAAATACCATTTTATTCCCTTAAAACGCATGAATATTCCTCTTTACACATCCCATTTGAGTCAAAAAAATATTTTAACCACTACGATAGATACCCCTTTAATAGAAGGTAAAAAATAAAAGACACGGGACCCGTGTCTTTTATTTTTTAATCTTGAAGAGTTGAATCTTCCGTGTCTTCCACACCAGAATCTTCACCAATTCCGTGATGATCACGAACAAAGAAGGCAATTTCCTCTCTTAAGTCCGTATTCTCTTTTAAGAATTGCTTCGAATTTTCACGACCTTGTCCTAAACGTTCTTCATTATAAGAATACCAAGCACCGCTCTTTTGAACGATATCAAGCTCAGAAGCCATATCTAAGATTTCACCTTCTCTTGAAATACCTTCTCCGTACATAATATCAACTTCAGCAACACGGAATGGTGGCGCTACTTTATTTTTCACTACTTTTACTTTTGTTTTATTACCAACGATGTCGTTACCTTGCTTTAATTGCTCCGCACGACGCACTTCAAGACGGACAGTTGAATAGAATTTCAACGCACGACCACCTGGAGTTGTTTCTGGGTTTCCGAACATAACCCCAACTTTTTCACGAATTTGGTTAATAAAGATTGCAATTGTTTTTGATTTGTTGATTGCCCCTGAAAGCTTACGAAGTGCTTGTGACATTAAACGTGCTTGTAAACCTACGTGTGAGTCACCCATGTCGCCTTCAATCTCTGCTTTCGGTACAAGAGCTGCTACAGAGTCAATTACGATAATATCAACCGCACCACTTCGTACAAGTGCTTCTGCAATTTCTAATCCTTGCTCCCCTGTATCAGGCTGTGATAATAGTAATTCATCTATGTTAACGCCTAATTTTTGTGCATATACAGGATCCATTGCGTGCTCCGCATCGATGAATGCTGCTTGTCCACCTTGACGTTGTACTTCTGCAATTGCATGTAATGAAACTGTCGTTTTACCTGAACTTTCAGGTCCGTAAATTTCGATAATACGGCCACGTGGGTATCCGCCTACCCCTAGCGCCACATCAAGTGCTAAAGAACCACTTGAAATTGTAGAAATTCTACGTTCCGCTTGTTCTCCTAATTTCATAATTGAACCTTTACCGAATTGCTTCTCTATTTGTTTTAACGCCATATCTAATGCCGCTTGACGATCACTCATTCAAAATTCCTCCTTAACTGAATTGCTAATCTTATTATACCTATTTTCAATTCAATTTGCCAACAAAAATCGAACATTTATTCGATTTTTTTATTTTCCATCACACAAATACGGAATTTAACTATAAAAAAAGCTAGAAGAAACTTATATCTCTTCTAGCTTTTTATATAAATGATAAAATCCATATTTTGCTGATCGTTCTCTAATTTGTTGACGACTTCCACTTAAATTAAGAGGAAAGACTGCAGTTTGTTCACCTTTAATCGCTAATCCAACAAATACTGTTCCTGGCTCTTTCTGTTCTGAAGCATCTGGCCCTGCTACCCCAGTGAAACTAATTCCGATATCCGCTTTTAATAAATCCTTAACATTTTCAGCAAGATAACGAGCACATTCCTTACTAACTGCACCATCAGTATGCAACACTTCTTCAGGCACACGTAAAACATGTTGCTTCACATCATTATGATAACAAATGACACCGCCCTTAAATACAGAAGAAACACCAGCATTTTCAGTTACTTGATTTCCAAAAAGACCACCTGTTAAACTTTCTGCACATGCTAAAGTTAACCCTTTTCTCTTCAATAACTCGATTGCCTTATAATGCAAAAATTCTTGGTCATATCCGTAGAAAAATTCTCCTACTCTTTCTAAAATCAAATCTTCCACATGTTGAATTAGTTTCTCCGCTTCGCTAACATTTTGATGCTTAGCGGTTAAACGTAATGTCACTTCTCCATCATTTGCTAGCGGGGCAATTGTTGGGTTTGTTTGTCCATCAATTAAATCTTGAACTTTCACCTCTAATTGGGACTCCCCAATACCGAAGAAACGAAGCACACGTGAATAAATGTTTTCTCCTGTTGTAAAATTACGTAAAAAAGGCTCTACGTAACTTACATACATTGGTTTCATTTCTTTTGGCGGCCCTGGTAATAAAATATAAACTTTTCCGTTCTTATTTACCCCCATACCCGGCGCCATACCGTGGTCATTTGCAAATACTGTTGCTCCATTTAAAACGAGCGCTTGCTTTTTATTATTCTCCGTAAATTCACGGCCTGTACGCTTAAAGTAATTACTTATTAAGTCTAATGCCTTTTCATCATACACAAGCTTTTCATCTAAACTAGTCGCTATCGTTTCTTTCGTTAAATCATCTTTTGTCGGTCCTAATCCACCTGTAAAAATAAGGATATCAGCACGTTCTTCCGCAGCTTCAATCGCCTTTTGCAGTCGCTTATTATTATCACCAACAACAGTATGATAGTACACGTTAATTCCAATTGAAGCCAACTTTTCAGATAAAAACTGGGCATTTGTATTTGCAATTTGTCCAAGTAATAATTCAGTTCCAACCGCAATAATCTCAGCATTCATCCCAATTCCCCCATAAACTTCTATTTTGAGTTTACAAAAGCAGCTCTATTTTTCCAGAAATAATCCCATCCTGAAATAACAGTAAAGATTAATGCAATCCATATGAAGATATCCGCAACTGGAATATGGATTAAATTTAAAGGTACATCGTGTAATAAATATGCTGCAATCGCAATAATTTGTGTCCATGTCTTAATTTTCCCTAGCTGATTTGCCGCAACTACTTCCCCTGTTCCAGCAAGTACAAGACGTAAACCTGTTACAGCAAACTCACGACTGATAATTACAATAACAATCCAAGCCGGTACATATCGCATCTCTACCAATGTAATAAGTGCTGCTGAAACCAGTAATTTATCAGCTAACGGATCAAGAAACTTTCCTAAGTTCGTTACAAGATTATACTTCCTTGCGTAATGTCCATCAATCCAATCTGTAGCTGAAGCAACGATAAAGATAAGTGCCCCCACTAAATGTTGAATTGGTAAATCAACATCACCAATTGTGTATGAACCCCAATTAAAGGGCGCTAACATAATTACCATGAAAATTGGAATTAAGAAGATTCTAGATATTGTAATTTTATTTGGTAAATTCACAGCTATTCCTCCATCATATCAAAAACATTTGTTCATTGAAAAAAGTCATCGAAGCGATGACTGTTATTGTGCAGGTTGCCCTATCCCTTGGTTTTTTATCACCAATCTTTGGTGAAGTTCTTTTTCTGGGTCCAATGGGAAAGCAACCACTTGGCCATTTAGTTTAACTTCAACATTCGTTGCATTTCCAATATTAAGTCGTACTTCTTTTAATGTTGATACATCACGTTTTTCTGTTTGACCACCTTGTACTGTAGTGTTTAAAATTTCGTTACCCGCATCATCTTTAACATCTACATAGCTTGTACCCTTCGCTATGATTTCCAATTCTAACGTTTTATTATTATGAATTTCCAAAGTAGATACCTTACCAGTTGTTCCAACTACTTTCACTTCTTGCTGTCCCGTTGGTGGTGCTGGTTGCTCTTCTTTCTTTGGTTCTTCTTTCTTTGGTTCCTCTTTTTTTGGTTCCTCTTTTTTTGGTTCTTCTTTTTTTGGTTCTTCCGCTTTCGCTTCATCTTTCTTCGTATCTAACGGAGAATCTTTTGCTTTTTGAACTTCAATTTTCTCACTTTGAGCACTCGGAACTTTTTCATCATCTTTTCCAGTTAACGCTTGAAACACAAACCAGATTACCACTCCAACTGCGATTACTAACAACGCAACTAAGATTTTCGGCATGTGATCTGCAATTGGCCATGATGAAGATTTTTGCATTGTTTCTTGTGTTTTTTGTCCCGTTGATACTTGTGGAACTTCACGCTTCTCAGATTGTGGTATCGTACTCTGATGTTCTACAAGCAGTTCCTCTCCATTTAATCCAACCGCATCTGCGTATTGTTTAATGAATGCACGCGCATAAAAAGCTCCTGGCAATACATCATAATTGCCTTCTTCAATTGCCACTAAATGGCGTTTTTGAATTTTTGTAATCTCATGCAGCTGATCAATAGTCAAGCCTTTCGCTTCTCTTGCTTCTTTCAGCTTTTGTCCCAATTCCGTCACTACTAACACCTCAATATTTCTTTAAAAGTCAAACATAGAGAAATTATTTTGCGTACCTTGCTCAATTTCATCTACTAAATTATATTGAATTTCTTCATCATAATCGTTGCGCAACTCGATAATATAATCAAAATCATCCAATGTGTATTCTGACTGACTCACAAATACATCAGGATGTTCTACAACTTTTGTTGCAGGCAATCTCATAATTTCACGAACGAGCTGCCAATGTCTTTCGTTAGCACGCTTCGTTGACACAATTCCATCTAGGATGAAAATATTGTCATCGCTATACTCATCTTCAATTAATTGACTACGAACAGTTTGCTTAATAAGAGTAGATGATACAAATAACCACCTTTTATTTGCACAAACACTTGCAGCAACAATGGATTCTGTTTTTCCGACACGAGGCATTCCGCGTATCCCAATTAGTTTATGGCCTTCTTTTTTCATAATTTCTGCCATAAAGTCTACAAGTAAGCCTAATTCATCACGCACAAATCGAAATGTTTTCTTATCATCTGCATCTCGTTGTATGTACCTACCATGCCTAACCGCTAGCTTATCTCTTAGCTTGGGCGGACGATATTTCGTTACCGTTATGTTATCCATCGTATTTAAAATTGATTCAAGTCTAGAGATTTGCTCTTGATTATCACACATAAGAAGTAACCCACGTCGTGCATTATCTACACCATTAATTGTGACAATATTAATGCCGAGCATACCGATTAACGAAGAAACGTCACCAAGCAAGCCAGGTCGGTTTTTATGTATTTCATATTCAAAATACCATTCAATCATCCAAGATCACTCCCCTTGCTTACTTTACACCTACGTACTATATTATATGATTTCACCTTAATAGGGAAGCTAAATGTATAATCTATCCTGTGTAATTATTATACAAAAAAAGTAGAGAGGAGAATCTCCTCTCTACTTTTACTTATGTTGTACAAACTTAACCATTAAGTTTGCAATGGTATGTTGCTCCTGTTCATCAGCAACTTTCCAAAGCTCAGCTAATAATTTCTCTTGGTCATTGCGTCCTTCTACTTCATTAGCAAGGTAGTCGCCAACACGAAATGCCATATCTGATACCGCACCGCCGTCTAAACCTTTTCCTTGCGCTTGCTCTAAACGATCTCCTAAAAAGCTCTTCCACTGATCAAAATTATCTAATACTGACATAATTAAGCACCTCACTATTGAGTAATAAAATCATGCTTAATTTGTGCAACTATTCATTTTTTATGTAAGAAATTTTTAGCAGTGCCAACCACCATTCACTCCGATGATTTGTCCAGTTATGTAAGATGCTCCTGGTGATACGAGGAATGCAACTGTTTTTGCTACTTCTTCTGGTAACCCTATTCTACCTAATGGTATATCTTCAGCAATTCCCATTTTATCTTCTTCAGAAAAAACACTTAACATTTCCGTTTCAATTGCTCCTGGTGCTACCGCATTCACACGTAATCCACTTAAAGACACTTCTTTCGCCAAAGCTTTCACATATGAATTTTGCGCCCCTTTTACCATTGAATAAAGCACTTCACAAGAAGCCCCTATTTGTCCCCATATAGATGAAACAATTACAATATTACCACTTCTCCTCCCAATCATAGGCGGAAGTGCCATTGAAAGTAATTTATATACGTTCTTCACTTGAAGTTCTACCATATAATCCAATTCATCGTTTGTTATATCTGTTACTAGTCCAAAAATACTCTTCCCAGCTGCATATACAATAACATCAATAGGATGTTCAATTTGTCTCCACAATTGCTCTGCTCCATCACTAGAAGCCAAATTCGCTTGCACAGGGATAACTTCCCCCCATGCTTTCTGCAATTCCAATACCTTTCCTTCACTGTTATTGTAATGAACATAAACTGTATATCCATCTTGAATTAATTGTTTCGAAATAGCAGAGCCAATCCCTCCGCTCCCTCCAGTTACTAACGCATACTTTTTCATAAATTCCCTCTCTTATCTCTACAAGTTCACTTTTCACACAACTAAATAATACCCTCATCTTACAATTTTTCAATGATAAGATGAGGGTATCTTTAAAATGTTATTTTTTCGGTAACACCTGACAAACACTCATTTTTTCTTCTGATAACAATAATTTTGCTACTTCTTGTAAGTCTTGAACGGTTAGCCCTTCTAATACAGTCAATGCATCAAATAGACTAGATTCATTAAACGCATATCGTGTAAATTGATTTGCAATATATTCTGGTGAATTCAACGAGCGTAAAAAACCACCAATTTTCTTTTTCTTCACTCGTTCTAATGCCGCCGCATCTAATTGATCATAATCTGTTTTTAATAAAATATCTTTTAAACGATCTGCCAATTCATCAGGTTGTTTCGTATCACCGCCAACCATTGCAAAACCGAAGTTATTTTCTTCTGTATAGTCATACGAGAATGAATCATCAATAAGCCCTTCATTATATAAAGCTTCGTAATGAACAGAACTTTTTCCAAATAAATAATCTAAAAGTAACGTAAGCGCAATTTCTTGTTTTAAAAGCGCTTGCCCTTTTTCTTTTAAATTAGTCGCTTTAATACCAACTAAACATTTCGGTGTTTGCACAGGCATTGAAATAATTTTTTTCTTTTCATTTACCTCATTTGGTTCCTCTTCAAATGAACGCACAATTTCTGGCTGGTTTTTATAATCTTTTTTTGCTTGATTTTCACGTACTAAATCCATTGTTTTCTCTGGATCAATTGCACCCACAACAAATAATAACATATTGCTCGGATGATAAAATGTTTCATAACATTCATATAATAAATCTTTCGTAATTTTACTAATAGATTCGATTGTCCCTGCAATATCAATTTTAATTGGGTGTTTTACAAACAAGCTATCAATTAACCCAAAGTACAAACGCCAATCTGGGTTATCTTGATACATTTGAATTTCTTGCCCAATAATCCCCTTCTCTTTTTCAACTGTTTTTTCAGAGAAATAAGGCTCTTGCACAAAGTTTAGTAATGTATTTAAATTTTGTTCTACGTTTGAAGTACATGAAAAAAGGTAAGCTGTTCGTGTGAAGGATGTAAAAGCATTTGCCGATGCTCCTTGTTTACTAAACAATTGGAAAGCATCGTGATCTTCTTTTTCAAATAATTTATGCTCAAGAAAATGTGCAATCCCATCAGGTACACGAATCATTTCTTCTTTCCCTAATGGTACAAATGTATTATCTACTGAACCATATTTCGTCGTAAACGTCGCAAATGTTTTATTAAATCCTTGTTTCGGTAAAACATATACATCTAATCCATTAGGAAGTTTTTCATAATAGAGTGTTTCTTTTAATTGCTCATAAATAATTTTCTCCATTTACTCTCCCTCCGTTCCTTGTAAAAAGTAAATTGTATCTAGTTCAATATTTTTAGCAACTTTTACAATTTCTTCTTTTGTCACACTTTCTATACCTGTAAGCCATTCTTCAACTGGACGTGTACGATCTGAAATAATACCATGATATAGCATTTCTACAAATCCACGCGGTGTATCAATCGCCTCTAATATTTGATTTTGGATGACACTTTTTGTTTGATGTATTTCTTCTTCAGAAAACTCTCCGTTTTGCATCGCAAGCATTTGTTCTTTAATAATCTCAACTGCTTTTTCATAATTTTTCGCTTCAATTCCTGACATAACAAATAATAAACCTTTATGACTTTCAAAGCGCGATGCTGCATAGTACGCTAAACTATTTTTTTCACGCACATTTACGAATAACTTCGAATGAGAAAAACCACCAAACAATCCATTGAACAATTGCAATGCAAAATAATCTTCATCTTTATATGTGACAAATGTACGATAACCGATGTGTAATTTACTTTGTTTTAATTCTTGTTTTTCAACAACTTCTTTTTCTTCATTATTTCGTCTATGAAGGAGTACATTTCTTTCTCTCACTGGACGAGCTGAAATAGAAAAATACTTACTTACAAGATCAACGGCGTTTTCTGAAATATCACCAATAATATATAGATCCATCTCATCTTCCGCTAACACCTTTTGATAATATTGATACAGACTTTCATTTGTAATAGAAGCAACACTCTCTTTTTTTCCATTTGCACTTAAACGATACGGTTCTACTTTGCACATTTCTTCAATTAAACGCTCGTTTGCATAACGCATTTTATCGTCATAAGTAGCTTCAATTCTCTGTAACAGTGCTCTTTTTTCACTTTCTACGATAGAAGGTAGGAAACCGTTCCCCTCCGTCGCTGGATGTAACACAATATCCGACAACATAGAAAGCGCTTTTTCAAATAACGGTGGTGCATCATGTAAATATACTTCATTTGCAATGTCTACATAAATGGAGATAATATGGTCTTCCCCTTTTTTACTTACATCTACTGCTAAAGAAGACCCGTATAATTCTTCTAAATATTGACGAAGACGAATTACAGAAGGTAATTTTTCTGTCGCACTTTGCAATACGTATGGCAATAGGGCACGCTCTGTCACCGTCTCCTCATTTAAAGGCGCTTTAAAACGAAATACAAAGGTATTCGTTTTATATTTATCAGTCGGAATAATATGTACGCGCAAACCACCTAACTCATGTAGTTGTTGTTCCATTAGTTTCATTTATAGCCCTCCTTTACGTATATAGGAATATTCCTCTTCAATATACAGTTTTTAGAAATAAAAAATCAACTTTTCTTCCTTATTATGCTTACATATGATTCTTTCTAAAAACTTTAATATGTAAGGAACATAGTAAAATTCCGTATTAAATATATTCTATGTAAAAAAGCCCACACTAATGTGCGAGCTTTTTTATACTTATAAAATACTTATCGTTTTCCTTTTTCATAAGGAGTTCCTAATGCTTTCGGAGCTTCAGAACGACCTACAAAACCAACAAGCGCTAATATTGTGAATACATATGGTAATATCGTTAATAAAACACTTGGAATTTGATCTAATACAGGAATTGTTCCGCCCGTTACACTAAGAGATTGTGCAAAACCAAAGAATAGAGCTGCACCTAGTGCGCCTAGTGGATTCCACTTTCCAAAAATCATAGCAGCTAAAGCTAAGAAACCTTGTCCTGTAATAGTTGCCCCTGAGAAGTTATTAGAAATTGACATTGCAAAAATCGCTCCACCAATTCCAGCAAACACTCCTGAAATACAGACTCCAATATAGCGCATTTTATATACGTTAATCCCCATCGTATCCGCTGCCATTGGGTGTTCACCAACAGCACGTAGACGAAGACCGAACGGTGTTTTATAAATAACATACCAAACAACGAATGCTAAAATAATGGCAATATACGACGTTATTGGTACGTTCGAGAAAAATATTTTCCCTAAAACCGGAATATCCGAAAGGCCTGGAATATCAATCTTTTCAATACGATACTGAATAAAGTCAGTCTGCCCTTTATCAAAAATCTTCTTAATTGCAAATACCGTTAAACCAAGGGATAAGAAGTTAATTGCTACACCACTTACAACTTGATCTGCTCGGAATGTAATAGAAGCTACCGCATGAAGTAATGCAAATAATCCACTACCAATTGCCGCAAATAATAACGCAATCCACGGAGTCATCGTTCCCCAAGTATCACCCATTAATAAGTTTGTAACAACTCCAATAAATGCACCAAATAGCATTAGTCCTTCTAATCCGATATTTACAACACCCGATCGTTCACTAAATACACCACCTAGTGCTGTGAAAATGATAGGTGCCGATGTATATAACGTACCCGTCACAAGAATGGCTAATATATCTAAAAAGCTCATTTATTTCCCCTCCTTGCTCATGCGTGTAAGCGCCCATCTTAACACATAACTACATGCAACAAAGAAGATGATACATGCAATAATTACATTAATAAGCTCTGATGGTACATCTGCCTCAAAGTTCATTTGAGGGGAAGCACTTTTCAAACCACCAAATAATAAAGCTGAAAGGATTATCCCAAACGGATTATTCCCTCCAAGTAATGCTACAGCAATCCCATCAAATCCTACTCCTGTAAACGAAGACATCGCTGTCATACTCTGGAATGTTCCTAATCCTTCCATCGCTCCACCAATCCCCGCAAATGCACCAGCAATTGTCATGGAGAATACTACATTACGAGAAACTTTCATACCTGCATATTGAGAAGCATGCTGATTAAATCCTACCGACTTTAATTCGTAACCTAAAGTTGTTCGATCTAATAAGAACCACATTAAAATAGCAATTAATATTGCTACAATAATTCCCCAGTGAAGACGCGAACCATCAGTAATAGAAGCAAGCCAGTCTGAAGATAGTGATGCACTCTCTTTAATGTCATACGTTTTATCATTACCTTCATGTAAAAAGCGCTTAATGATGTCATATGTTACATATAATGCGATATAGTTCATCATAATTGTTACAATAACCTCATTAACTTGAAACTTTCCTTTTAAATATCCAGGAATGAAGCCCCAAATTCCTCCTACCAATGCTGCGAATAAAATAGATAATGGAATATGAAGGAAAGCTGGTAGTGAAACTGCATAACCGAACCAAACCGCTGCAAGCCAACCAACTAGCAATTGACCCTCTACCCCGATATTAAATAAACCTGTACGAAATGCAAACGCCACTGATAAACCAGCAAGAATAAGCGGTATCATTGTACGAAGCGTTTCACCAATCGCACTTGCGCTGCCGAACATCCCTGTCCAAAGTGCACTATAACCCACAATTGGATCATAACCACTAACTAGCATTACAATCGCTCCGACAAGTAAGCCAAAAATAACGGATAGTACTGGGACTAAAATATTTATCGTTCGTTCTGTTAAAAGTTTTTTAGCCATTTGTACCCACCTGCTCCTTCTTTGTTCCTCCAGCCATTAACAATCCAAGCTGTTGTTCATTCGTTTCTTTCGCATCAACTATTGCTACAATTTTCCCTTCATAAATAACAGCAATTCGATCGCTAACATTTAAGATTTCATCTAACTCTAGTGATAAAAGTAATACACCTTTCCCTTTATCCCTTTGCTCTATTAATCTCTTATGAATAAATTCAATTGCTCCTACATCTAAACCACGTGTTGGCTGTGCTGCGATTAATAAATCCGGATCACGGTCTACTTCACGTGCAATAATTGCTTTTTGTTGATTTCCCCCAGATAGAGCGCGTGCTAACGTTTGCTCACTAGGTGTACGTACATCAAACTGTTCAATAAGAGCCTTTGCTTTTTCTGTAATTTTGCTGAAATTTAAAATCCCTTTCTTTGAAAACGGATTCTTATAGTACGTTTGCAGAACTATATTATCTCTAACAGAAAAATCAAGGACGAGTCCGTGTTTATGACGATCTTCTGGAATATGACCAATTCCTTCTTCTGTTATTCTTCTAACAGGCCAATTTGTTATTTCTTTCCCTTTAATTGCAATAGAACCTGACTCAACTTTTCGTAAACCAGTAATTGCTTCTATTAATTCACTTTGTCCGTTTCCATCAATCCCTGCAATCCCAACAATTTCCCCCGCACGAACAGTTAAGTCAAGGCCTTTTACAGCAGGTAGTTGACGTGCATCGTGAACAACAAGGTTTGCAATTGAAAGTACCTCTTCTTTTGGTTTCGCGTCTATTTTTTCTGTTTTAAAATTCACTTGACGTCCGACCATTAATTCTGCAAGTTTATTTTCATCCGTATTTGCAACGTCAACCGTTCCAATTCCTTTTCCTTTACGAATAATCGTACAACGATCGCAAACTTCCATAATTTCTTTCAACTTATGTGTAATAAGAACAATAGATTTTCCTTCTTGCACAAGCTTTTTCATAATTTGAATTAGCTCATGAATTTCTTGCGGTGTTAACACAGCTGTCGGTTCATCAAATATTAAAATTTCTGCACCGCGGTAAAGAGTTTTTAATATCTCAACACGCTGTTGCATACCAACTGAAATATCCTGTATTTTCGCATATGGATCTACAGCTAAACCGTATTGTTCAGACAGTTTTTGAATTTCTTTAGCAGCTTCCTCAACAGCAATTTTCCCTTTTTTCTTCGGTTCATTTCCGAGAATAATATTTTCTGTAACTGTAAAATTATGAACAAGCATAAAGTGCTGATGAACCATTCCAATACCAAGGTCATTTGCCACATTCGGATTGGTAATGTTTACAGACTTTCCTTTAATTTTAATTTCACCTTGTTCTGGTTGGTACAAACCAAATAGTACATTCATCAATGTGGATTTCCCTGCACCATTTTCTCCAAGTAAAGCATGTATCTCACCCTGCTTTACTTGCAGCGTAATATCATCATTCGCTACAATGCCTGGGAATACTTTCGTAATGTTATTCATCTCAATTACGTATTCCATTGTGTTCCTCCTTTTAACAGGGAACATTCCCTATTACACTATTAACTTATTAAGCAATTCGGAAGTTTTATACATACAAAGGTTAGTTCTATGAACTAACCTTTGCTATTTCTCTATTTATTTTTTTAGAGAAGCTTCATATTCTTTATACTCTTTATCTGTAGCTGGTACTTTAATTTCACCGTCTGTAATTTTCTTTTCAAGCTCTTCTACTTTTGTTAAAATTTCAGGGTTAACTTTTTTCACGTTGTCAGTTGTTTTTGCAATACCAACACCGTCATCTTTTAAACCAAACGCTTCTACTTTACCGCCTTTTAACTTACCGTCTTTCGCTTCTTGTGCTACTTTTTCAACAGCGATATCTACACGTTTTACCATTGAAGTTAATGTTACGTTTTCAGGCATACCTTCTTGGTTTTGGTCACGGTCAACACCGATTACCCAAACATTTTCACCTTTTTTCTTACGGTTTTTCGCTTCAGTGAATACACCGTTACCTGTACCACCAGCAGCATGGTAAATTACGTCTACGCCTTGACCGTACATTGCTGATGCAAGAACTGTACCTTTTTCAGGTTTATCGAATGCTTCTGCATATTCAGATACGATTTCAATGTTTGGATTTACTGCTTTTGCACCCGCTTTAAATCCATTTTCGAATTTACTAATTAAATCACTCTTCATCCCACCAACAAATCCTACTTTATTTGATTTTGTTGACATAGCTGCTACCGCACCTACAAGGAATGATCCTTCATGATCTTTAAATGTAATGCTCGTTACGTTTGGTGCATCTACTACAGTATCAACGATTGCAAATTGTTGTTTTGGAGATTCTTTTGCTACTTCTTTAATTGCACCTTCTAATTTATAACCAATTCCGAAAGATAAATCATACTTATCTTTTGAAAATTTCTTTAAGTTTGGAATATAATCCGCTTCTTTTTCAGACTGTAGGTAACGATAATTTGTCTTTTCCTTTAATCCATTATCTTTACCAAACTTTTTTAGTCCTTCCCAAGAAGATTGGTTGAACGATTTGTCATCAACGCCCCCAACATCCGTTACCATACCAACCTTGAAGTCTTTCGTGTCTTTCTTGTCACTGCTTGCCTTATCCGAGTTACCACATGCACCTAAAACTGTACTTGCTACTAATGTTAATGATAATAAAAGACCTGCTTTTTTCTTCATACTAGAAACCCCTCCAAAAATGATATATATTTATTTATTCTTTCGCTGCTGTCCCTTACTTCTTGCTGTCACCTCCCTAAAAAGGAACTTACCTACATACGCTTTCTTAATACGTGGAAGCTAAACTTATCAGCTCTAAAGTAATTAATAGAATATAAGATTGGCTCATCATTTTGATCATAGTGCATTTGTTTTAATACAAGCAGTGCTGTTTCAGGCTCACATTCTAAAATTGGTGAGATTTTAGGGTGATAGCCAATTGGCTCAATGTGAGCAACCGCATATGTTATGCGCTTATGCGTGTTATTATGTATCACCGTTAATAATGATTCCTCATTGTAACCCGATAAATCTGGCAATATTTCTTTTGCAAGTTTATCGATACAATATACAACAGGTTCCCCATCTGCTGTACGCACGCGTTCAATCATCACTGCATTAAAACCATCTTCACTATTAAACTTCTCTTTTTCCTCTTCTGTTAAAGTTGTAGTAGATGATGATAAAAAAATCGTTCCTGGTGTTTTCCCCACACTAGAAATCATATCTGTAATACTAGAAAGTTGTTCTATTCCAGAAGAAAATAATGGCTTTGCATTTACAAATGTCCCTACACCATGTCTACGAATGACAACATTTTCTTCTTCTAAAATACGTAACGCTTCCCTTAAAGTCGCTCTACTTACGCCAAGTTCTTTCGCTAAATCAAACTCTGATGGTAACTTTTGTCGTTCTTTATAAGCCCCATCTTTAATTTTTTCTTTGATGTGATCAATCACCCGTAAATATAGGTGACGACTATCGGATTTTACTGACATAAGACTCCCCCGCATTTCAATTATTCGACCTCTGATGTAAGACTTCTTTTCTCTTTTTTCAACTTACAACATAGTACAAATGACTAACCACTAAAAATAAGCACAATTGTCGAATAAATAATAATAATTTTTTAAAATGAAATTTTCACTCTTTACTGTATAAAAAAAACTTTGCACCATAAACATTCCTCATTTCGAGAAAAAGTTCGGCACAAAGATCCTTTACATCCTTTGTTACACACTTTTCCCCTCATAGTCTAGCAATTCATGGTTGCCAGGTAGAAACTTATGGACCTTATCTCCAAGATTATATGAGGCAGTGATTCTTTTCGAAGTAATCTTACCACTTGCTCTCATACGTGTCAACAAAATCCAACATTTTTCTGTATTAAATATCGAACATTTACATAAAACACACTCAAAGTATTCGTATTCTATAGGGACCTTATAAATGTAAGCCCTTTCTTTATTGCTGAGTATAGTATATAACAAAAACACTATATAAAAAAGCCTAATTGTAAAAACAATTAGGCTTTTTTTAAGAACTTTTTTCTTGTACATCATTAATGAGTACTTCTCTCGGTTTACTACCTTCATATGGACCTACTACACCATTCATTTCCATTGCATCAATTAGACGAGCAGCTCGCGTATAACCTACTCTAAACCTACGTTGTAGCATAGAAACAGATGCTGTTTGCATTTCCACTACAAGTTGAACCGCTTCATCATATAATTCATCTTCTACTTCCTGCTTCGTATCAGGAACATCTTGCGGAATCATATCTTCTTGATATTGTGCTTTTTGCTGTCCAATAACATATTCTACAACTCTCTCAACTTCATCATCTGATAAAAATGCACCTTGTACACGTACAGGTTTCGATGCACCAATTGGTATAAACAGCATGTCGCCACGACCTAGTAGCTTTTCTGCACCACCACCGTCAAGAATTGTACGAGAATCTGTTTGAGAAGATACAGCGAATGCAATACGTGATGGAATATTTGCTTTAATAACACCCGTAATAACGTCAACTGACGGACGTTGCGTTGCAATAATTAAATGAATACCAGCAGCACGAGCCATTTGCGCTAGACGCATAATCGCATCCTCTACATCAGACGAAGCAACCATCATTAAATCTGCTAACTCGTCCACAATTACTACAATATACGGTAATTCGGGTTGTTTCGCTTCTGATTGACTATTATGTTCTTTTATATAATCATTGTATCCTTCAATGTTACGTGTACCACTATGAGCAAATAATTCATAACGACGTTCCATCTCACTCACAACTTTTTTCAATGCTTGCGATGCTTTTTTCGGATCAGTTACAACTGGCGTTAACAAATGAGGCACACCGTTATATACATTTAACTCTACCATTTTCGGGTCAATCATCATTAATTTTACTTCATGCGGTTTTGCACGCATTAAAATACTAACAATAATACCATTAATACATACACTTTTCCCGCTACCTGTCGCACCAGCTACGAGTAAATGGGGCATTTTATTTAAACGGGCTAATACAGCTTCACCTGTAATATCTCGGCCAAGACCAATTAACAACTTCTCTTCCGGATGATTATTAGCCTTAGAATCAAGAACTTCCCTCAGCGTTACCATCGAAACTTCTGAGTTCGGAACTTCGATCCCTACAGCTGATTTCCCGGGAATTGGCGCCTCAATACGAATGTCCTTTGCAGCTAAAGCAAGGGCTAAATCATCACTTAAACTGACAATTTTGCTTACCTTTACCCCCATATCAGGATACACTTCATATTTTGTAACTGCAGGACCTCTATGCACTTTGGTTACTTTCGCTTTCACTCCGAAACTTTGGAATGTACGTTCTAATTTACGAGCATTCTCATAAATTTCCGCGTTTTCATTTGTAACTTGCTTATTCTTTGGAAATTTTAATATATCAAGTGAAGGAAGCTTGTAATCTTTATTTTCTACATTTGAAAATTGCATAGGAGGTGCTTGCGCTTCACTCTCTAACGATTCAACAATTTTTTCTCCACGCTTTTTCTTTGATTCATCAATTGGTGGAGTCTCTTCAATAAACGGTGAAGTGATCAAATCTTCTTGCTCTACTTCAATTCGTTTACCCTCTTCTTCATTTACAGGATAATTCTCAGTGAAATTTGAAATAATTGGCGGATCAATTTGGATTTCTTCCATCGGCTCAATAACTTCTTCTTGTTCTGCAGCACGTTTGCTTCTTGTACTTCTTGTTGTTTTTTTCTTTTCTGTTTGTTCAGCCGTTCTTTTGGATCTCCAATCTTTATAATCCCCTTGTATCACTTGAAATTGACTTCTAAGAATTCTACCAACTGGAGCTAACACTTCTCCAATATGTTTATTTGTTATACAGAGTACCCCGAGAATAACTAAAATAATTCCAATGATATAGGCTCCTACTTCGTCGAATAGGAAGTAACATGTCGCGAACATAAGCGCACCAAACATACCACCACCTAAATGAACGCTATCTGGCCCTTTTTTCATTTCAAGAAAGAAGTTATCTTTCGTACTCACAATAACAGAAGTATTTTGCACTGCTCCATCTTTTGTAAGAAGGTTAAATAATGTAATATGACTAAACATTAATATTGCCAATACAATTAAATAAAATCCAATTAACCGTTTATTTAAAAGGTTCGGCCATCCGCGTTTTATAACAAAGGAAACCGATAAAGCTATTACACCTAACACACCAATTATGTACCACTCACCAAAGAAGAAGCGAAAAAATAACACAAACGATTTCCCTACAACGCCTAGCTGTAAAATCGTAATGATCGAAAGTGCAAAAAGAGTTAAACCGACGATTTCATAATACAAAGTTGGCTTTATCGTACGTCTTGCCTTTGCCTTCGTCCCTCTTTGCTTTTGTTTTGCCATTTCTTCACCTCGTGTTCTACATATAAGTAAAGCTCTCCTAAAAACGCTCTATTTATATGTCTGTTTTCTCTATTTTTCAGGTCTTTATATCTTCTATTTTTACACTTCTTGTAAAATGCTAAATAAACAGAAGAAAGCAGCCTACTCATGGCTGCTCAACCGTCTTGTTTTTTATATTATACCATAGCTTCTAAACAAAATCCTTCTTTTTGCTAAAAGGTTATTTTCTGACCTGGCTCAAACTCTAAATAGTGAAGTGGGTCCGTACTTAGCACACGTACAATAGAATAACACCCATGTTCCTCTTCAGAAACCATTAATTCCACACCATTTATATTTACAACTTTTTGACTTTCACATTGTGAATAATCGGCCGGATACACAAGTTGCTCTGGCATAATTGTATATAAAATCATTGTAACATTGTCCCTTCTGCACTACCTTCCGCGCGAACATCGATTAATTCGTTTAATTTTCGAATTGCATTTCCAATACCACCAACATCATCTATAAGACCGTACTTTACTGCATCCCCACCAATTACATTCGTCCCAATATCTCGCGTTAAATTTCCTTTCGCAAACATAAGCTCTTTAAAACGATCTTCTGTTACTTTCGAGTGCTTCGTCACAAAACGAATGACTCTTTCTTGCATCTTATCCAAATACTCAAATGTTTGTGGCACACCTATGACAAGACCTGTTAAACGAATCGGATGAATTGTCATCGTCGCAGTTTCCGCAATAAACGAATAGTCAGTAGAAACAGCAATCGGTACACCAATGGAATGTCCCCCACCTAAAACTAAAGATACTGTTGGCTTTGAAAGTGAAGCTACCATTTCAGAAATTGCTAGTCCAGCTTCAACGTCACCTCCAACCGTATTTAATATTAACAGCAAACCTTCAATTTTTGGATTTTGTTCAATCGCAACAATTTGCGGAATGATATGCTCGTATTTTGTTGTTTTATTTTGCGGCGGTAATTGAACATGACCTTCCACTTGTCCGATAATCGTTAAACAATGAATACGTGATTCATTCATCTGTGGTACATTTGTCTGTCCAAGCTGTTGAATTTTTTCTACTATTGAAGCCTCTTTTCCAGCTTCTTTTGGCTCAGCTTCTTTTTCTTCATTTGTATATCGATCACGTTCTGTCATTTCGCATCCCCTTTCACTCGTATATAACTATTATTTCTTAAGTTATAAATTTCATTCGATAGGGTTAAAAAGAAAAAAAGATCACCCATAAGGGTGATCTTTTTTATACTTCCATAATAATCGGTAAAATCATAGGTTTTCTCTTTGTCTCTTCGTACAAGAACTGTCCTAATAATTCACGAATATTTTGTTTTAACATTGACCATTCAATCGAATATTCTTTAATTGACTGCTCAACAATCATACGTACAATCTCTGTAGATCGTTCAATTAACGCTTCTGATTCACGAACATATACGAAACCACGTGAAATGATTTCTGGACCAGAGATAATTTTCTTTTCATCTTTACCAAGTGTTACAACAACTACTAATATTCCATCTTGAGATAACATCTTTCTATCTCGAAGAACGATATTACCAACGTCACCTACACCTAATCCATCAATTAAAACATTACCAGCTTGTACTTTACCGACTAAGTTCGCTTCATCGTCACCAAAAGCAATTACATCACCTTTTTCTACGATAAAGATATTTTCTCTTGTAATACCTACATCTTCAGCTAAATACGCATGTGCTTTTTGCATACGAAACTCACCATGTACGGGTACAAAGTACTTCGGTTTCATTAAATTTAACATTAATTTTAATTCTTCTTGGCTACCGTGACCTGAAACGTGAACTTTTCTTTCGCCGTAATAAACAACTTCAGCTCCAGCTCTAAATAACAAATCAATAATTTTTGATACAGATATTTCATTACCCGGAATTGGCGAAGCAGCAATGATAACAGTATCACCTTTACGAATTGAAATTTGTTTATGTGCTTGTTTTGCCATTCTAGATAGAGCAGCCATCGGTTCACCTTGACTACCTGTCGTTAAAATAGCTACCTTTTTCTCTGGGAAGTTGTCTACTTCTTGTAATGAAATAACCATACCTTCTGGAACATCTAAATAACCAAGACGTCTTGCAATGTCTACTACTTTCACCATACTACGTCCTACTACCGCTACTTTTCGCCCTGTTTCGGCAGCTGCATCAAATACTTGTTGAATACGATGTACATTCGATGCAAATGAAGCAACGATAATACGACCTTCTGCACCGTAGAACACTTTAGAAATTTCTACACCAACTTCTTTTTCTGAACCTGTATACCCTGGACGCTCTGCATTTGTACTATCAGATAATAGGCAAAGTACACCTTCATTTCCGATTTGCGCCATTTTCCCAAGATCTGCTCCACTATTTCCAATTGGAGTTTGATCGAATTTAAAGTCTCCCGTATATACGATTGCACCTTTTGATGTATGGAAACAAACGCCAACAGAATCCGGAATACTATGTGTCGTTCCGAAGAATGACACTGTTGTAGTGTTAAACTCTACTGTTGAATTTGAATCGATTGTTTTTAGGTCTACACGGCCTAACATGCCCGCTTCACCAAGTTTTTCTTGTATAAGTCCTACTGTTAATTTCGTTGCATAGACTGGAATAGATAATTTACGAAGCACATACACAATTCCACCAATATGATCTTCATGACCGTGAGTAATAAATAAACCTTTTACTCGCTCTTGATTTTCCACTAAATATGTAATATCAGGAATAACGATATCAATTCCAAACATTTCATCTCCCGGGAACATTAACCCCGCATCTACGATAAAGATTTCAGAATCAATTTCAACACAGTACATGTTTTTCCCGATTTCACCTACTCCACCAAGAGCAAATACTTTAACAGACTCATTCTCTTTTCTCTTCATGTTGTTGCCTGGTTTAAAAATCTTGCAAACACTGATTTCACTAACATTGCAGAGACACCAGGGGAAACTCTACAACCACCATATTTTCACCGTCCAAGACGAATGTCCTTACCGTTATGCGATATCATGTCCTTGTTTATTTTTTAAACCAGGTTTCACCTCTCTTTCATTATATAAATCAAATATCTTATTCGATATGATATGAAAATTTAATTAAATTATAATTTTTCCCAATTTTGCTAAGCATACCCGTACTAAGCTACTTAGCCATATTATACCTGATACAAGAAATAGAACACAAGTTAAATCGTGCGAAAGAAAAAGTAAAAGAAAGGAACAGCACTAAAAGTATATGGCTTATTTCCGCTGCTTTTATACTCCATGTTATTTGAAAAAATAACTTAAACACTTTAAATTACTTTCATTTGATGGATTTCCTAGATTTTTTTCTTGAATTGCACAAAAACACTTATAAAATGAAGCTTTTTTATAGATTACGTCATATTTGAGGCAATTCCTATAAAAACATAATCGAAAGTATTTTCTGTACTAGCAACTACTTTTCAACAAAATTAAAGATGTAAGATCCTTTTCTTATAAACATTGCATTACATGACAAAAGGCTATGAATTACAAAATCTAATAGAAATTTAATAAGGTTAAATTTTTAGCAGGATTTGACAGCCATTATCGAGAAAAAGATGTTGGAACCAAATTAATGAAAGAACAATATCATACTTTAACAAGTAGAGAACGCGTAGCGTAATATACTCGTTTTCAACATAAAATGTTTTCTATATTATAGGGTCATATACAGACGAGAAAGGCGATCCTAAAATCATTTTACAAAAGATTCACTTTAAAACAGATTCAAACATTTTCATATCAATAAAAAAATGACCTAGTTTCACACTAGGTCATTTTTATTAACGAGGAATAGATTGCATTACAGATTGTAACGTTACTCTTTCTTCTTCTGTTAATGGAAGAAGTGGTAAACGTACAGAACCTACATCTAATCCAACCATTTGTAACGCTGTTTTTACTGGAGTTGGACTTGGCGCCATAAATAACGAATCAGTTACTCTTACAAGTAATTGATGTAATTTTTGTGCCTTTTTAAACTCTCCTGCTTGAAATGCTGTAATCATTTCTTGCATTTCATTTCCGATAACATGAGATGCTACCGAAACGATACCTTTAGCCCCAACTGCCATAGCCGGTAACGTTAAACCGTCATCACCGCTGTATACCGCAAAGTCGTCCGCTGTTTTTTCAATGATTTCTGTCATTGTCAACACATCGCCGCCGGCATCTTTAATAGCAACAATGTTTTCTATTTCTGATAAACGAACAACTGTATCAACGGAGATTTGTACAATAGATCGTCCTGGAACGTTATATAGCATAACCGGAAGCGGCGTACTTTCAGCAATTGCTTTAAAATGCTGATACATTCCTTCTTGACTCGGCTTATTATAATACGGTGCTACTAGCATTACTGCATCCACACCAACTTCTGTTGCCTTTTTAGTTAAGTCAATAGAAGCATGCGTATTATTGCTACCTGTTCCAGCGATTACGGGCACTCTTTTATCGACAACAGATACGACATGGCGATATAACGCTACCTTCTCTTCTGAAGTTAATGTAGGAGATTCTCCTGTCGTTCCTCCTACCACGATTGCTGTTGTACCGTTATCAATTAAATAATTTACCAATTTCGTTGTCTTTGCAAAATCGATATTCCCGTTTATATCAAACGGTGTTACCATCGCGGTTGCAATTGTCCCAAAATCTATCATGGTCTCACTCCTTATTGTTCCAGTTGCTTTTCTTTTGAAAGCTCAAACGCACTATGTAATGCATTTACAGCCTCCACTAAATCAGTTTCTTTTACAAGAACCCAAATTGTTGTATGACTATCTGCCGATTGCAGGATTTGAATACCTTTTTCCGCTAAAGCTGTAACGATTTTCGCAGTAACCCCTGGGTATCCTGCCATTCCAGCTCCAACGATAGATACTTTCGCACAATGCTCTGTCACAATTGGCTCATATCCAAGGTTCTTTAATAATTTAACTGCATGACTTGATACATTATCACTCACCGTATATGCTACACCAGTAGGTGAAATATTAATTAAATCGACACTTATTCCTTCGTTCGCCATCTCTTTAAACACATGTTGTTGCAAATCATATGCCGTTTCTTTTGCAAGCACTTTAATTTGCGTTACGTTTGATACGTGGGCGATACCTGTAACAGGACGTTCTTCTACATCACGACCTCTTGTAGCACCGTCATATGCTGAAATAAGCGTACCTTCACTATCAGAATACGTAGAACGTACACGAAGTGGCACTTTTGCATGCATCGCAATTTCAACTGCACGTGGATGAACGACTTTCGCACCTTGATAAGCCATGTTACAAATTTCGTTATACGTTACAGTTTGAAGATGACGTGCATCTTTTACAATACGAGGATCCGCAGTCATAACACCTTCTACATCAGTGAATATATCGATGTATTCAGCATGAAGTGCAACACCTAATGCTGAAGCTGAAGTATCACTACCTCCGCGTCCAAGTGTTGTCGTATCACCTTTTTTCGTTTGCCCTTGGAATCCTGTAACGACGATTACATCTACATTTTCTAACTCTTCATGTATACGATCGCAATTCATTTCAATAATCTTTGCATTCGTAAAGTCATCATTCGTTACAAAACCAGCTTGTGCACCATTTAATGCTGCTGCTTTTATACCGTTCTCATTCAACATATTAGAGAAAACAATTGCAGAGATTAACTCTCCGCACGATAATAATAAATCTTGCTCACGTTTAGAAATAGTAGATTCCTCTTGATTTACAAGACTTAATAACGTATCCGTTGCATATGGTTCACCTTTACGACCCATAGCAGATACGACAGTAACTACTTTATAACCAGCAGCTAATGATTTCTTTATATGATGAAGCGCATGCTTACGTCCATTGTCATCACGTACTGATGTGCCACCAAATTTTTGAACAATTATTTTCATATTTTGCACCTTCTCTTAGCCGTTTACACTAATTGTAATTTTACTAAGCGCTCTGCAATTTGAACAGAATTCCATGCAGCGCCTTTTAATAAGTTATCAGATACGACCCAAAGATGGAATCCTTTATCGTTATTTAAATCTTTACGGATTCTTCCAACGAATACTTCGTTTTTACCTACTGCAGTAGCTGGCATTGGATATAACTGCTCTTCTGGATTATCTTGCAGAACAATACCTTCCGCATTTGCAAGTAAGCTCTTTAATTCTGCTACTGTTACGCCTTCTTTTTCTACTTCGATGTAAACAGACTCAGAGTGTCCTGATACAACTGGTAAACGTACACATGTTGCCGCTACTTCTAATTCAGGCATATGCATAATTTTTTTTGTTTCGTTAATCATTTTCATTTCTTCAAATGTAAATCCATTATCTTGGAACTTATCAATCTGTGGAATCGCATTAAAAGCAATTGGGAAATGCTTCTTATCACCTGATACAGGAAGAACATTTGCCTTAACTTCTTCGCCATTTAAGATTGCTTGTGATTGTTCATGAAGTTCTTCAATAGCTGCCGCACCAGCACCTGATACAGCTTGATATGTGGAAACGATTACTCGTTTTAAACCATATTGCTGACGAACTGGCTCAAGAGCTACTACCATTTGAATTGTAGAACAGTTTGGATTTGCAATAATACCATTATGTTCTTTTAAGTCGTTTTCATTTACTTCAGGTACAACAAGTGGCACGTTTTCTGTCATACGGAATGCACTTGTATTATCAACAACAATCGCACCGCGTTTTGCTGCTTCTGGCGCTAATTGTTTCGATACAGATCCACCAGCACTAAATAGTGCGATATCTACTCCTTCAAAGCTTTCAGGAGTTGCCTCTTGAACTGTAAATTCTTCGCCTTTAAATACAAGTTTCTTACCTGCAGATCGTTTAGATGAAAGTAACGTTAATTTCCCGATTGGAAATTCTCGTTTCTCTAAAGTATTTAACATTTGTTCACCAACTGCGCCGGTTGCTCCAACTACAGCGACATGAAAAGTTTTTTGCTTTTCCATCACTATGCCCCTTTCTAGATACCAATCCTTCTATAACTTAGAATCAGAAGGAGTATACAATACCCCTTCTAATCTTAATAACGTTAATTTTATCATATTCTACAGTAAGAATGATGGTTTCATCAAAAATTGTCCGTTTTTTTTCGTTTTTTAATTCATATATCTGAATTTTTCTACGACCACCGGTTGCAATTGCTTTCCTTGCAGCGCTTCTAATACTGTATCTTCCAGTAACTCCATACGAGCTACCATTGAGTTCGGTTTTTTCTCTGGCGCATCTTGACCGAATGGGACGAAATAGATATTTTTTGTGGCCATTAGGCGCATGAGGTTGACGCCAACAGGGTG
>NZ_QNUB01000011.1:0-99280 GCF_008042345.1 Bacillus sp. AR8-1
TATAATTATTAGTTTTATATATATATTATATATATAAGGTATATTTTTTTAAGGGGGGGTTCTTTTTTATTTTCTTTTTCTTTTTTAAGTACTGTAGTGTATTAGACCCCCTCCTAAAAACTTTTCTTTTATATATTTTTATTTTCTTGTAAACAGCTGTGAATCTCCGAATCTCGAAACACGTGCCAAGAGGCTGTCGGATCATCCACCCTCTTTTTTGGGTTTAAAATCACGAAAATATCCTTATCTTGGTAGTTTTGCTATAAGGCTAAAGGTAACCATTTTTTCTACAGAATCATCGTTATATAAGGTAATAACCCATTGATCTCTATGCCTAGCAAAACTCTCTATTGCGAATATTTTAGCAGGTGCTCCCCCTACCTTCCAACCTGCGCTGATAACCCTCAGTTCAGGTGCGTTCAAGAATATAGTAAGATACTGTCCACTTGCAATGGGTCTAGCTGGTTCGAATGAAAAAAGCCTGAAGCCATTCCCAATATCAATACCTCCTGATTGATTAGCGGTGAGAGTTAGATCACGATAACCAGAGAACGTATCTTGAACTATATTTTGGGAGAACTGGTAATTAGAATTTACATTCGGCGCTGCACTCGAGGTCGCATTTTGATATACCATTCTATAATTTGGGTCTACACCTGATACAGAACCTAGCGAATACTGATATTGAGAATCTACATTTGGAACAGCATTTTGATACATCACGTCTTGGTTTGGAATCCAGTAATTATTATACAAAATTATCCACCCCTAAATTTTATTTACAATTTTCATGATATTAATTATCAATTTCAAAGTGCTTAACCTACATCAAAAGAGGCTTAATTATGATATTAGTGCCCTCCAAATGTTCTCTATTTTCCAATTCATCTAACTCCAGAAACACGTGCCACGCCGCTGTTGTCTCGTAACCACGTAGCACCGACTTTCCAGCTAACAGAAACCGTTCCTCAGTCACTTTCGCAATCAATCCTTCTCCAGCATATACATTGCCCTGCTCTGTCTCGATATTCACATCACGTAACTGGTTCGTCGTCATAAATTCACTTACCCCATAATCCACAACATGGAGACTCCAGGTGAGCTTACCCGTAACAACTCCTTCTTGTACCGTCACATATCCATCGTAAAACGGAACATCTACCCCATCGATTTGTAAGTTACGAATATCTTTAGTCATGTTCCTCCCTCGCTTTTCGTTTCGCTTTTTCCATTTTCCACATTCGTTTCATGAATCACACTCCTGCAAAATTTTTAAATTTAAATAACCAAAATATGCATTTTTTGTTATGATTATATAAAAATACTTATTAGGGGG
The DNA here is from genome assembly GCF_008042345.1 of Bacillus sp. AR8-1. Lineage (NCBI taxonomy): Bacteria > Bacillati > Bacillota > Bacilli > Caryophanales > Bacillaceae > Bacillus > Bacillus sp. AR8-1. Next base: position 1,337 of record NZ_QNUB01000011.1, read on the forward strand.
ATTTTACAAACATGACTTCACCAACCGAAGAGCATCTAGTAGGATACATAAGTGATCAGTTAGAAAGTTATTTGAGTTTTTACGGCAGTGATCTAAATAAAAGATACATAAAATTTTACGAAGACATTCCTGCCCCTTTAAATAAACTCTTTGCTTTTTTTCACGAAAGCTTTAACGGTTTACTCGATTTCTTAAACACTAAATCAAGACCTGGACACTATAATGCGGATCAAAGTAGAATGTTACACGAATTGATAATAGATGTAAAAATTATACAAAGCAATTTAATCGATACACAATATGATTTCGAAATAGATTCTTACTATAGTGAAGTCTTTGAAATTTGTAAAAGTTTCTTAAAGACTAGTGGTGGTAGTGTAATTCCGCATAATTTACAGCAGGTAAAAATTAAAGAACTCAATCCTATTTTCACATTAAAGGCAGGGTTAAAGGTTCAAAGACCTAACGGTGTTTTCACATTTCCTACAGAAGAAATTGGTGCAGGTTCTTACGCGACTGTTTATAAATTTACAGATTCACTTTATAACAAAGAGTTTGCTTACAAAAAGGCGCATCCTACTTTAGAAGCTGATGAAAAAGAGCGATTTTATACAGAATTTGAGGTAATGAAAAGTTTAAAGTCACCTTTCATTCTCGAAGTTTACACCTTAGATAAAGAACAGAATTATTACGTAATGGAACTAGCTGATGAAACTCTAGAAAAGTATATCGAACGAAGCCCGGGTCTTGAAAACGCAAGTGAAAAACTTAAGTTTATTCATCAAATTTGTTTAGCACTTAAGCAAGTACATAGTAAAAATATTTTTCATAGAGATATATCACCTAAAAACATACTCATAAAACATTTTGACCATATAAATATGATTAAGGTTGCTGACTTCGGTTTAGTGAAAATTCCAGAAAGTAAGCTTACACGATTCTCTACAGAGCCTAAGGGCTTTCTCAATGATCCGTATCTTGGGTTCATAGGATTTAATAATTATGAAATGCATCATGACACATACGCATTAACAAGACTCATTTATTACATGTTCACTGGTAGAACTGACGATGGAATATTTACTAATCCTGTCTTTAGGGACTTTTTCAAAAAAGGGATTAGTTTCGAAATTGAACATAGGTATTCTAATATCGAAGAATTGGAATCGGCATTTTTCACTAACGTTGTTCCATCAATAAGAGAATTCGGAATTTAATTAATTTATACAATATAAATATAGAATTAGAAATTGAATCTGATTGGAGAGAAACATATGACTTTGATTGCAGGCATTATATTACCAGACGGAATCTTGATGATGAGTGATACACGTACACTAGAAAACAATTTTTTTGTCCACAATGAAGACGCTCGTAAAATCACATTTATTACCTCTCATACTCTTTTAGCGTCTGCAGGGTTTGAAACTGTAAATTACACTGCACAAGTTTTACGACAAACCTTATACGGCAAAAAAAGATTAACGAGAGACAATATACGTACTCTTATCCAAGATTTATATCAACAAGTTAATTTGTACCACCATGTTGAACGAGATGACAATCAACCACTAGGGCATATTCTTCTTGGAGAATTCGACCCTTGTAAAAACGAATACACATTACGTGTAAACACTGGTGAAGGACATGAACTCTTTAGTAAATACAAAGACTATAAACAGCTTAAGGATGTTGTATTAATTGGTTCTAATCACGAAATAAGAGAAACTGTAAAACAGCAGATTCAACATTTTTTAGATAGTATCTCTTTGAATCAAGAAGGTGCCCCTAGAAGAATTGCGGAATTTTGCCATAATATCTTCAAGCAACAGGCTGCAATTCATCATGGCATTAACGACAAACTTTACTGTATACATTTAACAACTCGAAATGGTCTACCTGCCGCTGATGCATTCCTTCGTGATGAAATTGGTAAGGTACACCCCCTTAATCCAAATGAAGATAGTAGGGATATCCATTACGAAAATTAATATACATATTCATCCCACACCCTTCTTTACTAAAAACTGTCTTGCACTATCCGTAAGCCGGTAATAATAAACATGCTTATCATCTTTCGTGACTTGCTCCAGTAATCCTAATTGAGAGAGTTGTCCCAGCCACGTATCAAACTGCGTAGCCGGGATTTCTCCTCCTACCTGGTGCATCGCTCGTAAGATTGCTTCCGAACCTTTCACTCTATACCACGTGATTTTACGATTTCCAGTGCTTGTTGCTCTGTAAAACCTTCAGAAACGAGCGCATCAAAACGAGCTTTAATTAATTTAGACATCTCGCGCTGCATTCGTATTTGCATCGGTAACGCCTTGACAAAATTGTCCAAAATCATTTCCAGTTCGATATTTGTATATTGCTTATTAGGTTCGCTCATTTTATCGCCCCTTCAAACGTGCTTCGAGTTCCGCTAATACCTGATCAATCCCTTTAGGACTTAGCACGAGTTTCCCACCAGCTAGTTCAATATTTTGGTCAGAAATCTCACCTGTAATTTGGCAAGAACCGTTAGGGTTATATTTTTGTAGAATAATAGATTCACCATCTACGAAAATCTCCATAGGATCCTTTACCTGGATACCTAATGTGCGGCGTAATTCCATTGGAACCACAATTCGTCCTAATAGATCAATGTTACGAATAATACCTGTCGATTTCATTTCTCTTTAGCCCCCTTTTTCGTTGCTGGTACTATCTTGAGTTTTGCGTTACATTTATGGCATTTCGTAAACCGCTTCATGAAGTACGTTTTTCATTTGTTCTTCATGCTTTGTTACATTATCTGAAATCTTGATATGTTGTTCGTGATACGTTATTTCAGCAATTCTTACCTCACCCCTTTCCTTTTCTTCAATCTAACTTTTAGTTATTTCCACATCATAAGGAACACTGCCAATCATTAAGCGTTTTGATATATTCATATAAAATCATCCTCCTTCAATTTGGAAATTTGGTAAATCTACGATTAAACTTTTATAAATTTTCATTTCGATAAATAGATTATTAGATTCTTCCACCTATATACCGTATAATTGTCACGAAAGGGGTTATATAATGTATAAGTTTTTAGAAGAAAATTTGTCGTCTTTACTTAGATTTGGATTACCTATTGTTATCTCAATGGCATCATTCATCATCTCATTTATTACATATCGTGCTAACAAAAAATCCTTAGATGTTACTTTTGAAAAAGAACTATTTATTATCGATTCTATTAGCACGAAAAATTTTGCTATAGAAAATAAAGATGGTATTTATGTCTGCTTTTTAAAGGTAGTAAATCCTTCCCCCTCAGATATTGCTTACTTTGATTTAGTTGTGATTGATAAACATAAACCTAGCAATAGTATCGGTATTTATAATCAATTAAGTTTAAAAATTTACGATGAAGATATGTCTTACTATAAGTACGAAACACCATATGGTATTGCTAACTTAAATGTACCCCCCTCGAATTATGGCGTATTTAAATCTAATAGCTTTACTCGTTTGGATATCGCATTTACACCTGCACCAGACACTAAAGAGGTTATAATTACGTTTAAAGTAGCTATTAAGTCAAGCCGCGTAAATCCGTACGCTAATTATCGTCAAAATTTTAAATATTATGCAATGAAATACCAAATTAGAGATGAGCATATGCATGTTAAACAGATAAATATTTAGCCTTTCTAAACTGGAAGGCTTTTTTTTACTTATTCTCCAATTCAGCTTTCAATTTATCTCGTAACCACTTAAACTCTAAATCCTTTTTATCGATTTTTGCCTGAATCACTTCTGCCTGTTCTTTCGTAAAACATTTACGGAAACCGTTGTATAATTTCGAAATTTCTTTCTGCAGCTGTCTCATTTCACAGTTCGAATAATAACTTACAAATTCTGTTTTACAGCTTGGACAAATGAAATATTGCTTGTCCACACGGTTTGATAATCGCGCTACGAGCATCTGGACACGAAACACGTGCTCACATACTTCACATTTCGCTTTTACGGGTTTCATTTTTCTCCCTCTTCTTTCGAATAAATCATAAAATTATGGATACACTATTTGTACATCAAGATTTTCATCCATGACTGTATTTCTCTCTCATTGAGCAGTTAGCTTTTGCTAGCTGTTCTTTTATTTTTTATTCGATCTATTGTATGCCATACAATATTTCCTAACTTCGTCTTTTAATCCACGCTCTTCAACTTCCTGTTTCGTGGTACATACCATTTATGGACTTCAAAATTTTCTTGGGCAAATTTAGATTTTTCACATCAGATAAATCTTTTTTATTTAAAGAAAACCACTCACCGTTTAATCTTTTGCTACTAAAATATTTGTGTAGTAGCTTTTCTGTAATATCACCATTTTCACTGTATATAATATGAACAATTTTTATGTCGAAGGGTAGTTTTACCCCAAATTGCATAAGTCTTTGATCCAGTTTTTTAGTCGAGCCAATTTTAATAGCACCATATAATTTTTCCATTATTAGATATACAAACTTAGCATTTGCATTTTCATGGAATGCCAAAGTACGTTTTCTAGTTGGACTCGTTTCAATTTCTTTGATTAACTTATCAATATCTTTAAAATCATCCTTAGGTACAATTGCACCCTGTACCTTTTTTATTTGAGCATACATAACCTCTTCAGAATGATTATGCTCATTAGACATTACATTATATATTGAGTCTATCCACCCAGTTGTCTTTTCAAATTTCTTATTTTTATATTTTTTTGAGCGATATTTTTTCGCCAAATATTTCAATTGAGCATTAGATAAAGAACTTAGTAATTCTTTTAATGTTAAACCATTTTTATTATTCATTTTTTCACCTCACTTCTCATTCTCCCCCTTGATAAACTAATTTATTTAAGATGCTTATATCTACTTCCCCCTAATAATCTCCCTTTCTATTCAAAGGATTATTTTGTTCAGTTATTTTTCATTAACCAGAAAAAATTGTTCCATGCCTCTTACATCTTTCTTATACACTGGCATTACAAATATCTCTTCATTTATCAACAGTTGGAACTCTACACATTGTTTTTCTTTGTTCCACCCGTAACATGCCATAGATACCATTTTTGGTTCTGTTTTTTCTTCCATTTCTCTTCTCTCCTCTGAATAAAACTCAAAATTCCGTCAATACTGTAGACAACCCATTAAGTTACTTTCTCCTTGTTCCCCCTTGGAGGACCAAGCAGTTAGCTTTTGCTAGCTGCTCTTTTAATTGCACGTTTTTTCTTACTACCCATATATTATTGAGAATCAAAAGTAATCTTGTATTAAAGGAAAAGTATTCTTTTTCATTGCTCCACTCTACGCCCATTACCTTGGGCCGAGCAGTTAGCTTTTGCTAGCTGTTCTTTTTTTGTAAAAAGTACTCAATTAACTGGACTCACATATAATATTCTGAGTTCCTTTCTTTATAAAATAGTCGTTATAAAATAGGTCTCGTCACGAGAGCACTTTACTAAGTGCTTTTTTTGTATTCTGAATTACTACAAAATGAAATTTTTGTTTAGTTTTCTACTCAATTACCTCAAATTCGGATGATTGACAAATTTTTTCGTGATAGCATCCAATTTGAACATCATATTCCCCATACTCATCTCGACTTATTGAATGAATTGTTTCAACTTCATCTTGATACATAACCTGATCTCCAACTTTTAAATCTCCTATTTTTCGTATCACAGGTTCATCAGAAATATCCTTAGTTAACTTCACAATTCCAATGCCTTCTTTTGGCTCAACCAAGTAACCCTTTTCTTGCAAAACTTTAGCGACCTCCTGCATATCTTTCCATGCTGCTGTACCTGGTCCAAAGTTAATAGTCACTGTATTCATTTTCATTCTCCCTTTCGATTCAAATAGCGTTGTTGTTCTATTTTCTCTCTCCTAACGTATATATAATCTATCTTCAATTTAAATTCGTTTATACAAAATGAGCTAAAACATTGTGTAATAGCATTTCCTCTTCTTAGTAAATAAGAAATAGACAAAAAAAGTAGGGAGCATGGGTATTTATGGCTAATTCTTATAATAAATATGGAAAAAAATCAAAAAAGCAATTGCATTATCCCCTCCATGAAAAAAAGTGTTTTATTGCAACTCATACAATTTCTGGTTCAGAAACAAATTCAAATGGAAATATACCTCTAAACATTTTCGTACCAGGTAACACTTCAAGAGTAATTTTTGAAAATTTCACAAACAGCCACAATAAAACATTACTTCAGCTACATGTTCCATTTCCTGTTGATGACAGAAGAATTGAAGTTACTATTCAAACCAGAAATTCTCATATACCAATTATTACTACACTAGTACCTGGTGAAACAAAAGTATTTCAAGTAGAAAATTTTCAAAGTCTTACTTTCACAAATAATAATAAGAAAAGTAGTTTTATTACTATTTTTATAAAAAAAACATTTTGCATCTGCTGTACTAATCAAAATGATTATAGTAAAAATCAAAAAGGTACATATTTCATTGAAACTCATACAATAGCTGGTTCGCAAACAAATTCAAACGGAAATATACCTTTAAATTTTTTTATAGGATCTAACACTTCAAAAACAGCTTTTGAGGATTTTACCAATAATCATAATGAAAGCTTAATTCAGATATCTGTTTTAAATTTATTTGGCGCTATTGAAGTTACTATCCAAACAAGAAATTCTCATATACCAATTACTGCTAAACTAGAATCTCCTGAAACAAGAATATTTCAAATAGAAGATTTCCAAAGTCTTACTCTCACGAATAATTCCCTGGATGATCAGATCATTGATATATTTATCCAAAAAACGTTTTGTATTTACTGTAACAATCGAAACAATTCTTGTGATGAGTACTACTGCAAATGCGAAGACTAATGTTAAATTACTGAAAAGAGTCCTTGTTATGTGGGATTCTTTTTCTTTTACTTCATTAGCATCTAATGATTCACCATTCTATTTCTTCATTTCTTAATAAAATTCAATTTTGATCTCTATCAAAATCTTCAATACCATGTGAAGTTTACGTAAAGATTGCTATGATTCAGCTAATCTACTCAAGAAACGTTATATAATAAATTTGCAAACACCTGGTTTGCGCACAAGTACCTTTCTGTACGACATAACTCTTTTGCTAGGAGAAATCCTAGCTTTTTTATTTAAGATCTAAAACACGAGGTTCTCAGGCTTTATCACCATTTTCGCTCTAAATCGATACCCCTTACTTTCTAAGTAACCAACAAGTGTTAATGCGCTCTTCCCAAACCTTTCTGCAATTGCATCTACCGTGTAACCTTTTTCAAATAGGTCTAAACTAATTTGTATTTCATTTTCTGTATAAGATGCTTGGCTTTCTACAGGTCTCTCGAAGATCCCAAGCTCCTCCAGTTTTTTCTTTATTGCACTTTCTGTTCGCTGGAGACGTTTCGCGATATACAAATACGTATAACAATTCGCTTTAACCATACTTCTTAGTAATAATTCATCTTGTTTGGTCCAAGGATCTCTCTCTTTTTTCCTTCTATACACATCCGCATCACGTTTGTCTTTCATCCATTCTGGTTCAGGTCCTAAAATCCCATATTCAACCTTTGAAAAATCAACTACCTGCTTATGCCGTTTTAACCAGTTCCAAAAATCCTTATAGTAAACAACCTTTATTTTTTGAGTTTTTGCAAATAGCTTTAATCTTACGGGAAATGCAAATCTTTCATACCACGATTCAATTGTTTTATAATTTATCTGTAATACATCAGCTAATTGGAGCACTGTAAGCCCGTTGAAATGTAACCGTGGATCACTTAACCCTATACGATTTGCTTTTAGTTTTATGGCATTTACAGTGCGATCTAACTTCTTCGCAATACTTTTAATGCTGTATGTCCCCCAGGAATCCTCCAGATACGCTATTTCTTCTTTTGTCCAAAGAATAACTTTCCCCACCATTTCGCCTCCTTTTAGTAACCGGATGCCTGACGATCATGATTGATTTTATTTTTTTCGATATATGCGTTGTAAATTTCAATAGCCGAAAATCCAAGCGCTGCACCTAAGTACGCCAAGTCATTCATCAAGGTCATGTAGTGTGCGGCAGTCCATAATTTGTTTTCATATAAATCGTTAAACACATCGATAATTTCTGTTTTTGTATTTCCTTTGCTATTACGTACTACAAAGGCATCGATATATTTATTCCATTCACGTTCTAATCCAATCGATAAAGCAAAGTGAAGTGCATCAACAAATTCGTCTAATAACGGATTGTAGTACTCCTTATCTTCTTCCATCATTTGCCCCTTGTTACGTACACCTTTTGTAATCGGCTTGTTATTTTCACTCCAAAACTTATGACCACGCCACACATGAAGTAACTCACTTAACTCGTCACGAAATGATAATTTCTTTTCTTGAAACAAAGACACGTTTTGCAAACTACGTTTTTCCACAATCTTGTTATCCAGGTCTTTTTGAAGCTGGAATAAATGAATGATGTTCATTGTTTTGCACGCTCCCCTTTTTTAAACAAATCTATAAAACTTCTCACCATTCTTTCTACACTGGCACCAGTTAAGGAATTAACAAAGGGTGCAGTTTCTGCGAATTTTAAAGAGTCCTTTTCAGGTATTCCCGCATAAATCAACTTTTCTTTTACGGCTTCAATAATTCTCACTCTTTTCTCGTTCTTACTATTGAACTGAGCCTCCATGACCTTTACAGCCTCATCCTTATAGCAATTATGCTTTTCCATGTAGTAATACACTTCTTTCCAAAACTCGTTGTCTTTCACTACAGACATCTCAATCGCTCCCTTCTTATCTAGCAATTAGAAAACTAACAATGACCGTTACCACCATATAAGAAACAAATAGCGAAATAGACTTTTTACGTAAATTTTTAATCTGTTCCCGTAATTCGTTATTTTCTTTCAATACACGTTTTGCGTAATTGTCTTTCACTTTCACTTGTGATTTGTATAAATCAACTTCTAACTGCAAATCATGATTTTCTTGCATCACATCTTTTAACTGTTGCTCTGAATTGTTCAAGTACACTACCGCCTTTCGTGGCTCACCTTTTGCTACTTTCTTTTTTTGCTTAACCATTTCACGTTTTAGTTTTTCTAATTTCCGATCGCTTTTCCGATTTTCGTACCCCTTCCCTTGCTGTCTACCACCCACAATCGCACATCCTTCCTACAGCTTTTTATTTTCTTAAATGCTCTAAAAATAGTTCATTGAAATTCTCGTTTTCTAGTTCTTCCAAACGTTTCTGTACACGTTCTAAACGTACTGCCCCCAAACCTAATACTTCTTTTACCGCCCGTAATGCTAATGTTCGGCCATCTTTATACGATAAAAGGGATACTTGCTGCACTTCACCTCGATGAAAGCTTTGGCGTTCCCTTGTCTTCTTTCTCTCACGTTCACTCGCCCGGCGTTGTTGACGATTCAAATTCTCGTCCATCGTCTTCCCTCCATTTTTTAAAACAACTGTTGAATAATATCTCTGCGTACGGATCCTGTGGTGCTGGGTCTAGCACACCAGTCTTTTTATCTTTTCTTAATGAACTTACTACCCAAACCATGTTGTACGGTTCTCCAGCAATACTTCCTACAATTCTTGCCGGCTTTACACGTGGTAATGCTGTTGCATGACGCTTTGTAAATAACGATTTACGCGGTCCCTCTCCTCTTCCCACATGCTATTCCTCCCTTTGTTTAAGCCAGGACTCAACACTCATTTTCTCGCCCCATCGATAACCTACACTTCCTTCTGCCTCAATCGGAACTGGAAATCCTGGTACTGGAGGTTGCTCCATAACTTGTTTAATTTGTTTTTCTACTGCAACTACAATTTCCGGATCATCATCTATTTCAAAAATGATTTCATCGTGAATTTGTGCAATCATATCGGCACTTCCATGAGAAAGTACGCCTTCTTGTTTACCGATAGATTCATAAATTTCATTTTGTACTTTCTTCATAATGTCAGCGGCACTTCCTTGTACTGGTGTATTCGCTGCTTGTCTTTCAGCAGAGCCGCGATCTCTTCTATTCGCGCTGTTAATGCCAGGTAGTAATCTCATATATCCATAAATCGTTTGTACATAGCCTTGCTCCCGTGCTTCTAAAACAATCTTGCGTTGATACTCTGGTATGCGTTTGTACGCTGTTTTAACGGCATTCACAATCTGCGCACATTCATCTAATGTTTTACGAATCATGTATTTCGTTTTAAATGTGAACTGTAGAGCGTGTTCCGTACCCCCATAAGAGATACCGAAGTTGCCCGCCTTGGCATCTGTACGTTCTTTCTTTACAATTTCAGCCTCAGACTTTCCAGTCATTACAGATGCGGTTCTACGGTGCATATCGCCACCTGTGTTAAATAACTCAATCATGACCTCATCGCCTGATTTCCATGCCATTAAGCGAAGCTCGAACCCTGAGAAGTCAATGAAGAATAATATCTTTCCTGGTTTAGGTACAAAGAAATTTCTTATCTTAAACTCATCATTATCTGGTCTCGGTACGTTTTGTCCGTTCGGATTAAAGCTGTTTAAGCGTCCTGTTTCTGTGAATGGACTGTACCCTGCATGGATCCGTCCACTCATAAAGTTCAAGTACTTTTCACGTCCTATGATGTGCGAAGAAAGTAATGTCGTGTATTTTTGTATTTTCTTTAGCTGGTCAATAACTTCTAGTGCCTGTTCTTTATAAGGATGCGGTTCACGTTTTGCGATACGAATCGCTCCGCGTTCTAGCTTATCTAAAGTAGGATCCTTTTCCGGATTGATATTTTCCCAATTTTCAGGTAATGAAACACCGAGGTATTTTTCCTCGTCGATATCGTTCAGCTTGTTTTCAAGCATAAATGCCATATCGATAAGCGCCTCTTGATCAAGACTCGCGCCTGTTTTTCCATATTTGGCAATCGGTATTTTTAAGTAATCAAACATTAAGCTTTTCACTTCGTTCGTTTTACCTGATTTACCGGTATTTATATCAATATTGAACGTTTCTTTCGCGATTTGTTTAATACGTTCAGCCGCTTGCTCTTGCATAATTTCTGCTTCTTGTTTCTTTTGTGTTGCAAGGTTTGGATCCCAATTCATCCCCCAATATTCCATAAGGCCGATAACACGTGTGAATGGCATTTCAATCTTATGAAGCCATTCCTCATATCGCGGAATTTGAGCTGCAATTTGAGACCAATATTCGTAATGCTGCACTGCATAATCCGAGTCTTCAGCTGAGTAAAGCAGCCCTTCACCTTTACTCGCATCAATTTCGTCAAAGAAATTGACCCTGTATTTCTTTAATAGGGCTGAAAAGTCGTTCATCGTTACACCAAAAATGTGTTTCGTAGCTGGTTTTAAACCCCATCCGCTTGTAGGTTTTTTCGGGTTATTAATCTTTTGAGGTGCTGCGATTTGTAAACACCGTACCCACATAATCAATGGATCTGCCACTTTTCCTAAAATGTATTTACCGTACTTCGCTGCATATTTCGTTTCAAAAGACAAATTGACCGCAATCTTTAATACCTTTTCATTTTTAAATAGGTATTCATCAAGCAAATCTAGAACCAATTTCCTAACTTCATCTCTATCCATACTTGGTTCAAATACTTGGCCAACTTTATGTGAGATTGGAACAACTCTTGACTCGTGTGCCGCCGCTGACAGCGATACCGTACAAATTTCACCTTTCCACGGATCTAACGGTGTTTTTAAATATGCTTTTTCTAAACTTTCTCTTTGTTTTTCTGCTTCTTTCTCATCAATAGCACCTGTAGCACATGCTTCTTCTATATCTTCAAAAGCCTTTTTATAATGCGTCCTAATTTCTTCACTTGCTGCAGTCTCCCAGTCAAATCCTGCTTTACCTGTTTGTACACAACGCTCAAGATATTTCTTTAAATCTGAAACTGTAAGAATAGCCTGATAGTCTTTCACTTGTTGTGATTCTACTTTTGGCCAAACAATATCGAATTGTCCCGGCTTCTTCTTTTTTTCCATTTCTACCGCTAACTTCGATTCCTTTACCGGTACCTGTTTTTTACTACTTGCTAATGTTTTAGGTCTTCCAAATAAACTTCCGAGTTTCATATTTTCACTTCCAGTCATATTTGTAGGGCTTGTCCATATAGTTAGTAGTACTCATCTTGTATATGGTCAAAGAGTCCTTTCTTCATGCAATATGCAATGTATGCATTAAAGCGTGGCGTTTTTCGATAGCCACCACTTGTTAAAAGGATCATCCTCATTTTCGCTAATTGATTTACGATTGCTTTCGCTTCTTCTTTATCGATAGACAGCATTGCCTCAACATCACCAAGTCGTAAATACTTCTGCTGAGCGAACAGTTTGATAAACTCGTAGAATTTCATTTCGCCTGTTAACGTATCGATTTTCTTAAGATCTGCCGTAAACTTCTGGTATCTTTCTTCTGTCATTTCTTCCTCTTTTATTGCTAAACGAGCATAGTAATTTAAGCCGCAACCTGGAGCATTGTATAAAGCTTTTAAATACTCCCCAATAAACTCAACGTGTCCCGGCCAAACTTGAATTCTTTCACCTGATTCATCAACTGAATGTGTAAGAGCCGCAAGTGCAACTGCTAATCTTGCTACTTTATTCCGCTGATCTGAAGGAGAAACAAGTGGTATGTCATTCGCATTTCCATATACTTTTGCAAGGTCTGTTGCAACCTCCAGTACTTTATCAATCGTACCGTCTGTAAATAACACGTCCTCCGGCTTACGTGACCAAGCATATAAGATGTTACTTTTCAAAGTATCCTTCTGTATAATCGATGGATACGTAGCAAGCGTTTGGTTATATAATTCAGGATCTACATCACTCGCTCTCATAAAGACCGCAAAATCAAATCGACGTATATCTTCATTATTGAAAATATCTTTTAAACTTTCCGCGCCTTGAGAGTAATCAGCAAGTCGTTTCCCTTTCGGTACGTTCCCTGACATGATGGCACGTACTCTACAAGGTGTTTCAGCTGTTACAGCTCGTTTTACTTCCAGCTTCCCGTCAGAACGAGCAAGCGTCATTTCACCATAATCATCTTTCGTAATACCTGTATCTTCATCAATCCAAATCATTTCTTTATCAGCTAACGGCCACGCACCCCAAACGATGTACCATGCACCTTGAGCACCTGACTGTTCCATCTTGTAAGTTAGACCTGTACGAGACGTACTTTCCGCATTCACTCGTGTTCCAAGTCCTGCATATTTCATTACTTTTTCAATAAGCGCGGACTTACCAGTACCTGTATCACCTACTATTTTTAATTCCACCCAACCGCGTAACGGATTTAAATCCCACGGTACTTTAAAACGTAAAACACTATGAAGTGTTAGCAATACTGCAAGTAGCGTTTCGTCACGTTCTACAATGTGTGTTACGTTGTACGTTAAATCGTTACAAATAGCTCCTAATTTTTGTTCAATCGATTCTGCCGTATAATCAGCCGGCTGAAATGTTGCTAAATTTTCTTTCACTTGTTCATTTAGCTCAAAACTTTCAACCACATCCTGAAGCGGTACCGCACTCTTTACAAGTAGTGTTGACTCCTGATTCTTTGGATGTGGGTATACATAACCTGTTAATTCGTAGTACTTATTCTCACTTACGTTTAGTCCATTTACGGCGTACACTTTTCGTAGTACATAATTCCCTTTATGCTGCTCTTGCTTTTCGTCATCTTCTTCAGCCATCGGGATTACAAGCAACTCTTCAACGTTCATGTTTTCTAAAATATCGGTATTGTATTTCGGACAATTTGGAATGCCTGATATTTCTCGTAAAATACCTTTTATGTTATCGTCACCTACACCCGTCATTTGAATAACTTCCCGATCACTTACACCTAGGTCTTTGTATCCTGTATGCGTATGGATGTCGTATAGAGGGCAATGTACCTTTTTACAACTTTCCCTGCCCCAGCAATGGTACTCAATGTTTTTCGGAATGATGTAAGGCGTATGTTTTTTACCCGCAACCATGACACGCGTTTTTACAAGCTTTCCAGTAAGGTCTGCGTTACCCGTTTCTGCTAAATGTAGCAGCTTTGCGTTTTCCTCTTCTTCCGCATTCTTCTTAATGCAGTGGCACATATCACCGGCACACGCTACACGTTCATAATCTTTGCTTCCTGGTTTCTTTTCGCCATGTAGTGAACGAATAAACGCACAACCAAATTTGTATGTATTATCACCGCTGTATACCGCATCTATCACACTTCTAGTATTTGCAACACGTTGTTGCTTACCATACTCGTTATCCTCAGAAGTGAACTTAAGTACCCACTCCTCTAGTTCTTTCAACGTTTCTTCTCTCGTGTAGCCAGCGTCTTTGAAGTAACATGCAAGCTGTACTGTTGCTTGGTTTCGGTCACCGTCTTTTTTCCAGCCACCATTTAAAATATCGACGACACACGCCGGCGGTTTGTCTTTCTTAAATTGGAATTCTTCTTTCGTATACTTACGAGCACTCGTTGCCGCAGCTTGTTCATATTCTTCTGTCTTATTTATTAGTAAATACCCTGTACGAGGTCTGTATTTCATCGCCTTTTTACGTTCTTCTGCCGTATAAGGTAGATCGTCAGCATGTCTTGGTGATTTCGCTAAATCTTTAATCTCTTCCAGCTTTAATTTGTTTAACTCATTTACACTAATTTCTGTTTTAAATAGGTTTGTTTTTTGATGCATACTGTTCGGTAAACGAATCATCCGCTTTTCTGTATACACCACAAGGTCTAGTGACGTGAGTCCTAGTCTATGTACTAAGTACCCAGCCATATGTTTGAAGATTTTATGAAGGTCGTTTCTCGGTTCAATACCGAGCGCATCGGAGCTTATTAAGATGTGGAATCCTTTTGATCCAGAAAAGTAAATCCACATATCCGATTCACGAATGTCCATTTCTTTCGTAAAAAATTCCACCAGCTTTATTGCATCCTTTTGGCTGACTGATGGGTCTTCCGCATGGTCAAGGTCAAAATATAAGGGAGCAATAAATGCCTCCCCCTTTACTTTTGTGTCGTTCGCAAATCGTTGAACTGTAGCAAAGCAATTGAAATTGAATGCCTCTCCCGTTTGGAATTGCTTCACTTCAGAGGAAGGGATTCGTTTCCACGGAATGCTTCTACCGTTCTGATTGCTGTACCATGCGTCTACATATTGATACTCACTTGTTTTGTCTTTCTTTTTTGCCATTTGTAGACGCCCTCCTTAATTATTCTGAAGCTTTTTCTGCTTGTTCTGTTTCTTCTACGTTAATTCCGTAATCTTCTGGTTTAAATACACCTACTGGCTGGAAGTCGATACCGATCCATTGGTTACTAGCGTTTGTACGACTTTTACGTTCTGTTGTTACTAAGCGTGTAACAATTTTATTGACACCTAATTTAGATGGAACACCTAGCGCTTTATATTTCCCTGTATACACATTCATCGCAAAACGACCGAAAATAATTGTGTCTGTTGGGCTAAAGCTCATTAAGTAGATACGAGGAAAGTCGTCTGGGCTTAACGTTGATACTGGTACCACTGATGCCATATAACGAAGCTGAATATCATCTAATTCATAGCGTTCCTCAGCTTGTGGGTTTTCAGCTAACCATTGATTGAATACAACTTCCGCATCTTCTTTTGTTTTTTCCGCCACGATCAACTGACCATCTTCAGGAGAATCTTGTTTCCCCCATACAGACCAACGTTGCTCACCATATCCAATAACTACATCAATATTGTCACCGTACATTACATTTTCATCATCTTTTTCTATGAAATTCCCTTTCTTGTTAACCGTTAACCACTCGCCCATACGGACGAAATCCATATCAAGACCGTTATTCGCTTCAACGAATCCCTGCTTTGTTTCTTCTAAAATTGCTGAAATATAATTGCTGCCATCGTTTCTTTTCGCCACCGCGTTATTTTGTACCACTACTTCATTTTGACTTGTTTCTTGTGCCATTATTTTTTCCTCCCGTGCCCCTGTAGGCCATGTTTTTTCCATGCTTTTCGTTTTGCTTGGCTTTTCTTTTTTCGATAGGTTACTTTTCTGTTATACGAAAACTTGTAATCTTTCGAATCGTATTCCGGAACCTCAACCATTATCGGGATTCCTCGTTGAAGAGATAGACTTTTACCGGATCCTCTTGCAAACACCCTTATCACTTTTTTAACGATTTTTTGACCTGTTTCTTTCAAACCCACTTACTTCACCTCTTTCGCTGAAGCAATTAGTTCTGTGATTTTATAAAGCGCACCCACATATTCGTACTTTTCCATCGTTATCACCCCTTTCACCAAGGCATATCATTTAAGAAGTCAGCCACTGTATCGCGTTCTGTTTTCGGCTTTCTTGGTACCGTTAGCCCGATTCTGCTGTATACTTTCCTACGGCTGTGATATTGGTCCTTAAATACTCCAACATTGTAGTCAACGTAATCGAACCAGTATGCTTCTTTATCCGGATTGTTCCGATCTGGACGCATGATACGTCCAATTTCTTGCTCTACTGATGAACCACTATTACTTTCACGGGAGTCACCACGTTTCGGCATTACCATGTGACCAACTACTAAATGTTGCATGTCCAGTCCTTCACGCGCTAACTGAGTGGCAAACAAAATATCTACTTCTTTTCGGTCGCAAGCTTCTAAAATGTCTTTACGTTGTTGTTTTGTTACTTGCCATTCACGAATTTCTTTTTCTGAATACTGAGCAACCTTTACCTGCCAACCGTACTTACCTTGCTTTTTATCTACCGCATGACCACTATTGATAAGCTGCTGTGCATGTTTCTCGCTTTTTGCTTTTCTCCAGGTGTAGCGACTAATACCTCCGTGTACTACAGCGGTATTAATCTGTTTCCCGTAATACGTATCTCCGTAACGTTCTTTCAATAATTTTTGTACGAGTTGTTGTAAGACAAAACAGTACCGGACAGATTCCGTAATAACTATCGCAGGTCCTAATGGATAATGTTCTACGATACTTTCAGCAATTAATTTGGCACGCTTCTTATCTGAAATAAGGTGACGAATTAGGTCTGTATAATCGAGATCTTCTCCACCAGCATCTACACTATCAATCTCGTTACGGTTACTTGCCGTCTCGTAATTGAACTCGGTATATACGAATTTCACTGTCGGTTTTATCAGTCTCCCAGCTTCATACATTCCGTCTCTGCTAATCTCATACACTTTTGGACCTACACCGTTGTACATATAGATTTCTAATCCATCTTTTCGGGAAGGTGTTGCGGTGAGACCGATCACATTTTCAGCCGTTAACTTCCCAGCCGTTTCAATGAATTGTATTGCTGGAAAGTGATGGGCTTCATCCACTACTACCGTCCCGATAAAATCATTTAATGCATCGATTATTTGTGGATTTCGCTGCAAGGTTTGTACTGTAGCAACGATTAGTTTACCGTCTCCCCAGTCATGTACGCCGTCACCGAAAAATCCGATACGACCGATATCAGGCATTGTAGCCTTAGCTCGCTTTGCGGATTGATACATTAAGTCTTTTGTATGCGTAAGCCATAATGCTGCTTTACCCTTTTCGTAAATGTAGCGCATGCCCATTACGGTTTTACCTGAACCAGCCGGTGCTACACCTATTCCATTTTCTTGCATAAGTGCTTCAACCATCGGTGTCTGATCCTCTTTTAATACAAACCCGTCATCCCATTCCCCGAAACTAACATCTCGGCCATATGAAATCTGTGAGGTAATAACTTTACTTGGGTCGTAACCTAGGTTTTTCAGTACCTCTTCTAGCTTTGACAAGAAACCTCGAGGCGTAACAATATCGCCTCTGTCATGTAAAAACAATTCAAGTTTTGCTTGTACACCCCATGTAGGTCTACGTTGTTTTTTTGCTTTCAAATACGCTGGATTATCAAATGTTAGCGCCTTAGTAATTGCCGCCTTAAGAGGTGTACTAGCACCTCTTATTCGGATGTTGTGTTTTACAAAGATTTGTAGCAAGTGAGCACCCCCGATAGATCGTAAGAAGGTTCATGGTATGTAAGTCTTGGAAGTGGTACACAGGGAACCGTCTGACTTTGAAATTCTTCAAGTTTTATATGGTTCATATTTCGTTTTTTCATATGAATAAGAGCTGTAATAAGTCTGAATGCATAAGCCTCGTCAAGCCCTTTGCTATCGTTTAGAAAACTGATAAACACTAAACCTAAATTCCTATCAATAATTTGATCAAAATCTCGTAATCCGAGAATCTGATTCGGTCTCATATAATCTAGTGAAAATCTACGACTCTCTGTACGTTTCATTTCAGCTAATATATTTACTTCAGGTGTTATTACAATCTCGTCACCTGGACGAGTTGCACCTGCACCATCTGCAATTCTCATACGCCATACATTCGGAATTTCTCTCCAGCTTCTTCTGATTTCAGCTTGGAAATCATCCCCACGTTGCTGACGTTCACGCTGTTTATTTCTCATTGCTGTTTGTTTTGGATCCATAGCAACCTCCTATGCCAAAAACTTCAGTAGATTCGCTTGTACATAAGCTTTTGCTTTTACAAGATCCGCTGATTCTTTAGCTGTTTCCCAAGCATCTTTTGTTTGATAAATTTTGATATCAATGGACGCTAACTCTTGCTCTACGTCTGTAAGTTGTTGACGTTCTTCTTTGCTGTAATGCAGGCGGTACGCATCACGTAACGTATCATTCGTGAGAGCCACTTTTTGATCATTCACGTAAGCGTATTGGTTACGTCCCTCACCTTGAATTTGCATAAATGCCTCTGCTTCTTTTAGCTCTACTGCAGTTTTCAGCTTCACTTTTTGCTTAATTAGATCTGCTTTTTTCCCATAAGCTTCTTCACGTGCTTTACCTTTTTCAAGAACATCCTGTACTGCAGCATCAATTTGTTGTAAGGATGCTTGTAATTCAAGTGGATCTAATACTCGAACATAGTCAGTCGGTACTTTCTTACCTAAAATTTTTGTTGCCGCTGCAAGTAGCTTTTCTTTCCCATGGACTTCTTGTAAGCTACGAATTTGATTATTTAATTCAGTCATTTATTGAAACCTCCTCAGGATTTGTGCAACGTATCGGTCGAACCAATTTTTCAATTGATACTTTTTCTTTTAAAACCTGGTCAATACTGATTTCTACAATTTCGATATCTAAAGCCCACTTCGGTGTGTAGCCAGCAACCTTCAACTTTAGAGGAGTAAAACCAACTACAATACCGTTCCAATTTGTTTTACAGTCTTTCTCTTTTTTACTAGAAATACATAATTGCACCGGTGTACCTTCACCTAATTCGTTTTCATCAAATTGCGGTTTAGTAACAATCACGCTCGTAATCCCTCCTTTGCCTCCGCTATTTTTGTTAACGCTATTTCCACCACATCAGGATTAATACAATCTGTCTTCGCTATACTTTCAACAATCGTATTAATATCAACTAGCACATCTTCTCCTGTTTCCGTTTGAATTAATGAGGCAAACTCCTCCATCGCATACGCTCGTTTCTTCTCAGCTTCAATCCGGCTACGGTCAAGTACTTCTTCACCAGATTTTGCACTTTGAAGCGGAATCCGTTCTAAATCAAAAACACGGGGTGCTTTCACATCGATTAGAAGAACAGAAATCTGTCTTCGCATCTCAGCCTCTGACGCTGATAATCGTGTCAGGCTCCCATCATTCACAAACACTTTTCCATCAGAACGTTCATAGATACCGAAACCTGTATGGTCATGGCCACACAAAACCAAATCCGCCTCTGTTTTTACATCCTGTACTTTTGTGTACCGGTCAAAAGGTGGATCGTGATCAAGTAGCATGCCGTGTGCTACGTGTATTTTTGTTGACTCATAATCTTCAATAACTTCTGGAGAATAACCATATCCAGCTTTATCAATTCGGTCACTGTATGGTGTAAATGTTAGCTGTACATGATTACCATCTTGATGAAACATATGAGCTTGTCCAGGATCATTAATGACTGTAAACTGTGGAACGATTAACTCCAGTACTCTAAGGCTTGTCCGTTCATACGTTGCAAGATTGTACCCGTAAATATCGTGATTACCAGCTGTTGTATAAATGGGAACTGGACTCTCTTTCAATACCTTTGCGAATTCTAGTAACACGCTTGTTGTAACCTCAGGCCTATCAAACGTATCTCCAGGTTGAATAATTGCTGTCACACCTTTGTATTTAGCTAAAGCAAAAACCTCACGTAATTTTGCAATTAATGCCTCTTTGTAGTTATCCTTACGGTTACGAGGATTGGTACCTCTTATATGTGGATCACCGAAATATAGAAACTTCATACTCTCACCTCTGCTTTTTCGTGCTCTTCGTAACGTTGTATCTAAGGTAATACCGCCATCAACAATATGACGCATTAGTGAAGATTGCTTGATTCTTTTTCTTTAATAACTTCTTTTGTAACTTCACCAGTTCCAAGATTAATTGATACATCGTCGTCTTCTTTGATACCTAAAGTATTTTGAATTTCCATACAAGCAGCGTCATGACGTTCAAAAACTGGTTTTAATAGTTCCTCAGTTCGCTTTACGTACTTCTCACGAATAGGAGCAATCTCAGCTTTATATTCAGCTTGAAGTTGTTCTTTAATAGCTTTCTCCGCTGCATCTGCAGCTTGTAATTCCTTTAACTGAGCTTCCGTTGCTTTCCCGATAACTTCCTCAGTAATTTTTAAACCTGCAGCACTAGCTAGTGCACCTTTTAACGCATTTTTAATTTCGCATTTCATACACATATCCAAATCTCCCTTTCTATAAAGCAGTTACTATGCTTTTTCCTTGTTTTTGAGTCACACCAAGTGCTACGTCACCTATCTCAGCTAAATGAGTACTGTGCGTAATTAAAATGATTTGACGTTTAAATTTCGTACTATACTCCTTCAAGAAATACGCCACATTTGGTGCGTATTCTTGACTCACGTGCTTTCCAACCTCATCTAAGAATAACGGTCCTCTTACACCACTAATTTCTCCAACAGCCAATCTGAGCGCTAAACTAACTACGTCTGCTACACCACCACCGCGATCATAATCAGGTGGCTTTAATCGCGTTCGTACATCTTCAGACTGTAACCAGTACTCTGCTACTGGCTGATTACCTTTTACGGCAATTTCAATTTCGAATCTGTAGTCTTTATCGAAAACAACTGTAAGAGCTGACGTAACAATTTCTTCTATACGACGTTTTGCTTGCTGCCTTGCATAATCACTTGTCTTTTGAAGAAGAATTTGTACTAAATCAAACTCCCCAAGTTGCTCCTCAGCTTTTGCTTTTCTTGCTTCTGCGCTTTTTTGCTGCTTAACTAACAAATCACGTTGACCGATTTTCATTTTCAATTTATCGCTTGCCTGACGGATATCCGCTCTTGCTTTTAGAAGCTCGTACATAAAAATAGCCTCCTTATACCTGCGGGATGAGTCGTTCTACATGCTCCAGGTTTTCTTTAACTGATGTGTCAAGCTTATTGATTTCTTCCTGGATCGTTTCAGGCGTTACCCCGTACTGCGCCATTTGTTCAGCGATTTCCGTTAATTGCTTTTCAGCTGAAGACTTTTCCGCCTCTGCTTGGATTTTTGCTGTTTCTGCTTTCTTTAAATTTGCTTTTGCAATTTCAATACGTTGTTTTAATTCCATTACTCATTTCCCCCTTCAAGTTGTTTTGATAGTAAATTTTGTAGCTCTGATTCAAGAAACTTCTTTTGATCTCTTAAACAGGCCAACACAGTTGGTCGAATAGCAAAATCAATACTCTTTTCTCCTATACTTTCTGATTCACTCACTAATAAATTCTCATTAAATTTTTTATAAAATAGTGAGACTTTTAAAACATTAGATGTATCGTCAAAAGCTTCAATAACCTCATTGATTTCCATTAATGAATTATTCAGCCTCTTAGCTGTTTGTAAAAACTCACTCATTTTTTCCGTATCAATCACCACTAATCACCCCTCAATGAGAATGTTCAAAAGACATCGGCGATTCGCATAGCGGACAAACTCCACCAGCCTCGTTCCATGTCTCTTCCAATTCCTTTGTGTAATTTTCAATGTCCTTTTCGTATAGTTCCAATGTGCTTGTACCATGACGTACTCTTTGATGCCAGATCATATAGTTTCGTAACAACTCTTTTAATTCAGCTAGATGAGTGACATTGTTCTCAGCATTTGCAATCTGTATTACCACTTCTCTCGGAACATTTAAACGTTCCACACGATTTGTCCAGCTCATGTAATAATTTTGTATACTCTGGTATTTTTGTAAGAGCGCACTCATTTGACTTAGCTGTGTAATACTTGTTTCACATTCTTGTAGTTGATCTGACGCATTACCAGGTACAGATAATCTTTCTACATCCTTACTTGTTTTTTCGTAGCCTTGTTTAACCACGCTATGTTGTACATAGAGTTTCTTTAACCCATCCGTTTTCTTTACTTCCTCTTCAATCACAGCTACATTAATGTTTTCAATTACAGTTAACCTCTCGACCTGTAATTGAGCTTCTTGTAATACTTGACTATACTTCTTATAGTTTTGTGATAAGATAGAAAGCATAGAATATATTTCTTCGGATTTAGTAGAATCTTGTAACAAGTTACTTACTTCTACTAATCCATCAAATTGTTTTAATGTTTCAATCAATGTCTTCTTGGCGGTGGACAGTGACTCGTATCTTTTTTGTAAGTCCAGTAGTTTCTGCAGACGCTGCTGGTCTTTTTCTGTTTGTTCAAGTATTTGTATAAGAACCGGTACTTTTGAAAGCCTTTCATCCTCAACAAAAGCTACACGGAATTTTTCAAACGCTATCTGTTGTTGAGTTTGTAGTAGCTGCAGTACCTCTTTCTTTTTATGCAATTCTTCTGCATGTTCCATCAAACTTTCAGCTGTTTTTAATTGCTGTACTTTATCATCCACATCCAAGTACTCGAGTAAGTTACCTGATAATCTCTCAATTTCTTTTTCAGCTAGTAACCTCTCTTGCCTTGCTGCGTATGTATCTTTTGAAACACTTTTTACTGCGAGATCGACAGCTTCTGTTCCTGCTAACTTACCTAGAACTTTCGCACCCGATGATGGTGTCTCACTTATTAAGAAAGGTGCTTCAAGCTGGAATGCAAAGTTTAAAGCAGTAACAAAATCCCCAAATGTTTGCTTTGTGATACCGAGCAATTGTTTTACTTCTTCCGGTACCTCTGACTTCTCAAATACACTTCCCGCATCTCCAGGATCCGTTTGGATTCTGTACGATGTTTTTCCTTTTCTACGGTGCTTTGAAATAATAATGCCGTTATCCATGTGAATCGCTACAGTAGCCTGTCCAACTGATTCGTTTACAAAAGCCTCACCTTGAGGTTCGTTAAATGCTACCCAGCGAACCGCTCGTATTATGGATGTTTTACCACTATCAGATGGTCCAGTAATTACATTTAGCCCATTTCCTAAATTGAAATGACTATTCGTATGTGACTGGAATCCTTCTACGAAAATCTCATTAATGTTGGCCAACACGTTCACTCCTTTCCGTTAGCTTTAACATGGTGTTTACCGCTTGTTCTTCTGAGCCATTCTTGAAGTAATTTTTACTTTCGCAACATACAGCTTTTACGTCTTTTGCTTTTACTAATCGAGTCGCATAAGTCACGTACCGTTGCATGTGTATCACCTCCTTTCAATGATTTAACTTACCTGTACTTCTGCTTTCTTTTTTCGTGTAACAGTTACTTTGACATTGAAATAGTGTTCATATACTTCCTTAAACACATCTTCAATTTTCCGGCTCCCGTAAGTTTCTTCCCCAATATACAAACCTGATTTCTTTTTCTTCATGCTTCTCAGTCCCCTACAGTTTTATCTACGTAATGAGGATAGTGTTCTAAAAATTTTTCTTTGGAAGGAAACCCCATCTCAAATGATTGTCTAATTTCTTTTTTACTGGCGTTTTGCAAGTAGATAGGTAAATAAAAATGTTCCATAGGGAACCCAAGTACTATCGCGATTTGAAAGGCTAGTTTTCCTCCTGGGTCGCGTCTACCAGTCTCTAAATCTGCAATATGCCCAGGAGTCACACCAACCTTATCCGCTAGATCCACCTGTGACATACGTTTTTTACCACGTAAATCTGCTAGCCAAGTCCTTTTCACATGTTCACCTCCAGACAACTTTTGATGTTTTTCATTATACTGGCGTTATGCAAGTAAGTAAAGTGGTATTTCAACTTTTTTATAAACCTCCATCCTCTTTTACTTGCAATATGCACGTATTTACCATTGTGTAATTGTACAATAAAGTGGTATCTTATAAGTATCAAAGCACATAAAACAAAAAACGTTTTATATATTTTTATAAAATTTATAAAAATAAAACTAAGAATAAATATAAAACAAGAATTTAACGGGGGTAAAAAGTATGGATATAGGAACTCAATTAAAATTCTTACGAAATAGACGCGGTTGGACAATGCAAGAAGTTGCAGATCGTATTGGTAAAAATGATTCTACGTATAGTGGATATGAGACAAATAAAAGAAAGCCAAACGCTGAGGTTCTTGTACAGTTAGCAGACATATTTGATACTACTACAGACTTCATCTTAGGAAGAACAGAAAATCCAAACGGTCTTAACTTTAATGTAAAAGACTTTTTAGATCAAGGCAGACTTCATTCTGATGGTGTAGAAATTACTGATGAGCAAGCTGAAATTGCTAATGTTCTATTAAGACAACTCCTACAAAGAAAGCAGCAATAAGTAAAAAAGGACTAGCCAGATGCTATTCCTTTTTTTGTTGCAATATAGTTGTAATTTGATTGTACTGCTCTTGTGTAATCTGTCCTTGCTTATAAAGTTCCCCCATCAGATAATTCATATCACAACTTATATTTTCAGCACCGAATAATTCCTCAATTAAACGTTTTGTTTCTTGTTTTGCAGTCTCTTTTTTCACCTTATTTCCTCCCCTTCATCCAATTAATTATTCAAAAATGTTAAAATAAAGAAAATGAATAACCCCTATAACGTACGAAATGCCACTGCACTCGAAAGTGTAGTGGCATTTCTCTTTTAACAGTTAGCCGATCGTCCCCGGATCCATCCTCATTTGTACAGGTTCTTTAACTTTTGCTTTGCTAAGTTCACTTGATACCGGTGATAACGTCAGCGCAAGAGCACAAACAACAACCAAACCAGCTAGAAATTTTTTCATTTTAACTATCCCCTTATTTTAAAATATCAAAAATTTTTATGTAAAATAAATTACCTTCTTTCAAAAATCGATGATACGCTTTCTGACGCAGCTCAGGATTTTCTATAGCAACAGCTAAGTATAGATCCTGAAAAGCTGTACGATTCTCAATTTTGTACAACATTTTAGCCGCTTCCTCATACTCATTGAAAGAAATTTTCAGCAGCGCTTGCTCAGCTTTATCATGGATATATTCCAATTTTACAGGAAAATTATGAATTGTACAACAAAACGAAAATGTATTTTCAACTAATTTACGCTTCAATAGCGACTTACTGTTTGTTATTTTATCCAATTCCTGTAGTGACTTTTCAAAATATTGAACGGATTTCTCCGCATCTTCGAAAACGTAGCTTTCCCCCAACACACTATATGCTGTAGCTTTTAACAAACGTGGGGCTTCTTGTACCCCCAGTACCTCAAACAGCAAACATCTTGCAGTTTCTACTTCATCCTGCATTAAATACGCGTATGCACATATTGCTTTTAATTCGGCATCAATTAACGTTTTTTCTAATCCTTGCGGCATTTCACATATTTTATCTTTAATCATATCATGCATCGTAGTAAATACGTTGTAAGCCCCCATGTCAAAATACCCATAGACACTTAATAAGTTTACTAAAACATTTACATTAACCTTATTTAAATTCACTTTTGCTCGAAGATTGTCTAGGCTCTTAAAAAATTCTTTTGAGCGTAGATTTCCAGATTGACGTTCCAAACCAACTTTTAAAATATCTTTATAGTTCTTTGTTACCGTATGTTTACACTTTCTTTCGAGCAATTCTTTTAATATATCTGTATATCCTGCTAAATACACGTAGTACATGGCTGTCCTAATGTCCGATTCTTTTTTCGTAGATTCCAAAAACTCTTGAACTGTTTTTATTTTTTCATTCTCGTTTTCCGTACTCACCAAAATTTTCATCAGTTTCGAAAAATTCATAGGCACCTGACCATTCATTGTTTTCCACAAATTTGACTGGGATAAACTTGTGATTTTAGAGAGTTTAGTAGGCGTTATATCTTTTTCTACCACAATGTTACTTAAGCTTGTACAATTCTGCACGACGGTCCCTCCCTTGAACTTAAGACACCCCCTCTGTTTTTCTCAATAGGAAAACATACCATCATGCTAACATGGACTAAGAAGTATGATATACTTGAAGTTGACTCATGGAAAGTTTTACCTACGCACGATAGGGTAAAACGTTACAGTGGTGTTGCCGCACTGCTGTAACGCTGTGGGTCTTTTTGCTCTTTTATTTTATTATTTTCATCTTATCATAAAATTTAGAACATTCGTTTTACTCTTCCCCTAAACCATATTGAGAAAGTTTTTTCTAAATCTTCCATAATTCCCACAAGAATATCTTACCACTAAACGAACTAACGTTCTAGTTTGTGTTCGGATTTTATCCAAAAAAATTATCAAATATTGCATTTAAGCCAAATTTATTGGTATTTATAGTTTAAAAATAATGCCTTATTTATAATATAGGCATGAACACATTTGGAGAAAATTTAAAAAAGTTTAGATCAAATCGTTCTTTAACACAAGCGGAACTTGGAGATATGGTCCAATTAAGTCGTAGTCAGGTTAGTAACTTAGAGACCAACTTTAACGAACCCGACTTAAAATCCTTAGATCGTATCGCCAATTTCTTTAACACATCGGTCGATGCACTTTTAGGAAGAAATATTCCGGAATCTGAAGAACAATTAAAAACCATTCTCGATGAGATCCAAACGGTTTTCGCAGGCCTGAATGAATCTCAACGAGAACAATTCTGTAAACAACTCCTTTTCTACACACAATTTCTAAATGAGAAAAAAGAGTTATTATGAATCGATTGTAGTAGAAAACTTTTCCATATTCAACGGTAAAGTTTCCCTGCAACTAAATCTATAAAAAGCAAGAGCTTTTGTTTGAAACAAGCTCCTGCTTTTTATTTATACGCATCTTTGTCGCTATTAGTATACCAGACAGATGTCCCACCATGACCACCTTGGTGTAGCCACATTTTACGAGGTACATGATTTTCTCCGAGTGCATCCCACCATTGCGCGAACTGCTTCGTCTTAACATTCCAATCATTTAAACCATGAACAACAAATACGCTTGCTTTTACATTTTTAGCATCTTTTACATAATTGCGTTTATCCCAAAAATCATTATAATTACCTGTTTTTCGGTCTTGTCCAGCCGTTAACTCTTTTATAACTTGTCCGCAAACTTCAGGATTTCCCCTTGTCAGTACTGCTTCTGCCATATTATCTGTATCTTCTCCTTGATATCCGCCTGGCGCAATTACTGCACCATTTGCACGATAATAATCATACCAACTACTAATTGCTGCGATTGGAATAATTGTTTTTAAACCTTCAACTCCAGTAGTCGCAACAGCATTTGGTAGTGTACCATTATAAGAAACTCCAGTCATACCTACATTTCCTGTAGACCAATTTGCCTGAACTTCCTCACCCTGTTCTGTAAATGCTTTCGCGCGACCGTTTACCCAATCAATAACAGACTTTGTACCGAGTATTTCTTGTTCATCTCCAGTTGTAGGGCATCCATCTGATTTTCCAGTACCGATACTTTCGCCTAGAATAACTGCATAACCTCTTGGCACGTAATAGTTCCCATACGAACCAAGATTAACCGCTCCATACGGTTTTCCTTCATACGCATACAATTCTTCATCTACATTATATACAGGAACATCTTTTAATCCAGATCGATATGGACTCATTTCATAAATAACAGGAACCTTCACATTCGGATCTGTCTTTGGACGCATAACTTTTGTCGATACTCTGTCTTTCTTACCGTCGCGATCACTATCAACTTCTGTCTCTACATATAAATTTTCGATAATGGCTTCATCGAGAGAATAAATCGGCTTTGTCATCCCATTTTCTAATTCAATTTTCGTATTTTTAGTCTCTTCTTTCTTCTCTGCATGCACATCCATAGTAAAGCTAGGTATAATTGTTGCAGATAGCATTGCTGACAGTGTAATTGCCATTTTCTTTTTACTCAAAATGTTCCCTCCCCTTATTCGTTCTCTTTTACTATATAACAAAATAACTGAAAATTCAGTTTTATTTTTATATAATAGTTGAGAAACTCAAAGATTTCTTATTAAGTAAAATTCAATACAGGTGTGAAAGTATTTTCCCACTCCCAGCTTCTATATAAAGTGAGCCCTCACCAATCGGGCGTTTACGGGCAGCGGGGCCCCCACCTAACTTCTTTGCTTCCGCTGAATTTTGAGTTTTGGGGTCTTACTGCCCGGCAAATAGCCGGAAAAATAGAGAAAAAGACAACCGATATTTCTATCGATTGTCTTACATTCCATTTATTATTTTTCTAACTCTTTAAAGGTATCTTTCAAGTCTTTATCAGATACTTTTATATCTGCATTTTTAAGCAGATCTCTAGTAACTTGTTGATGGAATTGAGGATCTTGTATACGTTGCTGTTCTAATTCTTTACGAATATTCTCTTTCTCTTCCTCATATGGTTTAAGCTCTTTTTTATCCGTTAGCTTAATAATATGATATCCGAAAGAAGATTTAACAGGTTCACTCAATTGACCAACTTCTAACTTATATGCAGCATCCTCAAATTCTTTCACCATCATACCTGGTCCAAATTCAGATAGTTCTCCACCTTTTTCTTTAGAACCTGGATCCTCTGAATATTGTTTAGCCAATGCCGCGAAATCTTCGCCACTATTTAATTTTTCTTTAATTTCTTTTGCTGTCTTTTCATCTTTCACTAAAATATGGCTAACTTGAAGCTTTGGCTTATAGTGATTTTTAATATCTTTTTCCGTTACGGTTGCTTTAATAGCTTTTTCAAAAGCGAAAGTAAGCTTTAATTTCTCTTTCAACTGATCTTCATTTTTCACACCATTAGATTCCATATATGTATTAAAATTATCGCCCATCTTGTCTTTTAATTCTTTCAGTTGTTTCGTTACCTCTTCATCCGTAACTTTATATTTATCATTTAATACTTTCTCTACTACCATTTCAGATAAATTCTGTTTACCATAGTTTTCTTTTAATTTTTTGTTAAAATCACTTTCTGAAATGCTTCCTGATTTTGTAGTTACAATATTATCTGATGAACCACATGCAGATAAAGATAACGTCATCCCCATTAAAATGCTACCAATTACTAATTTCTTTCTTTTCAAATCCGAATACCTCACTTCATTAAATTCAAATGTAACTATGTAAATATAACGTTTCCCTGTGAACTTCACGTGAATTTAATGAAAGTAGAACATTTGCTAATTCTCCATTTAATACATCAATTTTGAAAATTTTGGTGATTCATCCTGTATCGCTAACCTCTAAAGCTGCAAAAAGGACTAAATTTTCATTAGTCCTTTTTCACATTTATATAAAATTGAATTTCTCCATTTATAGAGGAAACTCCATATTCAAAACCATGTCTTTCTAAAATACTTTTCACTATCGCTAGTCCTAATCCTGTACCTGATTTTTCTTTACTACGAGAAGATTCTAGTACGTAAAAAGGCTCCCAAATTTTCTCGGTATCTTTAATTTTATCCGTATGAATGCCATTTTTTATTTGAAAATATATACTTTTATTTCTATCTTCTAAAGTAATTATTATGCTTTGATTTGCTGTATATTTTATTGCATTAGAAATTAAATTTTGAAATACCATTCTCATTTTATTTAAATCTGCATAAACGATTGTATCACCCGTATTACAGTTTACTTGTAAGTCAATTGCTTTCGAATCCAGGTCAATCTGATGCTTATCTAATATACTCTGGACCAGTGGTTCAATGGAGAATTCTTCTTTTTGTAAAATATCTCTTTCTAGTTTAGAAAATCGTAATAGTTCTTCAATTAAGTTTGATATTTGATCTGTTTGTTTAATAATTGTATCTACATAAGTCCCATCATCTAATCCATCTTTAATCCCCATAGAGTATGCTTTTACTAATGCGATCGGTGTCTTTAATTCATGCGTTACATCACCCATAAATCGTTTTAAATGTTCATTACGATCAGTTAAGTCTTGATGTGCCTCATGTAGTTTTTCACTCATGATATTAATACTATTGGCCAACTCTCCTATTTCATCATTCGTTTTCACTTTCGTTCTTTTAAACTGCAAATGTGAAATATCCTGAGCCACATCACTTAGCTCCTTAAGTGGCGTCGTTATTATTTTTGAAAGTATCCACACAAGTAAAATAATAAGAAGGAGCGAGAAACATACGATGTATAAGTAAAATGTATTTAACGTATTTATAATTTCATTTGAATTCGCAATGGAAGTCCCAATTAAAATTATCGTATCATCTTTCGCAATATATTTAGCAAAAAAACTCGCTTTTACCTTTCCTTGATCGTACAGTTTATTCGATTGCCCTTCCGTCTTCACTTTCATAACTTCGTCTTTCGTAATCCAAAGCTTATTTAAAGTTACTTTCTTTTTCGTAAGTTGCATGCGTAACGCTTCGTTCATAGCATCTTCTGACTGATTAATTGGCGTATACGCAATTGTAACGTTATTTTCACTTTCAATTGTATGAATAACATCCTCTATATTTTCCACTGTTGTATTTTGTATCTGTGTTGTAAATTTATTTAAGTTTTCACGTGTTTTATAAATATTATAGTTCGGTAAGAGATTGTTAATGAATAATAATGAAATCATAAAGATGAGAATAACAGTTGCAGAAATACTTAAAAATAACTTTTTCCCAAGTTTATTCACTTTGTTCCTCCAAACTATAGCCCAGCCCGCGATGCGTCTTAATAATATTTTCTCCAATTTTTTTACGCAGCCTTCTTACATGTGTATCAACCGTTCTCTCTTCTCCAAAATAGTCAAATCCCCATACAATATCTAGCAATTTTTTACGAGTTAAAATCGTTCCTTTATGATTTAAAAAGCATTTTATTAATTCGAGCTCTGTTTTTGTAATTTCTAACTCTATATCATTTTTATATACTTTATTTTTGGCGAAATTTATCTTTACATCTTGTACTTGAATAATATCATCATGCTGAATAAGCTTTTTCGCTCGCGTAATTAGTACTCCTGGATGAAATGGTTTTTTCACGTACTCATCTGCCCCGCTTTGAAGCGCAGCTAATTCATCTTCGCTTTCACTTTTCGCCGTAAGCATTAATACTTTCACGCTTGAATTCTTTTTTATTTCCTGACAGACAGTAATACCACTATGTTTCGGCATCATCCAATCCAAAATTGCTAAATCAATTTTTTCATCATAAAACATTTGAAGTGCTTCCTCTCCGTCTTTCGCTAATAAAACTTCGAAGCCTTCTTTTTCAAAATAAGCTTTTAAAATTCTTAACATATCTTGTTCGTCATCTGCAATTAAAACTTTCATATTTTTTCCTCCATTGCTTTTAAACAAAAACCAATTGTATCATACAACATCTTTGTTACATGAATGTGACAGAAAAATATTTAAAGCTTTTGAGGGGATAGTAATGGTGAGGTGTTGTATTATGATAAAAAAAATCGGGGTCATTTCTCTTCTTTTATTTCTATTATCAACAAATGCATTCGCAAATACAAATCAACAAATTGAAGTGTTTGATTGTCAAAAAGAAATGGTCATTCAAAAACAATCTTTAGATCCAATAGTCCAAAAAGAAGCAGTTCAATACGCTAAAGCAATTACTGGTCCATTTAAAAACTTAAATGTCGTTCCAAAAGATGGCTATATGATAAAAATCCCATTATCTAAGCCGGTTTCTATTACTAATCAATGGTTACACACTACAATAGACGAAGTACTTATACTGCTCCCACTAAATGAAAAGCCTTATATTATGCTTTATGATGATGAAAATAATCCGCATTTTTATTATGTAAAAGGTAAACCAGGATTATTATTGAAACAAATGAACGTTAAAACGTAATTGACTGAAAAGGAGTCACCTTATAAGCTAAATTTTAAAAGCTAAGGTGCTCTTTTTTATAATAACAATTTAGTAAATGAAATTATAAAAGTTGGTTTTTAATATAAGGATCGCAACTTCATATATCAGCGATTTTTAAGATATATCGATTTACCAACAAAAAACCTGTTCGTAGCTATTATTTGGATAGCAATCTCTATAATAGTTTGTAGTGACTCGATCCCTTATATAATCCCCCTTTTACAAATCCATTCGCAGTATAAAACACATCCCCTTGCTTCGTGTCAGTATGTAAAACAATCACTTCAAAATACTTTTCCGCATGACATAATAGTTGGTTTAATAATAAGTTCCCTAACCCTAAACGCCGATAATCCCTTGAAATATAAAATCTCCTTAACCGCCCAATCTTATTGTCTTTTGTGTACGGATCCTCATTTAAACCTCCAACTCCAATTAACATATCACCTTGAAAAATACCATATAAACATTCTCCAGTTTTATTGAATGTATTTATTTCGTTTTTATATTCACTTATTAGCCTTATAAGGAAATTAAAACCTTCTTCTTCACTGTCTTGAACGAGATGACTGAATTCATATCCCATTAAATTTTCTATTTGTTGAATATGTATATCTTTCAAGTCCATTCCCCCTAAGTACGAAAATATATAAAATGCTCGAGAATCATTTATTCTGAGCATTTTTATGGTTGTTACTTTATGTAATTTATAGCGTGCGTATTCTTCACTTCATATCTAAACCGATAATACAGTTGATTAATTTTATTATGAAAATATAAGAGCCTTGCTACAATCTAGTGTGTGATAAGGCTCTTTAAAGTTGTTTAAGTGTATACATTCACCATTTATAAATTCTCTCAAATATACTATAAGTTTATATATTTCTCATTCTTCTCTAACAGGTTCAAAATAAATTGTAATTTGTTAATCGATATGTTTGTGTAACCACTGTTCAAATATCTTTAACTGTTCTTCAGTATGAAAATAATGTTCACCTGTCTCCATAACTTCTAATTCACAACGATGTTTTTTTGTAAAATAGTTAATAGTTTCAAATTCGCACAGTTCATCCTTGGCTCCGTACATAATATATGTATCTATATTCCATATATTAATAGGATGTTCTTTTACATAGCATAATAATCCCAATATAACTTTTGACCAATAGGTGTCTCTATAGTCATTTCTTTTTGCAAAAGCTCTGGTGTTACATTAAACCATTTCATCATATTTTCGATAATTCGTTCCATATTAACTACTGGTGATAAAAATAATGCCTTTTCTACCACATCATTTTGATAAGCTAAAAGGCTAAAATACGCTCCCATACTACATGCAAACACGTTTATTTCTTTCCAATGTTCTTTTGCATAATTCATAATTATAGATAATTCACTAACACAAATCTGTACTTTGCAAGGAGTATTATCATCTTTTCTTTCTCCATGCTCAGGTAAATCAAAGCTTAATACTTGATAACCTTTTTGTTTGGCTTCTTCAGCTAATATTTGAATAATTGTATCTTCCTTATTTGACATATTTCCATGTACTGCAATAAAAATTTTATCACTCTTATCTCCCCATAAAACCGCAGGAATATTACTAATTTTAAAATTATTTTTAATCATATTCCCTCCATAAACTAAGACATATAGGACTTGGCAAAAAACGCACACACTTTATTTACCTCTGTACAGCAGGTAATATCCCCTTCAACTCCATTAAATCATCTATTACTACATCAGCCTGAGCAAGTTCATCTTCTTGCGCAAAATCAAAATTACACCCAATTGCAAGTAAACCGTTGTCTTTCGCTGCATTTATATCAGATAGCCGGTCACCAACTACCGCTGCCTCTTTTATATCATATTTGTTCATAATACTTTTAACTAAGTCACCTTTATTTAGCGATTGTATTTGTTCAATACTAAACGTTTCAATCACCCACTTGTCTAAAGCATAATAAGTTACGATTGCTCGTAAATATTCTTTCAAACCATTACTAGCAATGTAAATGGAACAATTATTTTCTTTTATATATGTAAATATTTCTTTTACATTTGGATATAAAGCGCCTTTTCCGCTTTTTATGTTTTCAATAAGTCTATCTAAAAAATATGCATCTGTTTGTTCTCTTATTTCAATAGAATGGTCTGGTAATAAAGCTTCCCAAACTTTCGGTAACGGCACACCCATAATTTCTCTATATTTATCAATTGGTGTTACTGTATCCCATAATTGTAATGATCTTAAGTGATCAAAAGTATCATCTAATGATAATTCTAAAATTTTATCTGTTTGAAATAACGTACCATCCATATCAAAAATTAATGCTTGTAACATCCCATTCTCTCCTTTTGAACTATAGTACAGTTTTACTCGTTATATTTTTAAGCATCTCAATAATAATTTCTGAGCAATAATTCGCAGCAGTTTTCGCGAAGTCATCATAAGAAATTTGAGCTTCATCATCTGCGCTGTCAGAAATACATCTTATAATGAGAAACGGTATATCATTTATATAGGCAACATGTCCAATTGCTGCCCCTTCCATTTCTGTACAATGAGGTGCGTATTCGTCTATTAATTTCGCCTTTAACTTTGAATCTTCAACAAAACATTCACCGCTGACAATTCTTCCTTCATGAACTGCACTCTGTAAACTACTACTAATACAAGCTTTACGTGCTAACTCTACCAATTCCTTACTTGCAATAAATTCCTCTTGGAACGGAAATAAGTTTTTCATTTGAGTTTTACTTACATCATGATGAGTAACATTCGTTGAAATAACTATATCGCCGACTTTTACATCTGAATGTAATCCGCCAGCAACGCCCGTATTAATGATAGAGTCTACATCAAATTTATGAATTAATGTTTGCGCGCATGCAGCTGCATTTACTTTCCCTACACCAGAACGTGTAATAATTACTTCTATTCCCATGAATTCTCCAATATAAAAAGGCATTCCCGCTATTGTCTGTTCCTCTTGTATAACTAGTTTTTCTAAAAGTAAATCTATTTCAATTTGCATTGCTCCAATAATGCCGATTCTGTTCATGTATGTAGTCTCCTCTTTATTTATAAGTCGGCCAATATATTATGTAATACACCATAATTTTCAGCTATCCAATTCATTTCATCTGCAAAGCGTGAAGGTGGTACACTATGCTGATCCATATTGGCATGGATCCACCAAGTACTCTCCATGTACCAAAGCATTTGAATTGCCCGAACAATATTCCCTACTGGAAAGTCTACTTCATTTCGGTACCCTTCTAAAAATGATGCAACAAGACTCTTATTTAATACTCCGTCACTTAATGCGCACGATATAACTACACGGCCAATATCTAACTCTACATAATCGTAATCCATGCGATCAAAATCAAGAATCGCTGATACTTTATCATTAAGAAACAAGAAATTATCTACCCATAAATCACGGTGCACCCATCCCCGTTGGCTATTATGAAATTGTTCTGTATTTACCAATTGTGTTGCTTCTTGCTGTAATTTTATATAAGAGAGAATGTGCTCTTTTCCTAGCTTCTCTACTTCTCTCATTTTTTCTTCCCAATGTTTCAATCTCGCCTCTTTAGTAGGTGGAACAAATTTAGGATTTTCTCCTTTTATTAAAGAGCCATCATTTAACAAGTTATGCATATAACCTATCGTCTGACCAAGAGAGTGAATTTCCTTTTGATTCACTTTTCCTGGTGAAACTAAGCTACCTTCCTTATGTTCTAATACTATAAATCTTTCATCACTTTTTGATATATGCATTACATTATTTT
This sequence comes from Bacillus sp. AR8-1, assembly GCF_008042345.1. Lineage (NCBI taxonomy): Bacteria > Bacillati > Bacillota > Bacilli > Caryophanales > Bacillaceae > Bacillus > Bacillus sp. AR8-1. Next base: position 37,431 of record NZ_QNUB01000011.1, read on the forward strand.
TATAAATTAATACCCTTGGACAACTTACACCATTATTATGTAATCTTTGCTGTTGTTGTAATGCTTGTATTAAAAGGTCTGAGTTATACATTTTGTACCGTTCTTGATTATATTGCTTTAATACAAAATCCCCTGCATCCGTTTCGAGTTTCCACTTCAAATTTAGCCAACCACGATGAATAGGTATTGCATTTCGAATTTTAAATTCAAATAAAGTTTCACATTCTACTTTCAGCTCTTGAAAAATCATTGTAGCTTTTTCATTAGATAACGGCTCTATCATCTTACTTGTCCTTTCTTAGCTTGGCATTCCTTTCACTCTCTCTAACATAACCGACAATAAAAATTTCGGAAGTACAAGTTGCCTCTTCAATCTTTTCGGCTGTGAGAGTAACCTATACAGCCATTCAGTTCCAGTATCCCTCATCATTTTCGGTGCTCTTTTTACAGTACCAGATACTATATCAATCATGCCTCCGATACCAATAGATAGCGGAACGTTTAATGTTTGTATGTTTTCATAGATGAACTCTTCTTGTTTTGGTGAACCTAGTCCTACGAGTAGTAAATGCGGCTTGAATTGCTTAATTTTTATTTTTATTTTTTCTATTTCTTCACCATTTACAAATCCATGCTGTCCTTTAAACTGTGCTCCTGGGAACTGCTCATTTAATTTTTCTAATGCCTTTTTATTACTTTCTGGAGCGGCTCCAAAAAGAAAGACACGATATTCATTGTCGTTACAATATTTTATTAAATCGTGAGTTAAATCCGCCCCAGTAACACGTTCTTTCAAAGTTCCTTTTAATATTTTCGAGCCAATTATGACACCAATCCCGTCCGCTGTTATTAAATCCGCAGATAGTAACATCTTTTTAAACTGCTTTGATTTTTCCGTATTTTCCTTTGCAGACATAACAATTTCAGGATTTGCAGTTACTACAAACCTTGGTTTCTCTTGTTGTTCATGTATCCAACCTTTTAATAAACTTATAGCTTTTGCATATTCTAAAGTTGAAAAAGGTATACCTTTTATAAACTGTTGATCCACTATACTCTCCCCTTACATAAGCTGCAAATATTCATCAATGTCTTTAGAAATTTGAATAAAAGCCTTATTCCAAAATTCATAATTTCTTATATCTATTTCAAAATATTTTTTCATAAGCTCCTCTACTGGAGCCTTTCCTGTTTCTCTTAAAAACTCTTTATATTTTGGATGAAAAGTACTTTTACTTTCTTGAGCTATTTCTAATAAACTAAAACTTACTAAATATCCAAATGTGTATGGATAATTGTAAAAAGGAACATCTGCTATATAAAATTGAATATATTTCATCCATACAAACGGCTGGTATTCACTTAAAGAATTTCCATATGCTTCTTTTTGTGCCATTATAGATAATTTCTCAATTTCATCAGCACTTAATGGACCCTCTTTACATTTTTCATAAAATGTTTTTTCAAACTGATACGATGCTCGTATTGCCATTACATAATTAAAACTATTTCTTATTTTCCAGCTAAGCAATGCCTTTTTCATATCTTTACTATCAGTTGTTTCAATTAGATAATTTAAGAGTACCGTTTCAAAGAAAATAGATGCTGATTCAGCCGTACTCATCGGCAAATAATCATCTAAAAAAGATGTAGATTGTTCAAAACTCATATTATAAAAATGCCAAGCATGTCCTAATTCATGAGCGAGCACTCTTACACTATCTATACTCCCATCATAACGCATGGAGATTCTCGATTCTTTCTCACTGAAAAATGGAGCACAAAACCCACCTGGTGGTTTATTCTCTCTCGGTTCAGCATTTATCCATCCACTTTCTATCGCATTACGTGCAAATACTGCTAATTCTTCATCAATATTCTTACATGCATCATAAACGTTTTGTACTGCTACTGAAAAAGGAATAGTAACCTCATTACTTTCCTTTACTGTCATAAGTTCATGCCATGTAATCGAAGCTTTCCCTTTCTTATACACGCTTAAAGCACTTACTAATTTATCAAGGTTTTCTTCTGTCACATTCCACATTTGTAATAATACAGTTTCTGAAATGCCATTCGCATGAAAAGATTGTGTTAAAATCTCTCTATCTTCTATTTCATTACTCTTTATATTACGTAATCTCCCTATTTGATTTAATACAGTAGCAAAGATTTCTTTTTCTTTATTTAATGCATTTGTAAGTAACTCGAATAATTCTAATCTTTCCTTTTCATTATCACTATTCATTGCAATGTTATTTGCTTGTCCAAATGATAATTGTTTGTTATTGCGCGCTATTTCTATCCTATCCCGTAATTGTATGTACATATTTTCCCACGCATTAAGTTCATCTTTTATTAACTTAGTATTATCTGAAGTTTCCACTTCATTATGTTTTATTACTTGCTGTACTTCACTTTTTAGTTCCTTCACTTTCACAGTCAATTTAGTAAGGTCAGATGAAACACTTTCTTCAACCGATTGACAGTACAAATAGTATTCTGCTTTTTCAATAACTTGTATAAGCTTTGAAAGAATCTCTACATCTTTTGTTACAAAATATTGCTCTTTCAACTCCAAAATCGGAAATAGAATATCCTCATTCAAATACAGTCGATTTAAATCCCATCTAGCAATTTCTTGCATTTTTATAGCCGCCTCCTATTTTTACAAATAGTTACAGATATTTCTCCCTACACAATTATATATGAAATGACAAAATTTCGATATCATTAAATATTCAGATTCCTATAAATACATTCTTATTTATACTCTTTTCTTCTACCATTAAGTATCATTCCACATATAAAAAATACTCCCTCTACAAGATTGCATTTGATATAGGAAAACTTCAAAGGTTTTATCTTCATCAATACCATAACGACCGATTATCACAGATTAAAAAATAAAAAAGGATTGATCAAAAGATCAATCCTTTACTCTACTTCATTTAAGAAAAATAACGTTATAACGCCAGGTCCTGTATGTGCTCCGATTGCTGCACCAATTGTATTTACGATAAATACTTCACAGCCAAATCTTTCCGTAATTAATGCTTTTAATGCTTCAGCTGTTTCTAAATCGTCACCGTGAGTCATACCGATTGTTTGACCTTTAAGGTCTTTACCACGCTCTTCCATAATATCAACAATACGGCTTAATACTTTCTTTTTTCCTCGTACCTTTTCAAGTGGTACAAGTTTTCCTTCTTCCACGTTTAAGATCGGCTTAATGTTTAGTAAACCACCGATAAAACCAGCTACTTTACTTAAACGTCCACCTCTAACAAGGTACTGTAAGTCAGCTACAGTGAAGATGTGCTCCATATGGTTCATTAGAAAAGCGACACGGTTTAAAATATCTTCTTTTGATGCGCCATCTTTTGCCATTTTAGCAGCTTCTAAAACGACAAGACCTTGACCAAGCGAAGCACATTTCGTATCAATAATTTCTAAATCTAAATCTACATATGTTTCTTTTACTTCCTCTTTAATGACAACTGATGATTGATATGTACCAGACAGTTCAGATGAAAAAGCTAAATATATACAAGGATTACCTTCTTTTGCATAAGAAACAAATTTTTCTTGGAAAGTTTCAAGTGAAGGCAATGACGTTCTATAAACAGCGCCTTCTCTCATTTTTTGCAATAATGTAACTGACTCTAATGTTACTCCATCTAAATACTCTGTTTCTGCTTCATCATATACACGGAGTGGAATTAAATCAATATCATATGCTTGCAGCAATTCTACTGGTAAATCCGCCGCACTATCCGTAATGATTTTAACACCCATTTTTAAACCTCTATTCTGTTATAAATATAAAATAATAAAATAAAAATAGTACTTTTAAATTATATACGTAAAACTTAAATGAAGAAAGGAAAACACTTTATATTGTATGCACTATTCTTCAAAACTTGAACTATTAATGAAAATGATTCTATTTTAAACACCTTTTTCTTATTATTTTTCTATAACACGAATAATTTTATAAGTATTTTGTATCATTATATTTTGATTCTTTATCTTAATATAATCTTTTCAAATTCATACTGTTTAAAATTTAAAAGCCAAATCCAATAAAGGAAATGGCTTTTAAATTTTCATAAAATAACCAAAATTTATTTTCCATCACATTGTTCTCATTATTATTTTGGCGATGTTAAATATTAGTCCAGTTATGATTAATATTTATAGCCTGTACTATAATTAAAACAGTGAATATTCACCTGTAAGAATCACTAGATAAAAAACAAGTTAAACATTTTATAAAATATTTAATTTTACTAGTAAAGCTAATAAAATTTGGAGAAGAATTTGAACATTTACTGCTATGTCTGTATCCGTAGTCGTAACTGTAACATTTCTAGAATTTCTAATAACAGTTTCTTGTTTATTAATTTGTTTAATAGATGATTTTTGAAACAATTCTTGTGCTACACGGTCAGCTTTTTCACTGTCTGCTATAGAAACACTTATTATAACCACAATAGCTGCTTGTAATGCTGCTTGAATAGATAAAGCAGCTTTTGTATCTGTAGTAGTAACTTCTACATCTGCTGAATCTACAATTGTAATAGATTCTTCAGAAATTTGGTACGTTTTACTTTCTTGCGCAGCTGCTTCTGAAACGCTAGCATTTTTAAAAGACGGATGAGGATTTGAGGAATCTAATGCACTCCACTTTTTATTTTCATCTGAATGACATGTTTTGTCCATACGTTCACCCCCTTTCAATCTAAATAATTATTAACTTGTGATTGTATTTCAGAAACAATACTTTTAATTTGCTGCTTTTTTTCTGGTGATAAATTTTTTAGTTTTTCTTCATTGATTCCATGCCTATTAAAAATATCTGAGAGTAAAAGGTCTATAATTATATTCTTTTGATCCTTATCAAACTTAAAGGAAGAAAATTTATTTAAATCATCCATTTACAATGTTCACTCCTATCAGTTTCCTATAAAAATTTCAAATAACTACCAGCATTATATGCATTTAAATAAAAATTGCTTGGACAAGTAACTTAATCTTCTATTTTCACTTCTTTTTACTAATAAAATCAAAAAGCTGTCTTCTAATACGAAGACAGCCTTCCTTTACTTCACATTTATAAGTTTTATTCAATGTTAAATTATAAGTTCACCTTTGTTATTGTGTAGTTTTCCACACTTAATTTCCCATTAATCTTGAATATTAATTCAGTCATAATGAGAAGTCCAAGCTTGTACCACATATTACAACAAAAAAATATTTACTTAGAGTGAACCCTTATAGCTAAATATAAATGGGATAGACACTTTATAAAATATTTAATTTAACTAGTAACGCTAATAAAATTTGAAGGAGAATTTGAATATTCACTGCAATATCTGTATCAGTAGTTGTTACGGTTACGTTTCTGGAATTTTTAATAAATGTTTTTTGTCTATTAATTTGTTTAATAGATGATTTTTGAAACAATTCTTGTGTTATTTTATCTGCCTTTTCACTATCTGCTATAGAAATACTTACCACAACCACAATAGCTGCTTGTAATGCAGCTTGGATAGATAGCGCAGCTTTTGTATCTGTAGTAGTAACTTGTACATCTGCTGAATCTACTATTTCAATATATTCCTCAGAAATTTGATCGATTTCATCTGTTTGTATAGCTTTTTCTAAAAAATTTGCATTTTTACTAAATGAATAATAATTTAATGATTCGCAATCTTCTTTTTTTGGCTCACAATCCTCTTTTTTTGGCTCAGGAACTCGTTTTTTTGGCTCAGGAACTCGTTTTTTCGGCTCAAACTCCCGGTTTAATGGATCCCGATTTTTCTTTCGTCTACAAACTTCACATTCACACATAAAATCACCCCTTTTAGTCTTAAAAATTAGCAATATTAAAATATTGACTAACTAATAGCATTTTATGTATTTTTTTAAAATTTGTTTGGACAAGTAACTTAATCTTCTACTTCTTTTTCTAATAAAAAAAGCTGCCTTCTAATAAGAAGACAACTTTCTTTGTGACTACTCTAGAATAGATTTCATACAATATAATTGTTCCTTCCTTATAACCTGAGTTCGTCACTTTAGTTATAAAAATGTGGGTATATCCTATAACCTTTTTTAGGGATCATCCATAATTTATTTCATAAAAAGTGCTTTGTTTTACTGAAAGGTGGTTGCGGAAACAACCGCCTTTTTATTCGGAACAAAATAAAACTTTTATATAAAAGGCCCATAATTAAATACACTAAACTTCATATGATATATTGCATCCTTTCTTTTTAGAATGAGTAGTCGTTACTGAAGGGCACTTTTCGAAGTGCTCTTATCTTTAATCTCCCTCTTTTTCAGGAAGAGTTTTTTACTAAATCCTAATATGATTTGTATCAATAAGACTGGCGATTACCACATTTCCTTAATAGCTTCAATGAATACAGTAGCTACTAATTAAAATACCCCTATGATTTTCTCTACACTTAAACAATCGTGCGTTATCGAACACATGAACTATTTTTTATTTTGACTATGTAACACTAAATTCACAAGATTATTATCCTATGTTTGGTGAAGCCTACATTTCAATGCCAGCAATCCCAAACTTTTAACTAATAACTTAAACAAATGTGCTATCTCAAGGTTCTTTTGATATAGTATGTTATGTTCTATATAATGAAGAGAGTGCTAGTATTTCCAAGGAGGATGTATATGAGTATTCAATTGGCCACATCTAACGATTTAGAATGGGTTAATAATCAATATGACTCAATAGGATTTGTAAGAAGTGATTTAAAGAGAGATAAAGTTGCAATTATTACATATAACAATGAGTATGCAGGTGTTGGACGATTAGTCCAAATAGATGCAGATACTTTAGAAATGGGTGGAATTTTTATTCTGCCTCAATTTAGAGGGCTACAATTAGCTGGTGAGCTTGTTTCATTTTTAGTGGAAACTGCGAGAAAATCACAAATACAAGATGTATATTGTCTTCCTTTTGAGGAATTAGAAAACTTTTATAAGAAATATGGCTATACTGAAGTCGATACTACGAAAGAAGCAGTCCATCCAATTATTATAAAAAAATATAATTGGTGTTTGGAGAACTACGAAAAACACGTTCTACTATTTAAATTGTAAATGTAATAAAGCGAAACTTTAATCAGTGGGGGTTTTACTGCCCGTTAATGCGGGATAACAAAGTATATTCTCAATCGTTTTTCTATTAGTACTCCTAATCGGAACCTAAGGATTAATTAAAGATATTTTATCTCTCCTTTTATAAATGGCTGATTAAAACTTAATGTTCCGTCAATACTATAGGTAACATGATTGTATTTCTCCATTCTCCCTTGGAGAGGAGCAGTAAGCTTTTGCTAGCTGCTCTTTTATTTTTTCAAAAAGTCACATAAATATCTTTAATTCCAAACATTCAAAAGATAAAATGTGATAAGATTGTTATGAAGATATTTACCAACTAATAAATGCGCCCTAGACTTACGTACTAGGGCGCATTTATTTTTTAGTATGTAATTCCTTCACTCATCTATTATCCACAAAATAAGTATCATACGCTTTATCAAAAACATATCCTAACTTTTCTGCTAGGTTAGCAGATGTAGTATTCGCTGCGTCCCAGTTTGGATACTTTCCATTTTCTAAGCAATCCAATATAAGAGCTGCACTAACTACAGTTGCCAAACCTTTTCTTCTATGATTGTGATCAGTCGCAACTTCAATTTCAATTCCATCATTATAAATACTATACGAGGATGCACCGCATACAACTTCTCCGTTATATAAAATGCTATAACCTATACCACGGTTTATATAATCTTCTACCGACTGAAATTGACTTGTAAAATCTTCGGAGATCTTATGTAATGTAGGGCTATTTGCGATATGCTCATCTATTCTTTTTAACTCGTATCCTTTTGGAAGTGTTGATATAAAAGATTGTAATTTTGAACGATTAAAAACTTCTGGATTTCGTTTGAATTTATAACGTAAAAACTTATCTATTTTTCTTTCATGGAATGTTTCTAGGCGTTGTTTCCACTCTTCACTATTTACGATAACTAAAATTCTTTCTGGAATATTACGTAATAACTCTTCTGTTTCTTGCACATTTGGGTCTCCAGCGTAAAATGTGAAAATTCCTACCGTAACTTGTGCTACTGTTGGATTTTCAAGATCATTTACCCAAGCAGTACCCATATGTCCTTGTAAATAAGAAAGTAAAACAACGTTATTGAAATCATCAAACATAGAAACTAGTTTTTTTCTTGTACGTATATTCGCTTCATATATCATTTACATTCCCGCCTTCTTTAAAATCAATCGTATTCTAAATATTTAAGATTCAATATATATAATTTTTCAATAAACCACTTACCATATAAGCAAACACCTATTAAACTAAAATTTTATATAATTATAAATTATTCACAAATATAAAATTATTATAACATCTAATAAAAAAAGAGTATCTCACTTTTTAAACTTTAGAATATACATCGTGTATGTATAAACCCTCAACATAATGTATGAGGATTTATCAAAAAATGCGTTATAACCCCTTCTTAGAAATAAAAGATTCCGTCTCACCGTTCTTATATACCTTAGTCAATTTAACAACCGATTTGTACGTGTTATCGTCATCCTTTATCATTTTTTTCAGCTCTTCTATTTCGATATTACCAGTTCCACTCTCTACTTTTAAACAATTTGAAATGTTTAAGTATCCACTAGATGCGAAAAGAATAATGAATGTAATATCAGGAAAATTAATGAATAGTATTCCAAACTTCAAAGGGTTCGCAGCAGTATCCGATAAAACTAATCGAAAATCTAACAGTTCAGGTACTTGAACAAAATCCTTAGAAACAATTGCTTCACCTACGATTGCAACTTGCTTTACTATATTCCCAAGTTCATCTGTAAATTCAGTACATATAGGTGCATCAATTGTTTTCGCTTGTAAAGATAAATTTAATTCTGGATTATGAAAATCGAAAAAGATTGTGCTCTCCTCTGTTAAACATTGCGGGCACACATTTCCTAGCAAGCTAAAGTCCTCTTCAATATATTTAACTTTCGATTTGCAACTACAAACTTTTCCTATTCGGATTGCATCAATTTTTGAGCAATCTACAAATATAACCTCACTGTCTTCTTGTACAAATGATACAATCCCTTTCATCACATTAAACGAAAGAAAATAGGATACAACGATTTCGTTTCCTGCTATTACAATACTTTCAACTTTAGTATACGGTTCTAGACTTTGTAAAAATTCACATATACTATTTTGGCAACATCCACAATCACGTTTCGGCTCACAATCCACTTACACTCCATCCCTTCTTTATATAGAATAGCTAATACATATATATGAAAGGAAAACAAAAAAGCTTGGACAATATAACTTTAACGTAGGAATATCGTTACCTATTCATAATATTAGTAAGGGAATTACACCAATAATGAGTAATAACACATAATTTTTACTATAAATACATATAACAATTTCATCTTTCATGAAAAAAACGTTATAATGAAGTGTAGCCTCTACGATTACGTTATAAAGGAGATTAAAACAATGGCTAAAATTAAAGTATACCAAGTAAAAGAAGAAAATATGGAAGCAGTAAAAAACATCATTGATGTTGAGGAACAAAACCCAACTGCTGAAAACTTACAAAATCTATACGCATGTGTATTAGAAACTGAAGATATGGCATTGCCTGAATCATACATTGAAGAAGATATCTTAATTGATTCTATGGAAGTTATGGTTAACGCTTCTCAAAGCAAAGTAAGAGACTTAGGTGCATACGATGTAATCGAAGTTCAAAACAAAGGTAAGAAAACACAAATTTTATTACTTGCAGACGAAGAATACGAAATTATCGAAGGCTAATCTAACACCATACATATGAAAAAGCTCCTTTCCAATTGGAAAGGAGCTTTTTCATTACGCTTTTGATGTTTCGCTCTTTTTATTCTTTTGTTGTTTCTTAATTACCATGCGCTCATTTCCCATAAAGAAAATGAATATGAATGCTAATCCAGCTGGTACCAATGCCCACATGAACGTTTGAACAATTGAACTAGAAAGAGCATCAATAATCTTATCTAATATTTGCGGAGGGATTTGAGATCTTGCCGATTCTGATAAAATGGCTCTTGAATCCCCTAATGTGTTTGTATTCATTCCCCCGCTCATACCTTTAAATGCTTCTTCTAATTGATCTTGGAAACCTGTTCTTTAAATCATTCCGAAGATTGTAATACCAAGTGTCATACCTAATGAACGAATGAAATTACTCGTCGAAGTCGCAGATCCGCGCTGTTCCATACCGAAGTTGTGAATAGCTGCCATACTTAGTACAGAGAATGAGAAACCGACTCCGAATCCGATAATGATCATATACACTGTTAATAATGCACGACTTGTTTCTGGCGTTAATGTGCTTAATAAAAATAGTCCAATTAGCATAATAACCGCAGAAATGATCATAATGTTTCGGTAGCTAAGCTTTGTCGTTAAAAAACCACCTAACTGCGCTGTTACGACTGAGCCTAACATCATTGGTAAAAGTAATAATCCTGAGTTTGTTGCAGTGCCACCGTATACACCTTGAATGAATAATGGAATGTATACAGTTGCTGACATAAATGCAGCTCCGTAACATAAAGCAATAATTGTACTCATTCCGAACAAACGTTGTTTAAACATCTCAAATGAAATGATCGGTTCTTCTACTTTACGTTCAATAAAAATGAATGCAATAATTAAAATAACGAATCCACCAAATAAACTTAAAATAAAGTTAGAATCCCAATCATACTTTTGTCCGCCAAGTTCAAGCGCAAACATTAAAGAAACTACTGCACCAACTAAAGTAATTGCGCCAAACCAATCAATTTTTTGCTTTCTATGAACTCGTGACTCTTTATAAAAGAATGTAATAAAAATAAGTGCTAAAACGCCAAGCGGTAAGTTAATATAAAATACCCAGTGCCAGCTTATGTAATCTGTAATATACGCACCAAGCAACGGACCAAAAATACTCGATAAACCAAATACTGCTCCGAATAAACCACCCATTTTCCCGCGCTTTTCAGGAGGGAAAATATCAAAAACGATAGTAAACGCGATCGGCACTAATGCCCCGCCGCCAATACCTTGAATGGCACGATAAATCCCTAACTGTGTAATATTTTCAGCAGTACCACAAAGCGCCGAACCAATCATAAAGACGATTAAACCGAAAATAAAGAACCTCTTTCTACCATACATATCTGATAGTTTTCCGAATATCGGCATACCTGCCATTTCTGCGACCATATAGGCAGAAACGACCCATACAAAGTTTTCAAGGCCTCCTAAATCACCAACGATTGTTCCCATCGCTGTTACGACAATGGTATTATCCATTGATGCCATTAAAATACCTAGCAATAAGCCCGCTACAACAAAGCCGAGCTTATTATTCTTTTCAACCATAACCTTGCTCTCCCTCGTACTACTTATATTTGTTTATGTTCCTTTACGACTGCATTACCTTTTTGATTAAAACTAGTATGATATTCTACAACACTAATTTCACATCCGGGACCAATTGTAACATTATTTCCCCTTACTACTTCAGCAATCGTATGCTCTAAATAAATCTCATCTCCTTCAATGATAGACGTTTGGAGGCTTCCAGCATGATTTGTAAATGGAATAAATCTCGCTTTTTTACGAACGGTAATCTTCTTACCGCCAATTTCTCTTACTTTGCTACCTTCATAACGAAGTGAAATTTCAATATTTTCAGCATTAAGTAATCCATCACTTTCAAGGCCACCAGTTAGTGACAGTTCTTCAACTTCAATATCTCCTTTTACATTTAAAGCGCCTTTCACATCTACGAAATCACCAGTTAATTTCCCCTTAACTTCTATCATACCTCTTACTTTTATTTTTTCAATATGAGCATCACTATGCATTTGTGTATTTCCGTATACTTTTACATATTCCGCATCTACATTTCCTTGTACTTCACTATCTCCATACACGACATAACTTTTCACTTTCATATTACCGCACACTTCACTCGTGCCGTACGTTTTAAATTCATTACAGCTCATGTCATTAGAAATCGTTCCTTCACCGCGAATCTTCACTTTATTATAATCTCCGCCTGCTGAACTACCAGAACCATTAACAGTAAGACTATGTTGATGTTCCATATCATTTTCTCCCTTCCATTAAATCTGCTTCATTTCTTTTACATTTGCGCTTTTATCAACAGTAAGAACACCCGTATATTCGATCAGTTCAATCTCACAGTTCGGTCCTACCGTAACATTATTTCCTCTTACCGTTCTTATGTGAGCATAATCAATATCGATATTGTCACCTTCTAATAGTTCAGCCTCTAATTGCATACCAAATACTGATTTAAACAGCCTACTAAAAGTACTTAGTCTATGTTTTACTTTAATCGTTTGACCACCAATTTCTTTCGCTCGACATGTACCGTGAATATTAATATTTATTTCATCAGCGCTTAGTAATCCACCAATTGTAAATTGTCCTTCTGAAGAAAACGTATCCACTTCACAATTACCATCAATTGTCGCTTGACTATTGACTTTAAATTCTTCACCAGTGACATTTCCACCTACCGTACCTTTTCCTGCAATTTTCAAACTGTTTGCCTTCACATCTTGCGTAATTGTTGCTTTTCCATCAATTCGCATCGTTTCAGCATGAACTGTACCGTCGATTTTACCTGATCCACTAATTCTTGCATTGCTACTTTTCAAATTTCCAGTAACGGCACCGTAACCGTTACATTCAAATTGGTCACATTCAACATTTCCATTCACAGTACCTTTTCCGTTTAGTTGCACTTTATGAAACTCGCCACCATTCGATGAACCGTAACCATTTATAATCAAATTATCTGTACGCATACTTTCTCCTCCACTACAACAATTTCGTTTTTAATGCTTCGGTATATTTCATAATCGCTTCGCGTAAAACGATTTTAGTGCCTTTTTCAAAAATTAAATCTTCCACGTTTGAAACTAATAAACATGTAGAAATCCCTAACTTTCGTACAATGATTAAATCACAATTTTTATGTTTAATTGCTTCATAATTTTCACGTAAAACTTGCAAGACCATTTTTCCTTCTTCTAAACTAATATCTCCCGATTGTAATAATTCTTCTAACATGTACACATAAAGAATATCTACAAATTGAAACTCTGCTGTTTTATTCGTTTGTTCTATGAAAAATTGTAAAACTGGTTCTGATGCAATCCCCTTACGTAAAATGTCTTCCTTTGTTAAAAGAATTTCTCTCACACTCGGTGAAAACATATTCGCTAGTTCATCAAGTGATAAATCCTCTTTCATCGTTTGGATTTTATCAATACGCTCTAATATCTTTTCTTTCGGAAAAAATGTCTCTTGACCCGTGAATGTTGACTTTCGTACAAACCAATCTTCCGGTATTAAATTTTTTCTTTTCCACCTATATAACTGTCCATATGAAATGCCAGTTAGTTCTAATAAATCTTTTTTTGAAATCAAATCTGTACTCAACTGTATAACACTCCTTCCTGATAAAAATGTAACATAACACTGTTACGCTGTAAATAGACTTTTATCACAAGTAGCGTAACAATGTGTAAAACAAACCTATTCCTACATACAAAAAAGGCTCTTACACATCTTATGAAAATGCGCAAAAGCCCTTATATATCAAGATTTAAACCAAATATTATAAAAATCAATCCAACCTTGTGAATTAATCATTATATTTTGGACTTTTTCATGTGTACTTACCTCTTGTTTATTACGATACAAAGGAATAATATGAATTTGACGTAACAAAGTATCCTCAATATCGCGTAACAATGTAACTCTTTTCTCTAATTCTTCTTGTTTAAAATAAATAGACAACTTTTCATAAAAGTCCATGTTGCTTTGTCCATGAATAAAACTATTTTTTGTAAGAAACATATATAATAGACTATCTTCTATTCGTTCGCTTATTGTGGCACTATCATGCATCATATCAGCCTTTTGTATCGTACTTACTTCCAATAGCTCTTCTATATCAAGAAAATTATTTTCTACACGAATCCCGTACTTCGCACACTCTTTTTGTATCCATTGTGCATCTTCAACATGATCTCGTCCTGTAAATGTGTAGAGCTGTAGCACTTCATTATGATAAGTACTCCTTTTAATTAAACTTTCTACATCTTCCTCAATCTCTACAATGCTTTCACCTGCTAATATTAGTTTCTTTGCCACTTCTCCACGTTCTCCGCCGAGTTCTTGAACGATTGTATAACCATGAATGATTTTATATAACGCTTTCCGAAATAACTCATCTTGCATTGGTCCTTCTTTCGTAAGATTACATGTTATATATGTCACGTTCGACTCAAGCCGAGACAATTCTTTATTATGTTTTTCTTTATCTTTATACTGCGCCTTTACTAAAATATCGTATGTACTTACACCTTGTTCTACATTCCACAACTCAACACGATCTAAAAAAGGTCTTTCACGAAAATATAAAGGATGACCTTCTAAAATGAACAGATTTTCATTGCTTTTATATAATTGAAAAGACCCTGTTCCAATTAGCTCTCCTGCTTCATCTTCACTCACGATAGAACACTGTTCTGCACTTATCATATGTAAAAACATTTTATTTTCCGTTTGTAATTGAATTTCGACAACGTAGTCATCCACTGAACGGATACTTTCAACGTGTTGTAACATCCATGCGTGTGCATTATTTTCCAGATTCATAAATCGATTCAATGAGTATATAACATCATGTGCAGTAAGTTGTTTTCCATTATGAAAGTGAACTCCTTTTCGTAAATAAAACGTCCATATTTTTTCAGCGTCATTATATTCCCAGTGAAATGCAAGTCTTGGCTCTATAATGTTTGTATTACCGTCTACATACACGAGTGTGTCGAATATATGTTTTACCATATGACATTCTGAACGCATTGTAGCGTATACAGGATCTAATGTGATATCTAAATTCATTTGTACTTGCAACCGGAGTACATCTCTTCTCCCTTCAGATGTCATTTCAATCTTATGACCAAATATTGAATCTACCCAGCAGTGATATTCTCCCTTTACTGACGGAAAATGTGAGCTATAGCGTTCCACAAATATGCTTCCGCTTTTCACATCCCCTTTTTTCGTTATTTCTTTTCCTCTATCTAAAATTAAAGACATCGGGTGCTTTTGAAATATTAACTTGGAACGATTTCCCCTGCCGCGACCTGGAAACCACTTGATCCAATTTAACTCATCTAATTTTTTTATAATTAATTTACTATTACGCTCTGTACAAAATAATGTTTCAGATATATTTTGCACTGTTACTTCCAATCGTTCTCCCTCTTTTTTCCCTTTTCCATAAGCAATCCATAGTTCAATATATTGATCTAAAATAAACATCATAATCCCCCTAAAAGGTGAAAAATACTCCCTATTGTTTCTACCCTTTTTCCAATTCTTCTTTCATCTTATCATTTCAATATAGAAAGGAGGAATTAATATTGAATTATCTCTTACTTCGTTACAATAAACCTATTTTTATTAGACTGTGTGGTGAATTATTAACCCGAACGACTGAATCTATGCTAGCTATCATTATGATTATTTACGTTAATAAAATGTTAAACGGCAATGTAATAATAACTATGCTGATTTTCGGATTACAGCCACTTTCAGACATTTTATTTACACTTATTGCTGGAGGAATTACTGATAAATATGGCCGGAAAAAGATTATGTTACTCGGCTTATTGCTACAAAGTGTTGCAATCGGTAGTTTCGTTTTCGCTCAATCCGTTTTTATATTTGCACTGTTATATGTCATTAATGGCATTGGCCGTTCCTTATATATTCCGGCTCAACGTGCACAAATTGCTGATTTAACAAAAAAAGAGCAGCAAGCAGAAATTTTTGCTCTCCTACAAACGATGGGAGCAGTTGGATCCGTAATCGGCCCTTTAATCGGTGCAAGTTTTTATAATACTCACCCAGAATATTTATTTATCGTGCAAAGTGTAACCCTTACGATATATGCCGTTGTTGTTTGGACCCAGCTCCCAGAAACCGTTCCGACTATAAGTAAGACGAAACAAACAATTGAGGCAAGTTCACCAAAGCAATTTGTTTTTAAACATTACGCCATATTCGGTCTTATGTTTTCTACACTTCCTATTAGCTTTTTTTATGCACAAACTGAGACGAATTATCGTATTTTTGCAGAACATGTATTTCCTAATCTCGTATTCATACTCGCATTTATTTCAACATGCAAAGCCATTTTGGAAATCATTCTACAAATCTTCCTCGTAAAATGGTCTGAACGATTTTCTATGGCGAAAATCATCCTTATTTCTTACGCCTGCTATACGATAGCTGCAGTTGGCTTTAGTTATTCAACGACGATATTGTCGTTATTCTTCACCTTACTCTTTTTAGTCATTGGAGAAAGTATTGCTCTAAACCATTTATTGCGATTCGTTTCAGAAATTGCACCTCATGATAAACGTGGTTTATATTTTTCAATTTACGGTATACACTGGGATATATCTCGAACGTGTGGACCTGTTATTGGTGCAGTTTTATTAAGTAAATTAAATGGAAGTATGCTGTTTTATATTTGTGCTAGTTTCTTATTAATTGGAGGTATTGTTCAAGCACTGTTTGTTCAAAATTTAGAACGTAAAAAAATTATGAACCAGCCTACACATAATTTATAGGTTACTACTTTTTCAGTAGATCAATATTTCTTATTGGATGAATATTAAAAAACAAAAGTGAAGTATTTCGCATATGAAAGTATGTTTTATATGGCAGGAGACGTTCCTTATTTACAACTAAAAACACCTCACTTCAATAAAGTGAGGTGTTTTTGAAATCACTTAATTTCTTATCCTGCCATTTTATTAATACTATCCTCTGGTGAAAATACAGAAATATGATCTACCTTACCAGTCGATTTTGGAATGACAAATTTCAGCTCATACTGGTTATTTACTTTGTATACATATATTTTATCTTCACCATTCTCTTTAACTGAAGATGGTTTTCCCAATGCTTTTTCAATTTCTTGTAATGTAATCAATTTTAGTTCTGCATGATATGAGCGTACATCAAAAACTTGTGACCCTTTATTAAATCCGAAAACAACATTTTTATTTGTAAAAGTTGCGTACATACCATTCCCTGCATATTCGGTTTTATTTGCTTGCCCCCACGCTTTTTCAATTTCTTCAATATCCCCTGTATGGGCTCCAAATGGCACATTAGGTACCTTTCCTTCTTTTGCTAGTTCAAACAAATCTTTAACGTGGTTAATTGATTTTTGATTAAGTGTTCTATTTTTCGAATCTGGCTCAGGTGATGGTTTTGTTGTTTTTTCATTACTTGGTTTTGCTTCAGGATTTTTCTGTTCTTCTGAAGAATTGCTTTGTTCATTTTTATTATTTTCCAAGGTTGGATTTGTTTCCTTTTTTTCGTCTGTCCCATTACATGCTGCTAGCGCAAACATACATGCTATAGCCAAAAACAACATAACTATTTTCAAATACCCTTTCATCATTTTACCCCCCTATTGCATCTTATTCATTTCGATAACCAACCCATTACACTACTTTTCAAATTATGTTTGTTCCAAAAAGTCAGTGCTTCATTCTCTCCAAAGGCTTGTACAAAATATGTTACAAAAGCTGTTCCTAAAAAGTAACCAAGTCTGTTATATCCGAAGTAACTACCTCCTGATAAACGGAACCATTCTTTCTCTTTTTCATCTGTCCATCCTTCAACATAATCTTGTAAAAAACGTTTCTTTATTTTCTCTTCATTTTCTTTATAATATTGTAGCCATGGATCACCGTCACTATTATATGAGTAGTAAACAGACTCATTTAAATCTTTAACGATTTTTTTTGATAAATAAGTTGCAACACCTTCACGATACAAACTTACCGACGCATCGGTCCATTCAGCCCTAGTCCAATCCATTCCAGTATTTTGTAGCATAACATTATGATATATATGACCTATTTCGTGAGCAGCAATAACACGAAGATGATTCAAATCTGGAGATAATTTTTCTGCCGCAAAAAATATGTCTCCAATGATTTCCCTTTCTACAAATGCATTTGAACCAAATCCTCCAACGAATACATGGAATTTCATATTTACATCAAAGTTATATTTATTACGATATTCATTTGTTACCTCTTGAATAATGATTGGTAATGATTCTGCAATAATACGAATATCTTCTATTTTTGCGGGATATTGTTTAATGGCATTAGAAAGACGTTCTTTCGTTTTAGGACAATGATACTTAAAGTATTCTTCAAATATCTCTGAATGCGAAGTAAAGTAGCGATTAAGGAGTTCTAATTCTAAATCGTCACTTTCCCATAATTTCAAAAAACTTGGAATTATATTGTTAATCACTGTATTCATCTCCTTATTTAAACCTTCTCTTCTCAATGATAATATCCTCTATCTATAGCTGAAAATATGCCGTCACAACAGCTCCTTGAAACAGAAAAAAACCAGTAGGAAGTGATTACTCTTTTCCTACTGGTTGAAATGAAATTAAACGGTAAATCTTAGTTTCTTAAAAAATGTAGCGATAGTGCTTTTTACAGTTTCAAAATTATAAGCAAATGTATTATCTCCACTTAATGATGAAATACATGTTAAACCTGCAGCTTTAATAAAAGCTTTTACATCTACAAGCATAGAATTAGCCTCCATGAATTTAATTACAATCATTATAACAGGTGTTTTACGATACTAACATGAAAGTAATAAATAATCCTACTTAATAAATAAATTTCTATTATTAATTTATCCCGCTATTTGCCGGGCAGTAAGATCCCCACTTCGAAGCAAAGAAGTTAGATGGGGGTAAGGGCTGCCCGTAAAAGCCCGATTGGTAGGGCTAATAATCAGTGGGGATGAACCACCCACTGATTAAAGCTTCACTTTATTTAGCTCAAAGTACACCATTTCAATGTCATATAAAAAAGCTGCCCAAAAGGACAGCTTTAAATATGTATATTACACTTCGATTGACTTACCGTCTTCAGCAATATGATAAAGTAAGTGAGCTAAATGATGAATTGGACCATATTCTTCCTCTTCCTCATCTGTTTCACCTTGGTATTCCAGATCATTTAAGTATAGTGCTAAAAATTGATAGTATAGTTTTAAATCAAATCCATAACACGCAGTTGGTTCTTCATGATCTCCTTCATATTGTAACATTAAGTATTGATCATTTCCTTCTGCATCTTCTGCATCAAAGAATACGAAGAAGCCAACGTTTGTATCTAAATCAAATAAATGACGAGTACCTTTTTCAGTTGCTTTATTGAAGTCCTCTTCACTTAATTTATGTACTGTTGTCGCTTTAGCATTATCTTCTTGATGGAAATTTACTGTGAATGTTTTCAATGCTGACACCTCCTGATTGTATAATACTAGCATAACATATAAAAAGGACTGCTTACAAATGTAAACAGTCCTTACATTCATTTTCGCATTGCTCGTAATAAGAAGCTTACGATGAAAATTAAAATGATCGCACCGATTAAAGCTGGAATAATTGCATATCCGCCAATGACTGGACCAAAACTACCAAGTAATTTCGAACCAACCCAAGAACCGATAATACCAGCAATAATATTACCAATTACACCACCTGGTACATCCCTTCCAGTAATTAAGCTTGCAAACCATCCTAATAAACCACCAACGATTAAAGACCAAATCATATAATAACCTCCTTTATATTTAACCAATCAAAATATAATTAGAAACAATTGCTTACCATTAGTTATGTGACATTTTTCATAAGTTATTCATACTGCTCAACTATAAGATTTTTGAGAATAATACACACCGATAAACTATTTTTCGAACTAACGATTTATCCGACTTGTTATTACACACATTAAGGACAATCTGGCTTCAATATTGTTCGCATAAACTCTTCTTTAAAAGCAGGATAGTTAAAACCAACAGCAATTCTTTGAATCGGCCGATCATCAAACCTTGTTGGTTCAGCTATTTTTCTAAAGTCTGCTACACTTTGGCCCCTAGTCACATCATTTGTCGTACTAATCCACACTGCCGATTTTTTATATTCGAAAATACTATCGTTTATAAACGAGACAAACGGTAGTAAATCGTGTATGGGACTTCCACCAATACCTGGATATTCTTTTTTATAAAAATTCTCATAATAAAAATCAATCATTGGTTTAATGAGTTTCGCCTGTCCAGTTCCTTGTTTATCTATTATATTGGCCATTTCAGGCGTAATAAGCGCACCCTGTGTTACATTTAACGGGTATATAGTAGCGTTTTTCGCATATTTCATAACAATATTTGCTGCAATTGGATCACCATAAAAATTCGCTTCAGATACTGGTGTAACATTACCTGGAAATAGGAAAGCGCCGCCCATTATATAATACGAACAAATACGATCCATTATATTTGGATACAATAAAAATAACGTAGCAAGCGTCGTTAGTCTTCCTGTCGCCACAATTATAATATCTTCTGGACAAGGTTCGATTAATTTGATTAATTCACAAAAATTTTCTCGTTTACAAATTCTCATTTCAGGTGGAATAATAGGACCTAAACCATGATCCCCATGGATTTCAGGGAAAAACAAAGGTTCTTCAGCTGTCATCGGCCTACTCGCACCTTCAATAATTTTCACTTGTGTAGCATAGTACCTTTCTAAAAAATAAACATTTTCCGTAACGATATCTCGTGATACATTCCCGTACTCTGCAACAATACCTAGAATATCTAATTTACATGTTTTATTTGCATAAATTAACGCTACGGCGTCATCAATACCAAAGTCTCCAAAAAAGATGATTTTCTTATTAACTATTCTCACCCCTCTTCAGCATAATCTACTATTATTATTATGTGAAAAAGACAAGGCGGTGAAACAGTGCAAACTAAAAAAGCCGCCTATTTATTGGCGACTTCAATCTTTTTATAAGACAAATATGCTAGTACATTTTTACTTGAATCGTATTTCGGGTTATTTCCTTTTCTTGGCTCTCTCATATGTGTCTTTTCAAATCCAGGAATGTCTGGCATTTTCCCCATAAATTCAAGCATTTCTTCCTCAGTACCTTCAATGCGTACACGAATCATAATAACTATTCCTCAATTCACAGTTTCTCTGTACTAAGTATATCGTACTTCAGAAAGACTGCAACACATTTATCTTTTTAATGTTGTACTTTTTTTACATATAAACATAGCCATTTCAGTATAGAACGAATCTACTTTATTATTTTTAAGTTGAATATTAAAATATTCCTTCATTTCGTTTGGTGCTTTCATCATACATTCTGTTAATTTTTCACGCTTTTGTACAGGGACATCCATCATATTACACCACCAGTCAAAATCAAACTTCTTATCAAAAGTAAGACATGACTGCATTTGCAAACCGTTTTTTTCTAATAAAGTAAGCCATTCTGTCTTTTTTAGAGCTCGTTCATGACTTGGGTCCCGCTTCTTTTCTATAAAATTATAAAATGTATCATATTCATTATTTTCTGGCGAAACATTATCTATTAAGATGAATAATCCATTATCCTCCAACGTACGATTTACTTCATAAATAAATTGAGCCGGATTCGTAAAATGATGGGCTGCAATCCGGCATGTAATTGTATCAAAAAAATGGTCTGCAAATGGTAAATTCTCTGCATTTCCTGCTACAAAAGATACATTTTCATGACCATTCTGCTTTATAAAAACTTTTGCTTTTTCTAACATCTGTTCTGTTAAATCAAGTGCAACTACTTCTTCAAACATAGGTGCTAACATATTTGCCACATGCCCGCCACCAGTAGCAACATCAAGAAGACGATTATTATGACGAGACTCAACTTGTTGAACTACATATTGTAAATCCAGTCCTTTAGCATGTATTTTACTATTTACATATTTATCTGCATTGCTGCCAAACTGTTTTTTCACAAGCTCTTCTTTACTCATATTATCATCTTCTTTCTATTATTATTTACATATACGACTCATATAATTACTACAATTCTCTTAATGTATTTTCAAATCCTCTTTTCATCTCACTTCTTATCATATTTACCTTTCATTAAAATAATATAATTTTTCACTTTATTATTAAACAAAAAAAAGACTATGGGAACTTCCCCCCTAACCTGAATAAATATTTACTACATTTTTATTTCTTCGTATATATCTATATAATATAAATCCTCTTTCAACTTCATAATAACATCTACTTCGTTATAAGTAGCCTCACGAGCATGTAAACCAAATTGATCCATACCAATCCATATCCACCCAGGTGTAAGATATAAAACATCTATATTAAAATAATCTAACTTAGTAAGCTCCGCTGTAATAAATTTATCTTTATTAGCGATTTGTTTATCTATTAAACCGTATTCTTTCCCATTTTCAAATAGCGATATAAATTTCCCTACAATCGGATGTTCACGAACAATAAAATGATATTCTTTTTCCTCTATATTTACCACAATCAAACGAGAAACAGATAAATCAGGCCCTGAATTCGACATATTTGTTTATTCACCTCCTTATATAGGCTTCTTAAATATGATAACAAATGAATATTCAAATTAAATTAATATAATGTAAAAAATAAAAAAGCTGATTTCCCTTTAGAAATCAGCCTTTATAATTTGATCAACTTTATTCTTTTACAAATTATTATAATGTTTCTTTTTCCTCATCATTTCCAGAAACTAAATTTCCTATAGCATCCGCTGTTACTTCCACTACAAATTCACAAATACCAGCTACAACTTCTCCAATTATTTCATCCATCTTTTTACCCCCTTATTTTATGTAACCTATTTGCATTATAGAAGAAACTGATAAATACAAACTATCGAAAAAGGTGACATAAACCTTACAGAATTGTAAGCTCTTTCATCCCTTTACTTATCCCCTTTGAAACTCCAAGTATTTTTAGCAGACATATAGGCCATCATAATATGAAGCAAGTAATAATCTAGTGTCAGGAGGCGTTTAATATGTATTACGTAAAATTAATTAAAGGTCAATCTTTCTACGCTTTTGATCATCGTTTCTTAGTGTCTGAAGAAGAAGAGGTTTCAGAGAAAATTTATAATTACTTACGACGTAATGAATTTTTTGAAGTACGTAAAGAAGAATATTCTGCTTAATTACAAAAAGCATTAAGAAAAATATCATCTTATTGTGATATATTCTTAATGCTTTTATGTGAATTTCTTCTTTTCAATAATTATTGTTGACTCTATTAAATAATCTAGTATTTGTCCAAACTAATTATTCACTATTTTCATATTCTAGTATATGAGGAGGTGAAGAATATGACTCATATCATTGATTACCAAGCTACTCAGCCTATAAGTAAAACTGGTGAAAAAACTTTTGCAATCCCAGCTTCTCCAAATAAAGCAATTTTAGCAAATTTGAAATTGCGAATTTCAAGTAGAGATTCACGTAATAATCGAGTAGAATTAATCGCTACAATTGGTGTAGAAGGTATAACTGAGACTTCACAAGTTTTATTCCGAATTTTCCGTGATAATATTGAAATTTTTAATGCACAAGTAGGTATTGAATCTACAGATTCTGAACAATTCTACGTACAAACATTTCAAGCTATAGATCAAAACGTTAGCAGTGGAACACACGAATATTCATTAACTGTAGAAAACCTTACTAGTGGTGCAAGCGCAGAAGTTGTTGGCCCACTATCTTTTAGCGCTTTAGCTATTGGACAAGAGCGTAAATGTTGCTAAGTGAATCTAATATTTAATTTTGTACTTGAGAAAAGCGAGGCGTAGTTATACGTTCTTGCTTTTTTATATGTACCCTTACTTTCTATTAGCTTTAATCATAAATTTTTTATGTTTTAATTCACTTATTTCATCAATTAACGCATCAAATTTTTGACAAATCAAAAAGATTGAAATCCAATTATGAAACACGTAATATAGACTCTGACTCTAAAAAAGTTCGTATAAAAATACTACATAAATAAGGAGGTTTTATATACGAGTTTTTCATTTTAAAAGACGGAGAGGTTTTATGTTATGTGGCGTAATAAAAACGTTTGGATTGTTTTAATTGGGGAGTTTATTGCAGGTCTAGGATTATGGCTTGGTATTCTTGGCAACCTTGAATTTATGCAAAAATATGTCCCTTCTGATTTCATGAAATCAGTTATATTATTTATCGGACTATTAGCCGGTGTTCTAGTTGGACCTATGGCTGGCCGTGTCATCGATCAGTATGAAAAGAAAAAAGTTCTTCTTTACGCTGGGTTTGGTCGAGTTTTAAGTGTTATTTTCATGTTTTTTGCTATTCAATTTGAAAGTATCGCATTTATGATTGCATTTATGGTTGCTCTTCAAATTTCAGCAGCATTTTATTTCCCTGCATTACAATCTGTAATTCCACTCATCGTACGTGAGCATGAGTTATTACAAATGAATGGTGTACATATGAATGTTGGTACAATCGCTCGTATTGCAGGTACTTCACTAGGTGGAATTCTTTTAGTTGTGATGAGTTTACAGTACATGTATGCCTTCTCAATGGCAGCATACGCCTTATTATTCCTCTCGACTTTCTTCCTACAATTCGAAGACAAGAAATCAACAACACCAAGTAAACAAGCTGCAAAAGATAATAGCTTTATGGAAGTATTTCGTATTTTAAAAGGAATTCCTATTGCTTTTACAGCACTTATATTAAGTATTATCCCTCTATTATTTATAGCTGGGTTTAATTTAATGGTTATTAACATTAGCGAAATGCAACATGATCCTACGATTAAAGGGTTCATATATACAATTGAAGGTGTCGCATTTATGTTAGGTGCCTTCGTAATTAAACGTCTATCTGATCATTTCAAACCTGAAAAATTACTATATTTCTTCGCAGTTTGTACTGCTTTTGCACACCTTTCATTGTTCTTTAGCGATATAAAATGGATGGCTCTTACATCATTTGGTTTGTTTGGGTTTAGCGTTGGCTGCTTCTTCCCTATTATGTCGACAATTTTCCAAACGAAAGTTGAAAAAAGTTATCACGGTCGCCTCTTCTCATTCCGTAATATGTTTGAGAGGGTTATGTTCCAAATCGTCTTACTTGGCACAGGGTTCTTCTTAGATACAATTGGGTTACAATATATGGTTCTCATCCTCGGAGTCGTTTCATTATTGATTATTTCTATTTCCCTTTCTAAGCAGAAACATTATGAAAAACAGCATTCGCAATCTGCGAATTTATAAAATAAACAAAGAAGTATGGATATAATATTGAATCCATACTTCTTTGTTTTATAATACGCCTATTTATTACGTTTATTGAAATTATCTAAAGGAGTAGCCCTCTTTTATTTCGAATAGATTATAAAGAGTACTCTTTATAAAAGGAGTGGTAAAATGTCTGATGGCATCCAAGTATTTATTGTCCTGCTCTTTGCAATTGCTCTGTTTAGCATCCTAAACTTTTTAGCCATTTCCTTATCTGGACATAGTTTTAAAAAAAGAATCGTGGCAGGTTTCATATTTTTACTACTGACTCCCATTATCTTTTTGACTATCGCAACATTTGCTTCTATATTCGATAAAGCAGGATTTGGCGCAGGTACGTTAGCCTTTATGATCGCAAGCGTATATATAATAAATGGAATAGTGCTTCTGCTTTCCTCTTTATATATCCTCAAAAAAGACATAACATAGGCTATAGTACTAGCATGAATCTGACTTTACACTAGATTCATGCTTATTTAATTTCTCCTAAATTTTTATATGAAATTAAATAATTCTTTAAAAAAATTTAAACTTTATTTATTATAATATCCCTATCGTATTCGCACGTTTATTCAAATTTAAAAGAAAGGAGCACAAAATGAAAAAGGTTCTACTTACAATTCCTATACTAATCATCCTACTTAGTGGATGCAGCAATAACGATATATACGGTTCTTGGGAAGTCGTTGACAATAAAAATGGTAAATGCCCTGTATATTATAAATTTGAAACAGTTGTCAAAAAAGAAAATAAAGAGGAAATTGTGCAAAATTTAGTAGAAATGCAAACCACAAAGAATAAAGACGATTTATATAAAGGCTCATTTGTCAAAAATTCTAATGTATATCACATTGATTATGGTAATTCATTTACATCAGAGCAAACTTTAAAAGTTGCCGACGGTACATTAAATGTATACTTTTTGACAGCTGAAAAATTATGCACGTATAAAAAGAAATGATTACATTTCAGAGGAAACGCAGAAAATATTTTCTGCGTTATTTCACTTTAGAAATCTTCCACAAATACTTAATAAAAACTATAAAATAACTTAAGTTATATAAAATGAATCCTATAATAGACATTTCAATTAACACGTCTACGCTATTTACATCGATACTTTTCAAAATAGGCTAATCCTTCCTCTAAATTTGTCAATCGTTTTAATTTTCATAAAAAAATGATAAAATATAAACATGTGTTTTCAGAATAATTAAAAACGCAGAATGAAAGCACTGTTTTAGGAGGGGTTTTGATGACTTACACGTTAGCAACTAGAATGAAAGCATTCCAATCTTCTATATTTAGTGAATTAGGAGCCTATAAAAAAGAAAAAATTGCAGCAGGTCATAACATGATTGATTTGAGCATCGGAAATCCTGATATGCCGCCCGCTGATTTTGTAAGAGAAACAATGGTACATACAGCGAGTGAGAAAGAGAGCTACGGGTATACATTATCAGGTATTCAAGAATTTCACGAAGCTGTAACTGAATATTACAACAACACTCATAACGTTTTATTAAATGCGGATAAAGAAGTTTTATTATTAATGGGTTCACAAGACGGGCTCGTTCATTTACCTATGGTTTATGCAAATCCAGGTGATATTATATTAGTTCCTGATCCAGGATATACAGCTTATGAAACAGGTATTCAAATGGCTGGTGCAACATCTTACTACATGCCTTTAAAGAAAGAGAATGATTTCTTACCAGACTTAGGAGTCATCCCTGAAGAAATTGCCGATCAAGCGAAGATGATGATTTTAAACTTCCCAGGGAATCCCGTTCCAGCAATGGCTCATGAAGATTTCTTTAAAGAAGTAATCGCATTCGCGAAAAAGCATAATATTATCGTTGTCCATGATTTTGCTTATGCTGAATTTTATTTCGATGGTAATAAGCCAATTAGCTTCCTCTCTGTACATGGTGCTAAAGAAGTTGGTGTAGAAATCAATTCTTTGTCAAAAAGTTATAGTTTAGCAGGTAGCCGTATTGGATATATGATTGGAAACGAAGAAATTGTTCGTGCACTTACTCAATTTAAATCTAATACCGATTACGGTGTATTTTTACCAATTCAAAAAGCGGCATCTGCAGCACTAAGAAATGGCGCTGTATTTTGTGAGAAAAACCGCGATATTTATCAAGAACGGAGAGATACTTTAGTCGATGGATTCCGAACATTTGGCTGGAATGTCGATAAGCCAGCTGGTAGTATGTTTGTCTGGGCTGAAATTCCACAAGGATGGACTTCTCTAGACTTCGCTTATGCATTAATGGATCGTGCGAATGTCGTTGTTACACCTGGTCATGCATTTGGACCTCACGGAGAAGGCTTCGTACGTATTGCACTCGTTCAAGATAAAGAAGTGTTGCAACAAGTTGTTGAAAACATTAGAAATAGCGGCATTTTCACTCTTGAAAAAGTAAATGAATTAGTTAAAAATTAGTTCCCACTCCCCTGCTTAAATTTAGCAGGGGTATTATTAATTGGAGGTACTTTCATATGCATATTAAAGACACTCTTCCCCATCGTTATCCATTTTTAATGACTGATAAAGTAACAAATGTAAAACAAGGTGAATCCGTTACAGGATATAAACTCATTACAAATAACGAATGGTTTATAAATGATAATCAAAAACATATGCCTCATATGTTAATTGTAGAAGCACTTGCTCAGCTTAGTGCATTTGTACATACAAGTGATTCTGAAGGACTAGGATTCCTCTCCTCTTTAGATGGAGTTGAATTCCAAGGAAAAGCATATCCCGGTGATAAACTTGATTTACATTATGAACTAACGCGCAATCGCCGAGGTTTTGTTCTTGGTAAAGGTATTGCAACTGTAAACGACCAGCCTATTGTAACTATAGAAAAACTATTAATATATCAAGCAGATTAAATTGTTCCTTATATCAGTTGGGAATATCTATTCTCAACCAATTAAAAATAAATAGGAAAACATATTACGTAGTTAGGAGCAGGAAAATGGAACGTACTATCGGTATCGATGCTGGAGGCACATTAACGAAAATAGCTTATTTTAACGAAAAAAGGCTATTAACTTTTGAAAAATTTTATTCACATGAACAACATAAAATAATAGATTGGATTAAAAACAACAATGGCATAAAACAAATATGTATTACGGGTGGTAAATCGAAACTATTACAGCAACTGCTTACAGGTTCATATAAAATAATAGAGCTAAACGAATTTGAAGCTACTCTTGCAGGTGTCCAATACATATTAAAAGAAGAAAAACATGCTATACGCAATTTTATTTTAACCAATATCGGTACAGGTACTTCTATCCATTACGTTTATAATGAACAATATATTCGCGCTGGTGGAACCGGAGTTGGCGGTGGGACTATTATGGGACTTTCAAAATTGTTAACAAATATAGATCATTTTGAAGATGTAATCCCTCTAACAAAAGTAGGATCTAGAAAAGAACTAGATATTACGGTTGGAGATATTTATGGTGGTATTCTTTCCCCTATCGATAATAACTTAACTGCTAGTAACTTCGGAAAAGCAGCCATTACAGAATCAAATAATAGTAGCTCCGATATACTAGCTACTGTACAAGGACTTGTCGGTGAAGTCGTTACTGCATTAAGCCTTCAATTCGCTGAAACAAAAAACATTGAACATATTATTTATATTGGTTCGACTTTATGTAATAACGTACAACTTCAACATATTATTAGTAGCTACACCGAATATCAAAATAAAACACCAATCTTTTTACAAGATGGTGGTAATAGCGGTGCAATTGGTGCATTACTTCATGCTACGAAATAAAAAGCTGACTTTTGTCAGCTTTTTAGAAATGGCACTTCAAATTCAATAATTGATTCCCCGTTCTCTCCAATTCGCTCCACGCTTATTCTATCAATCACACAATTTAACTTCCCATGAAAACTAGGAATCTCCTTCACTACTTCAGCAGCTAACGCGACACTTTCTTTTCTTCCGACTGTTACATGCGGGATGTACGGAATGTCTTCTTTCAAAAATTGTAATAAAGGTCCTGTATATAGAATATTATGTAGTTCCTCTATTTGTTCTTTCCCCTTTTCAACTCGTAAAAACAAATATTCTCTTTCACTTGTAATTTGATTCTTAAATTCAATTTCTATATTCTGTATCGGTTTTGATACATTTATAATATGTAATTTCAGCTCATCATTTGAAATCGAACTTTCAAATGGGAATACAATTGTAATATGCGGTGGAATTAATCCAAATAAAGGATCATGTTTTTGCCTAATGTCCTCGATTTCGCTAATGAACATGTTGTTTAGAAAAAGTAAAATTGTACGCATTTTTATCCCCTCAACTTTTCCTCATTATAATATGTATCATATTCTATGACAGCCTGCCCTTCAACAACTTGTTTTGCTTACCTGTAAAAATAAAAAAACTTCTCAAATGAGAAGTTTTCATATAGCATGATTATTATTTTCCAGCCAAACTTTCCTAAACTTTATATAACAGGCAATTCTCCAAGGAAAAATATACGATACTGCAACAACGTAAAATAATAAACCAATCGTTTGTTGATCTAAATCAACGATAAATTGTCTTGAACCATATCTTAAAAAGACAAGTACAATAAAAGTAATTAAAAAAGCTGCACTTTTTTTCGTATAAATATTCCCATCATCTCTTCGTTC
Source organism: Bacillus sp. AR8-1 (assembly GCF_008042345.1). Classification (NCBI taxonomy): domain Bacteria; kingdom Bacillati; phylum Bacillota; class Bacilli; order Caryophanales; family Bacillaceae; genus Bacillus; species Bacillus sp. AR8-1. The sequence goes on from NZ_QNUB01000011.1 coordinate 67,567, forward strand.
ATAATTTGTTAATACTATAAGCGGTACAGCAAAAAGTACACCAATGAATACCGCTATAATTACTTGTAATATAGCTGGATGTACGGGACCTAAAAACCATACAATACCTGGTGTTAAAAATAGTAATGGCCATAAAATACGTTTTCCTGATCCCTTTATTGGCTTATGCATGGAGCGATAACGACGCCAAAATATTAGTAGTGCAATGCATAAAAAGACGGTTATTAGTGAGGACGTGTCTCCCATATATTTTCCTTCTCCCTAAAAGAATAATCTATCACTATTTTAAACTGTTCGTTCAAATGATACTTTACGAATAAATATACTACTAGTTATGATATAAAGAATTGTTAATCCAATTGAAATAACAATAAAATAAGGGATATCTATTAAAGATACATCATTTGTAAATAACAATCCTTTTATCCCTACTTCTCCATACAGCACACTATTTGTTGAAAGGAAAAGCGACCCACCAATCATGAGACCAATCCATTGAAATCTTTGCTTAAAAATTACTACTACTTGAAAGAAACATGCTATCGTAACATAAAATAAAAATTGTAAAATAAACTGTTGTATTAATTGCTCTCCAAAGTTAACATTTACTAAGTTATATTTTATATCTTGTAAAAACAGTATTTGAAGGAATGAAAACAATGCGGATTGCAACACGATATAGCAAATCGCTCCGATAAAATATTGTATTCTCGTTATACCAAATGAAACTGCTAAACGAAATACATCATCTTGAACAATGAAAACACTCCCTACTATAAAAATCATAATTGCAATTGAAGGATTATTGATAATTTCGGGTAAATAACCAACTTTCGCTTCATTTAAATGAGCAGCATATAAAGCTCCTTTTATTAATAAAGCTACAATCCAAAATATTAAAATTGCTTTATAATGAAAATTTATATGTAACCTCAATTGTTTCATTAACGTCGTCATTCCACTTCACCACCAGTCATGTGAATAAATAGTTTTTGTAATGTAATTCTATCAATTACTAAACCTTCTTTTTCAAGAGAGTAACAATCTTCATTAGAAAGCTCTTCCCATATAACAGCAATACCTTTATTCCCATAAATTTCTTTATTTATAACTTTTTTATTAATCAAGAACTCCTCCACTTTACCTTTTTGCCCTGAAATAATATGACCTTGTTGCAATAAATCTTCCACTGTTGATTGAACAACAAGTGCACCTTCTTTTATGATAATTACTTCTTCAATAACATGGGTTACTTCTTCTACCAGATGTGTTGATAATATAATTGTTCTGGGATACTCCCCGTAATCTTCTAGTAGTAAACTATAAAATAACTCACGATGTGCTGCGTCTAATCCTGTAGTTGGTTCATCAAAAATAGTAATTGTCGCTCTGCTTGCTAACCCTTTAATAATTCCTACAACTGTTTGCATGCCATGAGATAGTTTATGGTATTTCTCTGTTATATTAAGCTGAAATTTACCCGCCAGTTCTTCAGCAAACTTCTGATCCCAATTTTTATAAAACATGTTACATATCTTAAAAATTTCTTTTACGCTATAACTTAAATGAGACTCTTCTTTTACTCTAACGAAACAAATATTTTGCATCGCTTTACTATTTTCAAAAACATCTTCACCAAATATTGATACACTTCCACTACTTGAAGTAATTTGTCCTGCTAGTAAATTTAATAAAGTCGTTTTCCCTGCTCCGTTCCTTCCAAGCAAACCATATATTTTATTCTCTTCCAATGAAATCGTTACTTCATTTACAGCTATTTTCTTTTTATACTTTTTCGTTACATCTTTCGTTTCAAGTGCAATCATCCCTCTTTCCCCTCCTTCGTAATCTTTTGAATCATATCCATCAATTCATCTTTTGATATTTCTAGTACTTTCGCTTCTTCCCACACTTTAGGTAAATATTCAGTCATAAAAGTATTTTGTCTTTTTTTTAGTACAACTTCTTTTGCTCCTTTTGCAACAAACATCCCGATCCCTCTCTTTTTATATAAAATCCCCTCATCCACTAATACATTCACCCCTTTAGCTGCGGTAGCCGGATTTATTTGTAACATCTTCGCAAATTGATTTGTCGATGGAACTTGTTCTTCTTCAAGCAATATGTCTTTTAAAATATCAGATTCAATCGTTTCTGCAATTTGTATGTATATTAATTTATTTTGTTCTAGAGTCGGCTTCACATTTTCACCACCTTAGGTTCATAGGTTTATTACTTATGTAATTAACCATATCACATAGAATTATTTTTTCCCATAAATTTCTTTTACAAAAAAGAGAGTCATTCAATTAAGAATGTCTCTCTTTCTAAAAATTCGAAGTTTCAACTCTTGTTCTCAAATTCTTTTCATTTATACCATTTTGACAAAAATTAAACTGTTGTCCCTCAATACATTTTGTACGATCTACTACTTGCCCTAAATGATAGCTTGTATGCTCAACCAAATGTAATAGACTTTGAAGATCAATATGCCTTTTTTCTTCCCAGACCTGTATATATGCTTTGCCCCACTCATCAAATATTTCTTCAACAGTTTTTAACAAAGCTTCAGATCTTATTTGTTTCACTGGAAAATATTCTTCAATTCCATTTTCAAAAACTATATTTGGATCCTTATAACGCCTTGTATTTCTCTGTAAATGTTCACAAATATGTAGTACGATTCCACCAATTGAATTAACAGAGGTCTCTTTTTTCCACAAATCTTCTTCACTAACGAGCCTAATTGCCTGTACTAATTTAGGTAAATAATGATCCTGCATTCTATGATAAGAAATTTTGTATACTAACTCCATCTTCTCCCCTCCATTATTTCAACTGGCTCACTGGATATTTAGCAAATAAAGATTTCCGAAAATCTTTATCTTCCACAAGCATTTTAATTTTTTCATTATTATCGTTAAGAAACTTTACTACTTTCTTTTTATCCCATATATCATCTTCTTTTGGAAAATCATCAAATTTTCCATGCAAGATTGATAGGATTTCCTCCCTTTTCATCATAAATTTTATATTCTCTACCTGAAACTCGTAACTGTTTGCATTTGGCACTAAAACTACAAGATAAATAATGTTAAAGAGAAAATTCTTCTTCATCGTATCTTTCTCATCAAACCAATACGTCTCAATCATTTCTTCTGTAAGAGCCCCACTCTCTTTTGCGCCATAGTTCACTTTTATATTTTCATTTTCTAAACTTATACTTTGAACTGTTCCACCACCGGGTAAATGATTAATAATTGCAACCACATCTGAATTATTACCAACGTATGTCCCAGTATATTTCTTAAAATCATCTGAACTAACATCATATATATCTTTTATTCTTTCTCCATTAGAACAAGCCGTAATAAATAAAAAAATTGTTAGCATAACGATTATGTTATGATGCATATATTTCATTTAGCATCCCCCATTTTTATCGATATTTCGTTAATTACAATATTTACTTTCAAATCCCTTTTTAAATATACGCATTTTAATCAAAATTAAAAATTTTCATTTTTTATGTTTACAATTATCCATTAATTGTATATACTTACTAACGTAAGAAAAAAATTCTAAAAGGAGGTCGAAGGAAATGATGAAATTACAATTACATGCATTAACTTTAGCGTTAACTGCACCTGTGTTTTCTGGACAATTAAATATGAATTCGACCACCCTAATGGAGAATTGAAAATCGTACTTTATTTCATTTAATTCATAAATTCGCCACAGGAGGTTGTATACTTTCCTGTGGCTTTTTCACGCCCAGCCATAGGAGAACTGTATCTTCCTGTGGTTTTTTTGCGCGGTTTTTTAGTCTCTTACATTATTTTTCTAAGAAAGGAGCAACATTCAATGACTATTAGCGTATTGTTTTTAAGTATTACGATTCAAAGAAATACAATTTCCAAAGGGGAAATTCTTCATAATGAGCAAATTGAAAAAGCTATGAATGATGTTAAGGAGCGCCAAGCACTTTACTGTGATCACCTGTAATTCCTTTTCGAAAGGAGGAATTCATTTATGACTTTTCATATTTTCTTTTTTACGACTGTGCTTCAAAAAAATACTTTATCTGAAACTGAAATCAATCGTAAACAACAGTTAAAACAACTGACTGATAAAATAACTGACATTAAAAGTTCATACTACACTCAAATGTATTAAAAATATATTTTAAAGGGGCAATATATTCATGAAATTTAAAGCATTCTTTTTAACAATCACCATTCAAAAACGTAAGCTTTCACAGAAAGAGATTTTACGTGAGCAACACATCCAAAGCATTATGGACGAAGTAAAAGAGCGCCAATCTTCTTATTACACTCGTCTTTTCTAAATCACTTATAAAGGGGTCATAAATCTAATGAAATTTAAAGCATTCTTTTTAACTATCACTATTCAAAAACGTAAACTTTCACAGAAAGAGATTTTACGTGAGCAATACATTCAAAACATTATGGACGAAGTAAAAGAGCGCCAATCTTCTTATTACACTCGTCTTTTCTAAATCACTTATAAAGGGGTCATTATCCAATGAAATTTAAAGTATTCTTTTTAACCATTATCATTCAAAAAAATACATTTTCCGAGTCTGAAATGTTTCATGAGCGACAAATTAATCAGGCTATGGATCATGTAAAAGAAAGACAAAGTCATTACTGTAGTCATCTGTAATTTCTTATTACACTCGTTTTTTCTAAATCACTTATAAAGGGGCAATTATCTAATGAAATTTAAAGTATTCTTTTTAACCATTACCATTCAAAAAAATAAATTTTCTGAGTCTGAAATGTTTCATGAACGACAAATTAATCAGGCTATAGATCATGTAAAAGAAAGACAAAGTCATTACTGTAGTCATCTGTAATTCCAATTCGAAAGGAGGAATTCACATATGAAGTTTCACCTTTTCTTTTTAACGATTACAATTCAAAAAGAAACAATATCTCAAAATGAATTAAAACAAGAAAGACAATATAAACAAGTTATTGATGAAATTCGAGATCGTAGAAGCAAATACTACACTCACCTTTAATCGTTTAACTATATAGAATTGAAAGGAGTCGATTATGATGTTGATAGCACGCTGTAAGGAAATGATTTGGATAGTTCAGAGGGATTCCACATAGTTTTATAGAGCTTATATCACACAAGTTTATCACTGAATTTGATGTATAAAAAATATATAATAAAATCAAATCAACCCACTTTTAATTATTTATTTATAAACAAAAGATACACCACTTAAAAAGCGGTGTATCTTTCTCAGGTTTCACTATTTCCGATTACTTCTCTTTGTCTTAAACAATCTCACTAAGTTCGAAACAACAGTTTTTGTTACTGCATAAACTGGTACTGCTAAAATCATTCCGATGATTCCAGCAAAATTACCTACCCCTAAAATTAGGATAATAATTGTTAATGGGTGAATGTTTAATTTCGAGCTCATAATACGCGGTGAAATAATATTACTTTCAAACTGTTGTACAATTGTTACGATAATAATTACGTATAAGGCTTGCATCGGAGAAACGAACAGTCCTACAATAACAGCTGGTGCTGCCCCAATAAATGGCCCTAAGTTAGGAATGATGTTTGTAAATGCTGCAATAATTCCTAAAACGAAAGCGTACGGTAAATCGATAATTAAATAACCGATAAAAGTAAACGCACCTACAAATATACAAACGAGCGCTTGCCCTTGAATATATGCAGATAATGTTTCGTTCGTTTCCTTAATGATACGAAGCCCCTCTTCACGGTAAGACTCAGGTAATAAACTTACCGCTTTTCCTGGAAAGGCATGTCCATCTTTAAACATGTAAAATAAAATGAACGGTACTGTAAATACAACTAATGCAACGTTCGTGATAATACCAAATAAAGCCGTTGCACTCGACGTAATTGTATTTGGAATATCTTTTAAGTATTCAATCGCATTTTTTTCAATTGTTTCAATGGAAACGTAGTTTTGTGTAGATAACCATTCAAACAACCTATGATGTGATAATTCTTGTATGTATACTTTCCCCTCTTTTATGTAGCCTGGCATATTTTTTACTAAGTCCATTAGCTGTTGTGAAATCGTAGGAACAACTACTCCAACGCCAACCGCAGTTAATGTTATGATAAAAAGATATAACAGTAATATCGCTAAATTTCTAGGTACTTTTTTATGCTCCAAAAAGATTAATACAGGATTAAATATGAAGTATAAAAAAAGCGCGATTAAGATTGGGAAAAACAATGTTGATATGAAGATACCAATCGGTTGAAATAAAAATGATATTTTTGTGCAAATAAATATGATTCCTACAACCATTAGCACTTCTAATGTCCAAAAGTGCACTTTTGATTTCAAAAAAACGGCCTCCTTTAAACTAGCACTTCTCTTCATTGTACCAAAATAAGTATGAATTTCACATAATATTTTCCTTTACAATATTCCAAAATACCAATAAATACACTACAATGAGATTACATACAAATTTGCAGGTAAAGGTGATAAAAATGACACAATGCATCATTTGCAGAAAAGATACGAAAGAACTTAGTGAACAATATGTCATTCCAGAAATATTATGTGGATATTATTTCACAAACTCAATTTGTGATACTTGTCATGAACAAATGACAACAGATATTGATCGTCCTTTAATTAGGCATAAATTGAGTCAATTTAAGATTGAACAAATGAAAAGACAAATTGATTCCCCACTCTATACGAATGAGCACGGTGAGGAACTTGCGGCTGCTGAGACTGATGTTGTCGAAGTAAGCGACGAGATTCTTTATTCTAATGCATTAATTATGAAACTATGTAAAAAGCACGATATTTCCTTACATAATGAAATTTGGAAGGAGGAACGTGTAACGAAAGTAGCGAGTTCTATTCAACGTGAATTACTATTAGATAACCGTAAATATAAAATGAGTGTATTAAAAATGGCTTATACATTCGCTGTACAAACAGTTGATGGCTACTTTGAAGATCAAGATGCAATTGATATTTCTACCATTCTCTCAAATGCAGATTTCGTGGAACTAAAAGAAAAAAGCATTGTACGTGATTTAAGCAAAAGTTCTTTATGGAATACGCTAAATACAAGTAGTGAAAATCATTACTTTATTTTACTTAGCGATAAAGACGGCCTGTTTTGCTTCATTCGTTTGTTTGACATCTTTGATGTTGTCGTTCATTTATCAGAAAAAAGATTTGACCTTCCATCGCCGATTGTCGGTGTAAATAATGTGAATACACAGAAATTTTATGTCCAAAGTTTAAAACAGTATATGGATGGGCTGTTTAAAGAAAAAGCACCTACTATATAACAGGAACCAGAACATACGGTCTCCTTTCTTGATGAAAAGACACTGTGTTATAATGAGTATGAAAAGAACAATACAATCACATAAACCAATTATAAATTGTATATAAATAAAAAAGACTAGTGTGCGGCTACACACTAGTCCACGTAACTTAGCAGATTGGATTGTTCATTTATCCTATTTGTTTCTTACAAACAAAACAACCCACATTCTATAAGCATAGGTGGGTTGTTATTTTTTGAGCTTGTCTATTAAAACGACGACGAACGTTAACAATGCAACGAGAAACAGTCCACCTTGCAGTAGCAACGCTATTTCACTCACGTATTATCACCCCCCTCCTACTCGGAGAAGTGATAATTGAACAACCAACCGCACCTTAAGTTACCCTTTAATTTTACCATATTTTCTAATAATTTACGATGAAAACCCGCAAGCGAATAACTTGCGGGTTTTTTATCCCGTATTAACAGGCAGTGAACAAAATAAAGCAATAAATATGTGAAACTTTATTTCTCACTATTTTTTTAATGCATATGCATCAGCAATCATTTCACCAACAATTTTATTTTCTTCTTTCTTCTCGTCTTTCAATAATGGGAATAACAATTCTGCGACCTCATACGCTTCTTCTAAATGCGGATATCCTGATAAAACAAACGTATCAATTCCTAACGATTCATATTCTTTTATCCTTTCTGCTACTGTATGCGGATCGCCTACAAGTGCAGTACCTGCCCCACCTCTTACAAGTCCGATTCCAGCCCATAAATTAGGGCTTATCTCTAACGACTCTCTCGTACCTTTATTTAAATGTGTCATCCTCTTTTGACCAACCGAATCATATCTTGCAAATGTCTTTTGAGCAAGCTCAATTGTTTCATTATCCACATATTGAATTAAACGTTCTGCCTCTTCCCACGCTTCTTCTTCTGTTTCTCTTACAATTACGTGTAATCTAATGCCAAATCGTACTGTACGCCCCTTCTCTTCTGCAAGTTTTCTTACTTCTTCTATTTTCTCTTTCACTTGCTCTGGTGGCTCTCCCCACGTTAAATATACATCACTATGTTCAGCTGCTACTTCTTTTCCAGCAGCTGATGATCCTCCGAAATATATAGGAGGATATGGTGTTTGAACTGGCGGGAATACAACTTTACTATCTGTAACTTGAATATGTTTTCCTTCTAAAGAGATCGTTTCACCTTGCAATGTCGATTTCCAAACTTTTAAAAATTCATCCGCTGCTTCGTATCTTTCATCATGCTCAAGATATAATCCATCTCCTTGTAGTTCAACTGGATCTCCTCCAGCTACTACATTAATAAGTAGTCTCCCATCTGAAATTCTATCAAATGTAGATGCCATCCTCGCTGCAACTGTAGGTGACATTAGTCCTGGTCTCACTGCTACTAAGAATTTTAGTTTTTCTGTTTCAGCAGCAAGAGCTGAAGCTAACACCCAAGGGTCTTCACATCCTTGACCAGTTGGAAGTAACACACCCGTATATCCTAAATAATCAGCTGCCGCAGCAACTTGCTTATAATAACCATATTCAGCTGCTCTTCCTCGTTTTGTCGTTCCTAAATATCGACCATCTCCATAAGCCGGAATAAACCATAATAATTCCATACCTTTACACATCCCTTATTTATTTTGAAACGTATACTAACAAATTCTATATAAATTACCCCTAATAATTTATATGTTAATTCCCAGTCTCACCTTTAAAATTATCTCGCCATCTTAAAAACTTCACTTCTAGTAAACGTACTAGAGAGTCAGAAAACTTCCCAACAAATGCAAAGATAATTATGCCGACAAATACGATATCTGTATTTGAAAATTGCCTTGCATCCATAATCATATAACCAATACCTTCTGTAGATCCCATAAGTTCTGCTACTACTAAACTCACCCATGCAACACCTAACGATAACCTTGCTCCTAGTAAAAGGTTAGGCAATGCAGATGGTAAAATTAGTTTCGTAATTAGTTTTCTTTTGCTAAACTCTAACACTCTCGCAACATCAAATAACTTTGAATCCACACCTCTAATACCTAAAAATGCGTTTACGTATAAAGGAAAAAATGCACCATCTGCAATTAATAACACTTTCGATGTTTCACCAAAACCGAACCATAATACAAAAAGCGGCGCAACAGCTAAATGAGGTACAGTTCTTAACATTTGCACAGATGGGTCTAAATATTGCTCACTTCTCGTTGAAAATCCAACAATTGTTCCTAAAATGATTCCTAAGCCCCCACCAATAAAGAAACCAGCCGCAGCCCTGAATACACTAATACTTAAATGGCCGAATAACTCTCCTGTTTTAATAAGCTCTTGGAAAGCTAGAAAAATATCTAATGGTGTTGGTAAAACTGTTTTAGAAACAAGACCGAATACGCCAGCCAACTGCCAAATTATTAATATAATAACCGGTATAGTAATCGCCCTTACTAAAACTTTTACATTTAACTTTCGTACCTTCTTTATGCCATTTTTCTTAATCGTTATACTCGCTGGTTTCATAACAGCTTTCGTATTTTCCACTTTACAAAACCTCTTTTCACTTCGCTTTCAATGCTTTTTCTACGAAAGAATTATCTACAACTTTTTCCGTCTTAATTTCTTTCTTTATAGAACCGAGCTTATATTGAAAATCCGCTGTCTTTTGTTGTTCTGCTATTATTTCCTTCGTTACCGGAACTAAAATTGGTTTGTCGTGATTAAACACTTCTTTTACAATCTCTGCATCTATCTTTTTTACAGAAGTGTACACTTTTATTGCTTCATCTAAGTTAGCCTCTTGCCATACACGTGCTTTCTCATAAACTTTGAGGAATTTCTCAACTAATTCTGGATGTTCTTTCGCAAATTTTGTCCTCGTAATTAAAAATTCTGGTGAAGAGACATTTAATGTTTCACCGTCTGCAATCACCTTCGCACCTTTATTTAACGTATGTAATGATATGAAAGGGTCCCAAATCGCCCATGCATCTACTGATCCTGATTCGAATGCAGGCTGCGCTTCATCTGGTTGTAATTGAATGACATTTACATCTTTTGCATCAATACCTTCTTTATCAAGCGCTCTATATAATAAATTAAAGGCACTACTTCCTTTTGCTACTGCAATTTTTTTACCTTTTAAATCTTTTACACTCGCAATCTTGCTATCTTTTTGAACGAGAATTCCAGTTCCTTTTCTCGCATAACTTGTATTGGCGATTTCGGTAAATCCAATACCTGCTGCTTGCGCTGAAATGACTGGAGAATTCCCTACTTCACCAAAGTCTAACCGGTTTGATGCGATTGCTTCAAAATAAGGAGGTCCACTTTGGAACTCTGTCCATTTCACTTTAACTCCTTCTTTTTTAAACTCCTCTTCAAACCATCCCTTTTTCTTTGCTAGTAATAGCGGGCTTAATCCTTGCTGTATACCAATTTGTATTGTTACATCTTCTTTCTTACTACTTACTGTACTTTTTTCACATCCTAATAAAAATACTGATATAGCTAAAGCAAAAGAAAGAATTTTAAATTTTTTATACATATAAAATCACCCTTTTCCTATATACTTGTTTGAATCAACCCTCCATATTCAAACTGCTGTAATACTTTCGTTCGAAGTTGTTGGAACGATTGAGAAGTTTTATTTCGCGGATAAGGCAAATTATTTTCAATCACTTTATGTATTTTCCCTGGTTTTGCACTCATAATGATAATTCGGTTTGAAAGATATATCGCTTCGTCTATATCATGTGTAACGAATATCATTGTTGTTTTCTTCTGCTCCCAAATATTCAGCAATACTTCTTGTAAATGACTTCGAGTAAAAGCATCCAGCGCTCCAAAAGGTTCATCAAGTAATAATACATTCGGATCTCTTAATAACGCTCTCGCTATCGCAACACGTTGTGACATCCCGCCTGAAATTTCTTTCGGATACGATTTTTCAAAGCCATCTAACCGAACGATTTCAACCCATTCTCTCACCTTATCTTTCACATACTTATCTTTTAACGACAAATCTGCCGCTATATTTTCTTCAACTGTTAACCATGGAAAAAGCCTATGCTCTTGAAAAATAAAACCTTGTTTCTTGCTCGTTTTTAAGATAGGCTCCCCGTCAATAATAACTTCACCTTCAAAATCATTATCTAGACCTGCAACAATTTTTAGTAATGTACTTTTTCCGCACCCACTCGGACCAATTACTGTAACAAAATCCCCTTTCTCTAATTGAAAATTAATATTCTCTAATACTTGAACAGTACCAGTTTGTTTCAAAAAATATTTTGATACCCCATCAATTGAAACAGTCATTTCTTCTCCTCCTTAAAATGATTCATATAAATGAACAGATTCAGTATTTGTGCAATAAAAAAACCAAAGGCATTTTATCAACAGATAAAATGCCTTTGGTTTCTCCAATCAGCAATACGTTATGGAATTAAGTACATATTATACAAATATTTCCGATAAGTCAACTAGGTTTTAGCGAACATTATTTATTTTTAAAGATATCAGCAGTCCCTTTTATTATTTTTGGAAGGAACGTTTTAATTGTATCCGTTAATAAATGAAGAGCTTCGTTCACATAACCACCTTCGAAATTTCCTAATGGTTCTGGTAATTCATCCTCATCTAATAGGAAGTATTCTCCATTTGGAAGTACCATAATATCGATGATTAAATCTTCGAAGGAAACCACTTCTCCTTTTATTTGTGTGTTTTTTACGATATTAAAATAGGAACCTAAATACTTCCCTTTTATATCTCTCCATACGTATAAATTGTACGGACGATCTTTCCAATAATATGCGATTGTATAACTTCCTTTTGGGATTGTTAACTTAGTATCTTTTGCAGTCATTGTAAATGAATACTGCACCTCGTGAAATAAAACGATACTTTGTGATTGCTTTTCAAGTAATAAACAATTGTGATCTACTATTGTTGAGTTATACCGGATTTTTCTTTCTATAATTTCACTTTTCGATGTAAGTAACTTATTCATTATTTTGTTTCCCCTCATACTAGTTCTATCCTCAATTATATACTTCTTTATATAATGATTTATACAAGTACACAAGAAAAACTCCTTCTTATTTAGAAAGAGTTTTTCACTATCCATGTTTCATATTTTTTCACTTCTAACGGAAACTCATTTGTTTTTATGTAACTAACAGCACTATTACTCATGTTTTAACTTTTCCTTAACCGCATCATAAAATTTTCGTTCTTCATCAACATTTAAGTGCACACGACTTACTGTTTTAGAAAATCCATATAACAACTGTGCTTTCACTGGCTCTTTTAATGTTATTTCAAAAGTAGCAGGTTCTTTTATGAACTCCATAACAGTTGCATCCAATACCTGTTTCCCTTCTTTTGCCGTTAGCAATTCATCCTTGTAGAACGCAATATTATCAATTTGTGTAAATGGTATAACAATTTTCTTTCCTAATCCAATTTGAATGATTACTTGTTCTTCTGTTACGATAAGTGGATTTTTACGCATCGCTTGTATTTCAGCTATAAAATAAATCATCGCGTATACATTTAAAATAAGTAAAATCCATGCTATTACTGGATTCCACTGGTGTAGCAAATAATGAAAACCAATACTTTCTATTAAGGTCGCATGGATGATCATGATATATACACCTATTGCTCCAGTCTTTTTGTGATATGAGTATACGTATTCACCTTCTGGTACTTTTTCACGCCACGATAAAAATGCATAATAGATTAACTTACACTCCGTTACAATGATATCTATTAATTTATTTCTTTTCATAGTAGCGTCAAACGCAGCATCAATTGCATAAGAAAATGAAGAGTACTCACTTTTATATTCTTTATATTTTTTTATTATGGTAGGAAGCTTTCTAACAATTTTATATAGAAGGAATAACTCTAAACATACAAAAGCAATTTCTCCTGCAACTATAATATAAGAAACGTATGAAAAATCTTGTAAATAGTCACTTGGAATAATAAATCTTGCAAAAATATAACCAGCTATTACAACAGGAACTATATACGTTAACGAGTACCTTTTTCGAATAATGAAGAAATACGTGATGATTGGAATGACAAACATGCAATCTAATAATGACCCAAGTACAACTTCTTTCGGCGCAGCTGGTACTATTGGAAGAGCATACAATAAATAGTTTGATAGCATAATTAAAGAGACGAGTCCAATCCAAATACCTTTTCGCCTTCGCGATAGTGTAACATTCATACGTTCACTCCTTTATTTAAAAACCTCATTTAAGTGGTCTTTATAAAATGAAATGGCACGTTCAAATTCTTTTACTTCCTCTACTTTCACGACAGTTTCAAGTAATAATTTCATCGCTGACTCGTGATCGTTTACGTTATATTTTGCTAATGATAAAAATACTTTCATCGGATCGTTCTCTGGGAATTTTTTCACCCCAGCTTCTAATACTGTAATTGCCTTTTCATATTCCCCTATACAACGATATGTACTTCCTAGACCAATATAAGCACCGCAAAGGGATTCGCCATCAAGTCCATTTGCGATTGCCTGCTCATAATACGGAACTGCTTCTGTTTCTAGCCCCATTACATCATGTATCCACGCACACTGATACAGTACTTCTGCATCCTTTGTAAAGTTTGTTAATCCTATAAGCATCTCTTTAGACTGCGCATATTTCTTTTCGTTTCTAAGTTTAATAGCTTGCTTTAATAAATGTTCCATAGAATCCACTCCTCACCAATTATTCTGTGTATAGCTCTTGATTGATATACGCTTCACATTCGTGTAAAAGTAAAATTCCCACCAATTAAAGTTTCGCTTACTTATTACTATGCGGATTCATTCTTATCTAAAAACTTAATTTTAAAAAGCAGTGACACGATTACATAATACCTCTAAGCTTTTGACAATTTCTTTCGCTGTTTCATCTTTCCCATTACACAACTTCCCTTTACCATCTTGTCCAATTACATAATGCACAGCTCCGCGCGAATATAAAGAATGTGGTGAATTCGCAATCATTACATTCGCCCTTGCTTCTTTCATTCTATTTTTCGCTCTTTCAAACAGTTCTTCTTCATTTAAATCACTTTCAAGTTTAAAACCAATAAGTACTGTTTCTGGGTCCCATTCTTTTATTTGTTTTAATACTTTTGGAGCCTTTTGAAAGTGAATAATCGGTGCAATATCACTTGAAATTTTTCCGTTCATATTAAGAACATTACCATCTTGATCACAGATCTTCTCCACAATCCAATCTGATCCAGCCGCTGCCATAATAACCGCATCAACCTTTTCATGTGTGATGATACTTTTCATTTTATCTTGTAAATCAACAATCCCTTCAAATGGATGTAATTCTAACCCTCTATGTACATCGCTCGGTTTCTCCGCAAAATAACCGTGTAAATATATAACATGTGCCCCTTTAGCTAGAAGTTCTTCTGCGATTATCCTTCCGATTGTACCTTTAGCCATATTCGTATGCCCGCGTACTTGATCCCATTTTTCTAGACAACCACCGCTCGTAATTAATACCTTTTTCCCTTTCATTGTAACCATCCCTTACTAATTTTTCTTACGAAACCATTCTGTTCCAAAGTCAACTATATCACGCTGTTTCATTAGACGACACGTTGCATTCCCTATCTTCCCATTTTTTACAGTTCCTTTTCGCTCAAACTCAACACCAATTTCTACAAACTTCTCAGATTCGTAATCCATTTCAACAAACTCTTTCCACACTCTTTCACCGTTTTCTATAATAGGTGCTCCTACTTGTATTAACTCACATGCACCAGTACGCACCTCGGATAAATGAACAGACGTATTTGAATCATATCCAACACCAATTAATAATACGTACCCGTCTAAATCGTATATTTTTCTTAATGGAGATTCTTCTCCAAAGCTCATTGATAATGAATGGTTCATTGTTATTTCTACTGCATGTTTTCCCCATGCAGCAAAACTTCCTAACGGATGATTACTACGTACTACATTCGGATATGTACGAAAACATTCAACTATTTCACCCATTCCCCTTGTTGGGGTTATACGTGAATCAAATGCAGGGACGTTATCTCGGATAATTTGCCACCAGTCTTCCGGTACAGGTGGTCTTGACCAATGTTTCGGATCAGACAAATCCGAAGATTGCGTTGGCATTATTATCGTTCCTTCTTCCGTAACAACTTTCATTAATGCTTCTACTACAGCAACCGCACCACCAGATATCCATCCGATAGAACTTAGTGATGAATGAACGATAATTGTCATTCCTTTTTCGATTCCTAATGCTTTTAAATCTTTTGTTATTGTTTCGATTGTATTTGGAAATTGTGTGCTTGCTACTATTTCATTCATTTTCATATTGGTTCCCTCACTAGCCACGTAAATTTAAACTTTTACATAAATATATTATCATATTTTTCTTAATTTTTAACTTAATCATATTCATTACTACAAAAATATATATATGGGTGTACTGAAGCCTCAAAACTCTATTAAAATCGTAGATAATGATGAGCGAGAGTTTTTTCAAATGAAGAAAAATGTAAATCTTATTTTTTCAAGCTATACTCCATATGCATATTTTTCCAAATAACAATGAAATCTTTCGATTCCCGTATATTTTTCTCCTAAACTTTTAACTTGAAAACCAATTCTTTTATAAAATTCTACCGCCCCATCATCTGTCTCTGCTTCTATATAAGTCAATTGATATATCCTTACCACTTCTTTAATCATTTGCAGTGCAATTCCTTTTTGACGATAATCTGAAGCCACTGCTATATGACATACTCGTGCTTTAGTTGCTCCGATTACTTCAATACCTATACAAGCTTTTTCTTCATATTTTATCAAAGTCCCTTTATTACTTTGATAAAATATTACTGCCTTCTTTAAGCTTATTTCATTTGGACCGACGGCATATTGTAGCACATTTAATATTGAATCTTTTTCAATTTGTTCAACACGCTGTAAATTCATATTTTCATCCCTTTCTATGAAAAAAGACTAACTCTTAATAAAAAGAGCTAATCTCATTACGCCGTTATTTTTTCTTCTTTTTTTACAACGACAGCCACATAACTATGAAGTATCATTCCAATAATAACGAGACTCATACCAACCCAAGATAAAGATGACGGAATTGGTGCAGATAACCATATCAGCTCTCCTACTAGCGCAAATAAAACTTCACCAGACTGCGTCGCTTCCACTGTTGCTAGTTTTTGTGGATCATCTTTCACAAGATCTGTTGCAAAGAAAAATAATATTGTCGCGATTAACCCAGAACTAACTGCTACAATAAAACATTGAAAAACTTGGTTACTTGACGGTAATCCGCCAGTTGATACTTCGTAACCAGATAATAAAAACCAAAATGGTAAACTTGCTAATGTCATACCGAGTACTCGCTGAAATACATCTAATTCCCCTTTACAAACTTGCATCATTTTTCGATTTCCAAGAGGATACGCAAATGCTGCAATAAGTACAGGAACTACACATAAAACGGTTTCACGAATACCTAATGAAGAAGCATGTTCTACTTGCATGAGAACAACACCGAATAAAATAATGCCCGACATAACTAATTCCTTCATCGGAAGTTTTTTATGTAGTGGATCCACCGCAAAAAATGGTGTTAACAAAATCCCTGCAACGATTGTAATTTGCCATGTTGATGCAACGAGCCAACCTGGTCCGAACGCTCCAGCAAAACTAAGCGGTGCATAAAAGAGACCAAATCCAACGATACTCCATACTAACCATTCTTTCGGATTGTTTTTCATATATTGAAAGAGTTGCTTTAAGTTCCCTCTATACATAACAATAAGTAATAGCATTGGAACCATAAAATAATACCGTAATGATGCACTCCAAATCCAGCTTCCACCTTCTAAGTCCATTGCCCGGTTTAAAACAAAGGTAAAGGCAAAGAAAAATGATGCCAGTATCCCTATAACAATTGCTTTCATTGTAAAACCCCTTGTATTTAATTTTTAATCTCTATAACATATATTTTAGTATACGCGATGAAAAATCTACATACAAACTTACATTTCACTTTCCATTCACTTGCAATGAAAAGGATAATAATACATTCATTTATTATACTTAATATAAAAACATTAAACAGAAATAATTTTAAAAATAAGTTACTTCTATGGATGTGATAACACTGAAAATATACAGAGCCTCTATACAATCTATTTTATTTGTACTTTCTTTCGGAGTTGTTTTCCTTCTAATAAGTGTTTTATCTTTAATGGAAGAATTTGATTTACTAGGAATTATTTCAATATTTTTCTCCTTATGGAAAACACATGCAAACGATATAGGTTCCTATTGGGATGATGAAGGAATTGTAGTAGATTTGCATGGGAATAAAGTGTATTGGTATGAAATCAAGGATATTACATACCAAAATTTTCAAGGGTCAAAATCTACCTTAATCTCGCCCCACTATACTCACCATGAAAATATACGAATCCGCCATAAAAGATGGCTACCAACTATTGCACATTCAATTTACTGGTTTTCTATTGAAAAACCAAAAGATTATCATAAAAATTTAATGATAGCTTGGGAAGAAAAGCAAACAAATAAAAATAAACGCCTCCTTTAATTATTATTTAGGGGCGTTTGTTCATTCAAAAATTAAAGAATATGTAGTTTATATTCTCTATATAATTTCCTCAATCGACTTATATGTGCTTGATGATACCGATTATGATCTGCTATATGCCAAACTCCCCATCTTATAGTCGCATTTTCCCCTTTTTCATACAAAACTTCATCTCTTAAAAGAACAACACCATATGTTCATCATCACTATACACACCATTCATTTTTATAGCCCTTTTTTCAATTCCGTACGTTTTAAATCCCATTGATTCATATAATCGTTTGGCTGGTTCGTTCGTTGACACAACCCCTAAGTTCAATTGCTCTAGCTTCATCTCTTTTGCCCTTTCAATTGCTTTACGTATTAAATCACGTGCAAGACCACTTCTTCGATTTTCAGTATCTACATACATTGCAACGATATGCCCTTTATGCTTATATGCGTCCTTTTCTTCTGTTAATAAAGTAACAACCCCAACTAAACGATTTTCATTATTAAAAGCACCAAATGTAAAACTACTGTTGGATGAAAGATTACTAGCAACGCGTTCAAGAGGGTTTTCTTGACGTACTGCTTCTTCATAAGTCGTTACAAATGCTTCTGGATTTACTTGTAGTGCTTGTAAACGTAACTCCCAATATTGTTTTGCATCCGCTTTTGTAAGTAATCGAATCATTTTATCTTCCCCTTTTTAATTGACATAATATTTTTATAGGTTATTATTTTTTGATTCATACTCTTCTTTTAATATACTGTAACGATAGCGATGAATGAACTTCCCCTGTCTCAATCGATCATTTCTCATTAACCCTTCGCATACAAATCCAGCATTTTCATAACTCTTTTTAGCTTGTGTATTATCTTCATCTACACGTAACCAAATTTTCTCCAATTCAAACTGGGAAAAACCTATTTGTAACATGCTGTTTAGAGCTGCCATTCCAAATCCTTTCCCCCAATAGTCTTTATTTCCAATCGCAATTCCTAGTTCAGCATTTTTATTTGTTTTATCAAAATTTTTAAGGTCTACCCATCCAATATGTATACCTTTCTCAGTAACGATCGCCCTTTGTTCATAACCATTTTTTCGGCTTATACAAGCTTCAACCCAGTTTCTCGTATCTCCACGAGTGAACGGAGGATGTTGATCTGGTACGACTAAATGCTTTGTTACATCTCTATCTAATGACCATTGATAGCGATCTTCTACATCATCTAGTGTCAATTCTCTTAATTGAACATATGGTACATTCATTTTTCTCTCCTCTTTTTATTTACCAATAGAAAATCCTTCGAACACTCTTCCACCATACTGTTCTAACGTCTTTTCTATAAAATGAATTAATTCATTTTTCTCTCCCGTTTTATAAAAATGATCAAAAGCCGCTACAAATTTGTTTGCATATTGCCCATCATATCTTCTTAGCACTCTAATAAACCATTTTGAACTCCCAAGCCACCTACCATTTACTCTTAATACATATTCATGTACTAAATCCGCTAATAAATTAGCGATAAACAATTCTTCTTCTCTTTTTGTTGCACCAATAAAGTCATCTAAAATATCCGTAATAAAATATCGCTTCTGCTTAATCGTTTCTTCGGTCCATTTAGCTGGTCCTTTATGTAGTAAATCATTCGCTTCTTTTTTTAATTTCTCAACAATTTCCTTTTCCCCTTTTAATGCAACCCCTTCTGAAACTAATTGTGGTAACGACGGTCTCCCTCGATCACAATCCATTTTGAAAAAGGTTTTATATGTTGTAAAATTATGAACAAACACCTCAACAGGCCATCCATTACTATAGAAAGATTCTCTATAACAAGAAGTTAAACTTTGGTCAACTATTACAATATCAAGATCAGATGTTTTTGTCGCTTCTCCTCGTGCAACGCTTCCACCGAGTAAAGCTACATCACAATTCGGAAATTGTGATGTAATTATGCTTTGTGCTGCTTCAATGGGTTTCATAGCCGTTCCTCTTTTCTTATTTCATTTTCTTTTTTTCAGCTCTTTCTCTCGCTTTTTTTATATAGCTTTCTGCATCTGGTGTTTTACATGATGTTGTACCGTGATCAACCTCTACTTTTCCAATTTCACGTGCAATTTCAATCGCTTGTCGCTCTAAGTCTTCATTACGAATTCCTATTGCGATTAAAGCACTATTCATCGCTTCTTTTTTTCTATTTTTTTCATTATGTATATTTTCTTTAATCTCTTCTAAGTATGGAGAGAAGAAATCATCATGTAACGCTTTATTTTTAATCGATATATTTGCTAATAAAGACCAGCCAGCTCTTCCAATCCATTCATCATTAGACTTTGTCCACTCTTTCATTCTTTCTATTGCAATTGGCGAAGTACATATAGATGTCATAAAAACATCCATTAAACAGTAATAATCAACATCCTGAACCCAACTATTAAGCTGTTCTGCTGTTATATTCTTCGGGTCTAAAATATAAGTTGCTAATGTCATCGCGTCCATATTTTTTGTTTCCCACAATTCAACTGCTAAATCGTGATCTTTTTTTATTTTCTTTTTTAACAATTTTAGATTCGCAAAACTAACTCCGAATAATGGCTCTTTCGCTCCGTGGTTTTTATACGTTTTTCGATTTTGTTCTGTTCCATATTCCTCTAGTTGCTGGATTACTTCTTCAAGTAACATATACCCACCTCTTTATCTTTTATGTTGACTGTATATATGTATGTACGATATATTCTACATTACTTTTTGTTTTTCCTATATTTATTTTTAAAATACGGTATGTGAAATTTCTAAACATTGCACAGCTATACCATTAAAAAACTGTACATGTTAAACATACAGTTTTTTGATGGTATCAATTTTGCGTAGAATAAGATATAAACTACGAAAGAACTATTAATGGTCCTCTCAATCACCTATTTTTTCAACTAAATTTTTTACATCTGACCACTCTTCTATTGACCCTGCGTCCGGAAAAACTGTAACTACATTAAAATTCGCACCTTTTTCTTTCCCAATTTGTTTAGCTGCTAATAAATTCGCTGCCGCAGAAGTTCCTATTTTTATACCAGTATCTTTGTAAAAACGTGCCATTTCATACAGGGTATCTTCATATGAATAAGTCCATTGTTTTTCTATCAAATTTTCTTCCTGTTCTATGAAATATTGTTTCCTTCCTAAGCCGAACCCACCTGATCCAGCATATTTCTTTAAATCATTTGGTGGTTGTTCCGAACCATAAGGCAATTCAGCAGGCATTACTAAATGTAGTTCAACATTTTTTGTATAATTCTTTATTGCTGTATAGACTCCCATTAGAGTCCCACCAGTACCAGCAGATGCTACCCATGCATGTATTGGTTTTCCATTCATTTGTGCAATAATTTCTCGCCCTGTACCTTCTATATGACTTACTAGATTTGCATTATTATAATGTTGGAATAAAAAGTATAATTCTGGCTTTTGTTTGCTAATCTCTATTGTTTTCTCAATTACTGCGTAGAACCCTTTACATTTATCAACTAAGATTACGTTAGCACCATAACGATCAAGTTCATTTAATAGAGATTTACCGGTTCCAGAACTTAAAACTAACGTGCATTGAATCCCTAAATAATTACAAATACACCCAATTGACCTCGCTAAGCTTCCACCACTATACTCTAAAATATTTTGTTTTTTGTCCGCTTCTTGTAAATATTTATTAATCATTCCAAGTGCTGCCCTATCCTTAATTGACCCTGTAGGGTTATGCCATTCACATTTAGCATAGATAGAAAGATCCTTCGTTTCTTCGCATTTTAATTTCATGAGAGGTGTATTTCCAACATGTTTAGAAAACTCTTCAAAATGGTTTACTATCATACTTTTATACCTCCTTCATAAATTATGTTTATTACATTTGTTCTTAGCCAAAATACTTTCTACATTTTAATAACTCTCTCAATAAGATCTTCTTATATAAAAATCCCTACAAACACTGTAGGGATTTATGTCTAAATTATTTTGTTACACTCTATTTCATATGAAAATAGTTTCTTTATTCAGATGCATTCATAAGCACAATTCTCCAACCATCTGGATCCTCTATTGTGGTTCCTTTCTCTATCCAATACGGGTTTTCTGGTTCCACCTCATGATAGCCCATATTACTTAATCGATTCACTATCTTTTCAATTTCATCTTTATTAGGCATATAAAAAACTAGTAAATTATCTTTTGTCGGTGCCGGACATGGACTTCCATTAACATGTGTAGTAAACTCCAAATGATACTCTTCATCTGGTAAGCCAAACATAACCCCATCATATCCTTCATGATTGTGAAATTCCCCTATACGTTTTAAACCTAATCCTGTTTCATAAAAATTTATCACTTCTTCAAATTTATCTGTTGGTCTTGCAATTCTAAATTGAACCCAATTCTTCATGCAAATCTCCTCCTTTTCATTTTCCAAAGCTTTATAGTAATTAGTATAGGTTACATATATTCCCTTTAACATCCCTCATTAGTGTAAACTTCCTAAGTTAAAAGACCTATTAGTTAATAAACAATAGGACTTTAGTATAAAATTCATATAAAATTAGTTATATAAATGTAGAGATGAATTACAAGCTATTACGTATGAAATAGTTCTCCTTGCAGGGCCTTTATATACCGATCAGCAGATCTTTGTACAGCTTTATTCGCATCTTCCACCACACCATGAAATGCATTATATAGTCGACTAAATTGGATATCTTTTACCTTCTCTGCCATATCTCTAACTTTATTCGCTGGTAATGGAATGAGATTGGGATAACTATACATAAAACTTACCCATTTTCGATCCGAAACTACTTGTATAATATCACCTGATAACAAAATGCCTTTCCCTTCATTACCGTCTTTCCAATGTATAACAGTTCCCCCCTTAAAATGGCCTCCTAAGCGATGCAATGTAAGTTCTTCCGATAATATCAGATGCTCCCCAGACCAAAATTTAATTTGCTTACTCGGACGAACCACCCACTCTTTATCATCTTCATGAATATAAATAGGTACATTGAATGTTTCCGCCCATTTAACTTGTGTAGAGTAATAATGTGGATGAGAAAGTGCTATTGCTTGAATACCACCTAAATCATATATACGTTGTATCGTTTTATCATCTAAATAACTAATGCAATCCCACATAACATTTAGAGTTTTACTTTGTATTAAAAATGCTGTTTGTCCAATCGCAAATTTAGGTTTAGTAGTAATGCTATACAAACCGCTTTCTTCTTTTATTATTTCGTTTTTGTATAAATTGCTATTTTGCATCGTTTCTAATGTTGTCCATGACTGCCCAATTGGATTAACATATTGTCTTTCCTCATTACAAATTTTACAGCGAGAAGGTGCTTCTTCATTTTCGGGATACTGTACTCCACATGTAGTGCAAATATAATTATCCATATTCCCACTCCTTTTTTCATGTAATTGTTTCTTTACCAATATTTTAATAAAAAACAAAAATATTCGAATCAATAATTGGAACGAAAATGAAATGATACGAAAGTATGATTAGTCTCCTTTCGTTTTAAGACTTTAGCCTAAGTACTATATTTTTCATTTCTTCTTTCTGTGAAAGTTGCATATCGTTTTTAATAGAAATTCCAAGTAAATTAAACTTTTACCCATTAAATAAGTGAATACATCTTTTCAAAATAAATGAACCTATTCATAGATTTCGTCACACCTTTGACACAGTTGCACTAAGCGATACACATTAGGGGTATAGTATATTTAAAGTAACGATAAAAGAATATTCAATAATTTTATCTTCCTTATCGTTACTAGATTCAATTCGTAACAAATAAAGGAGAGGTTTTAATGGAAATCGTTATTATGCTCTATGATGGAATTACTGCATTAGATGCTATTGGTCCATACGAAGTATTTGCTGCAGAAAGCAACAACAACATAAAATTTGTTGCTAAAACGAAGGGATTAATAAAATTAGATTCGAAAATGGGCTATTTACATGCTGATTACAATTTTAATGAAATTACTTCAGCAGATATTCTTATTATTCCCGGATGTCGTCCACCAAACTTTACACAACTTATGAAGGATGAAGAAACTCTTAATTGGATTCTCCAAATACATAAAACGACAAAGTGGACTACAACTGTATGTACGGGCTCCTTAATCTTAGGTGCTACTGGTCTACTAAATGGTGTTAATGCTACTAGTCATTGGAGCTGTTTTAACTTACTTCGTTCTCTCGGAGCTATTCCAACTGAAGAGAGATTCGTGCGCCATGAAAAAATTATAACAGCTGCTGGTGTATCTGCAGGTATTGATATGGCCCTTCAGTTAATAGCTTGGGAATTTGGAGATGAAAAAAGCAAAGCAGTTCAACTCATGTTAGAATACGACCCTCAGCCTCCCTTTGATACAGGTTCTCCTAAAAAAGCGCATGCATCCTTATTAGAAGATTTAAATTTGATGATTGAAAGTTTAAATAATAAAGTTTAAATTCATCCTATTTTTCAAAACTGCAATTGATATAAAATCTTGCATACTTTTGAGTAAACTTTTTTACACTTGTAAAAAAGTTTTTTTGCATTTCCCTACCTATAATTGCTAATATAGTAGAGTAGAACTTTTATAGAGAGAAGGAAAATTATGCACAATGGAATTCGAATGACAACTTTAGTAAAAAGGGCTATGTTAGTTTGTGCGGGGGTATTATTCACATACGAAGCGGCTTTGGGATCAGTACATACTGCTCTAGCTAGTACAGAGGATGAAGCAAAATCTGTTCAACTTGTAAGTGAGATTCAAACATCTCTTGCTCCGAAAGAAGCTCCTAAACATTATAACGGGCAAGTTAGAAAAGTCGCTTATTTAACATTTGATGATGGTCCTGGAAAATACACAGCTGAGCTTTTAGATATGTTAAAGAAAGAAAATGCAAAAGCAACATTCTTCCTAATTGGTTCAAACGTAAAAGCTTTCCCTGATCTTGTAAAACGCGAAGATGCTGAAGGCCACTACGTTGGGATGCACAGTATGACTCATAACTACAAGAAACTTTACACAGAAGGTCATTACGTAGATGAAATGAAGGAAGACCAAGGCTTAATCGCTGGTGTTTTAGGTAAATCACCAGTATTAACTCGTCCATCTTACGGCTCTATGCCAGGATTAAACGAAGCTCTTCGCAACAAAGTTGTAGAAAATGGCTTAAAAGTTTGGGATTGGACAATTGATTCTTTAGACTGGAAATACAACAAAATGCAAGTTGATGCTGCATCTGCTAAAATTGTAGAGAACGTGTTACATGGTGCTACAAATCCAACAGAAGTTATCCTTATGCATGATATTCATCCACAATCAGTAAAAGCAGTACCTGGAATTATTAAAGGACTGAAAGAAAAAGGATATGAATTAGAAGCATATAATGAGAACGAACATTTCCCATTAAACTTCTGGCATGATAATCGTATGTAATGAAAAGACTTGATTCCCTTTAGCTGGGAATCAAGTCTTTTTGTCGTTTTGGGAATTACTCCTCGTATATTCGACTCAAATTCCCCCTTCTCTAATATCAATAAAAATTCAAAATCACATGTTATACTAAAATTTAGTTTAAATAAGTAGGTGCCATATGATCGTATATACAGTACAAACTGAAGAAGCTTGGAAACAATTTAAGAAACTTGGTTATTTAGAAGGTAATAAAGAATTCATCGATCCAGACGATTTATATTCATATGACTGGATGGTGCGCGTTGCTAAAACAAGATTGCCTCATTACGAAGGTAACTATCCTATTTGGGTCTGGGAAGCAAATAATTACCCAAATCGAAATCATAAAGCTTGGGGTAGAACAAATTCAAAAATGGTAATTTTAACACTAGATGTACCGAAAGAATGGGTACTATGGAGCTATTTTGACTATTGGTGCTGCGCTATGACTGATGGATCAATATATTTACATACAAAAAATAAGTGTACTTTAGATGAATGGTATACATATATGGATAAAAAATACGAGATAATATTTGATTTCGATTATTTATTATCTCATCCTGATTGGTGTCTAGGTAAAGAGGATTCGTTAGAAAAACAAGGTGTTATCGGCAACATCCCCCTTTCCTTCGTAAAAAAAGTAAGGCGTTTTCGCGCTAAGGAAGATACATCTATTAATGAAATCAGAAGTGATAACTGGGATAGTAGAAAAGAAAACCGTATTAAAAAGATGAATCGAAAATTAAGAAAAAGAATCGAAAAACAAAAAAGATTGCAAAAGCGACTTATACGAAATTAAAACAGATTTATCAAAATATAGTAAGAAGTTATGGATTGAATATAAAATTTCAACCCTTTTTATATTATCAACACTTTAGCACATATTAACCATAAGGAGTGATATGTATATGGAGTTTCTCTCATCTGAATATTTGTCTGCCTTGCTTGCCATCATTGTAATCGATTTAGTGTTAGCCGGAGATAATGCCATCGTAATTGGATTAGCAGCAAGAAGATTACCGAAAGACCAACAAAAAAAAGTTATTATATGGGGTACTGTCGGGGCAATCGCTATTAGAGCCCTCGCTACCTTAGTTGTCGTTTGGTTATTAAAAATACCTGGTTTACTCCTAATTGGCGGTATACTTCTTATATGGATCGCTTACAAGTTGATTGCTGAGGGCAAAAATCATGATATTAAAGCCGAAGAAGGATTTTGGTCTGCTATTAAAACCATTATTATCGCTGATGCGTTAATGGGCATTGATAATGTACTCGCTGTTGCAGGAGCTGCCCATGGTAACTTTTCTTTAGTAATCATTGGTCTATTAGTTTCTATTCCTGTAGTCGTATGGGGCAGTACATTGATTTTAAAATGGGTGGATCGTTTTCCTGTCATCATTACGATTGGCGCAGCCGTTTTAGCTTATACTGCTGCAAAAATGATTGTAGATGAGAAATGGTTTGCTGGATTTTTCGAAAGTAACCCTTTCATTAAATGGGCATTTATCATTATTATCATCATCGGTGTAGTTTTCTTCGGAAAGGCAAAACAAAAAGCAACAGCTAGTTCTGTCTAATAATGATGGTATATTTACAAATAAAAAGCGCTATTCATACGCTTTTTATTATTTATTTAGCTTCCCCTTCCGGAGTCGTTTTTACCTTCGTTTTGTTTTTATCACGATTGTTATAGTTATACGTCGAACAATGATGTTATATTTACAAATAAAAAGCGCTATTCATATGAATAGCGCTTTTTATTATTTATTTAGCTTCCCCTTCCGGAGTCGTTTTTACCTTCGTTTTGTTTTTATCACGATTGTTATAGTTATACTTCGAACGATCTACTGGAGTGAATCCTTCCGGTGTGTAGAATCGTAATAAGTCACCATTTACGACTTGGTCAGAGTATTTTAGTGAGTTTTGAACCATTTGTTCATTTTTCTTTATTTCATCTGTAAATTCTACAGGTTTTCCAGTTGTTGTATCATAGTATTTGCCGTTCAGTGCAGTAACAGTTGGGCTTACGTAGTTACCGTTACGGAACGCAACGACTTGTTTATGCTCTGGTGATAATAAATCTGAACCGAATTGAACATAGTTTTTCGTATCTGTACCTAGTAAGTGTAATAACGTAGGAAGAACGTCAATTTCACCGCCATATTGATGTTGTACGCCACCTTTCACTCCTGGTACACGAACGATTAAAGGCACACGTTGTAACTGTGCATTTTCAAATGAGTTCATTTCTTTACCCATTACTTTTGACATTGCTGCGTTATGATTATCTGAAATACCGTAATGGTCTCCGTACATAACGATAATTGAGTTATCATATAAACCAGATTGTTTCAAGTAATCGATGAAACCTTTTACAGATTCATCTAAATAGCGTGCTGTTTGGAAGTACGTATCTACTGATGAATCGCCTGTTGTCGCTGGTTCAATCGTTGCTTCTGCCTTATCGATTGGATAAGGGAAATGGTTCGATAACGTAATAAACTTCGTATAGAACGGTTGTTTCAACGTTTGTAATAACGGAATAGATTCATTAAAGAACGGTTTATCTTTTAATCCGTAGTTTACTACATCTTTTTCATTCATATCATAGTATGACGCATCAAAGAATTTATTAAAACCAAATGATTTATAAATATCGTCACGGTTCCAGAATGTTTTGTAGTTACCGTGGAATACTGCTGATGTGTATCCTTGTTGTCCTAAAATAGCTGGTGCTGATTGATACGTATTATGAGATTTCGTTGTAAAGACAGAACCTTGCGGTAAACCAAACATTGAATTCTCTAACATAAACTCCGCATCAGATGTTTTCCCTTGTCCTGTTTGATGGAAGAAGTTATCAAAGTATAGTGTATTCGCATCTTTTGTAAATGAGTTTAAGAACGGTGTAACTTCTTGACCATTTAATTTGTAATCGATTAAGAAGTTTTGGAATGACTCTAAATGAATATAAATTACGTTCATTCCCTTTCCTTTACCGAAATACTCAGGATTTGGACTTGCATAAGTTGATGTTAAATAATTTCTTACTTCTGTCATATTATCCCCATCAGCTAATGCTCGTTCTGTTGATGCTTTCGCACTTTGAATACCATCGTAAATTGTGTAGTTGTATGCCCCTAAATATTTCACAATATAATTTCTATCGAATGTTCTTGTTAATAATTCAGGACGGTCGGATTCTGCAAGACCTAAGTTAACACTGAATAATAAAATACCTGCTACAAATACTAGAGATAATTTATGCTTCGCAACACGAATTGGTTTTGGATTTGCGAATTTTGTTGCGACTAACACAATTAATATAATCGTGTCTAGGAAGTATAGTGGATCATAAAGATGTAGCAACGCAAGAATACTACCACCTAAATCTCCAAAGTTATTCGTTTGTGTTAATGTCGGGAACGTAATAAAGTCACTGAAAAAGCGATAGTATACTACGTTTGCGTATAAAAGAATCGACAATAACAAGTTGATAACGATTAACCAAATATAAGATCGTTTCCCTTTTGCAAATAATGCAAGTCCTAAAAATAGAACTGCTGAACTAAGCGGGTTGAAAAACAGCAAGAATTTTTGGATTGTGTTTGAAATTCCTAAATTAAATTCCGTTACATAGGCTGCATACGTTTTGAGCCACAATAAAATAACGGCAAACAGAAAGAATCCAAAATGATTGCTTAACACACTTTTGCTCTTTAATAAGAACTGTTTCATTTCTCCACCTCTTTTAATCATCCAAGGCTTATTTTTTATAAGTCTGTCTCTCTATTCAAATTTTCTTCTTCAAATAGATTATCTTTATTTAACTATATGAAGAATATTAGTAATTATAATTTGAAGCTAGTATTTATTCAACTATTTCTTTTTAAACATTTTGACCTTGGTTTCTATTTAACAAAATAAATTTGTAACATTTCCTGTTTTCTCCCAAGATTCATCCACTAATTATGACATC
This sequence comes from Bacillus sp. AR8-1, assembly GCF_008042345.1. Lineage (NCBI taxonomy): Bacteria > Bacillati > Bacillota > Bacilli > Caryophanales > Bacillaceae > Bacillus > Bacillus sp. AR8-1. Next base: position 97,048 of record NZ_QNUB01000011.1, read on the forward strand.
CCATACTATATACCTTTATAAACTCATTCGCAAACTATTCTATCTCCAATTTTGGTACATATTTCACATGACAAAATAATGTTATTTAATTATATTGCTCACCTTACATTCCCCTGCTTCAACTAAATCTTAAAGTCATTACATCTCTTCCGTACATGAAAAATCCTCATGTTCATTAATATTATATTTGAATAATTATTCATTTACCCCACCAGTGGTGTTATGTTTTCTCGACAAAAAAACTCGCTCTAAAAAGAGCGAGTTTTTTCATGATATATTATTGACCTTTGTACATTGCATCTACTTGTTTTTGAAGCTCTTCATTTTCTAAGTACTCATCGTAAGTTGCCTCTTTATCGATTACACCGTTTGGTGTTACTTCGATAATGCGGTTTGCAATTGTTTGTACGAACTGATGGTCATGAGATGTGAATAACATTGTACCTTTGAAAGCAATTAAACCGTTGTTTAATGCAGTGATAGACTCAAGGTCTAAGTGGTTCGTTGGATCGTCAAGTGTGATTACGTTCGCACCACTTAACATCATTTTAGATAACATACAACGAACTTTTTCGCCTCCAGATAATACAGAAACGTTCTTCTTAACTTCTTCACCTGAGAATAACATACGGCCTAAGAAACCACGTAAGAAGCTTTCTGACTCATCTTGTGGAGAGAATTGGCGTAACCAATCAACTAAGTTATAGTCACTGTTCTCAAAGTATTTAGAGTTATCTCTTGGGAAGTAAGATTGAGATGTTGTAACACCCCATTTGAATGAACCGCTATCTGGCTCCATTTCACCCATAAGGATTTTAAATAATGTTGTCATCGCGATATCGTTACGACCGATAAATGCAACTTTATCACCTTTATTTAAAGTGAAGTACACATTATCTAACACTTTTTCGCCATCAATTGTTTTAGAAAGGCCTTCAACAGTTAATAAGTCATTTCCTATTTCACGCTCAGGTGTGAAGCCAACGAATGGGTAACGACGTGATGATGGTCTAATATCATCTAATGTAATTTTATCTAATAATTTTTTACGAGAAGTTGCTTGTTTCGCTTTAGATGCGTTTGAGCTAAAGCGTGCAATGAAGTTTTGTAACTCTTTTACTTTCTCTTCTTTTTTCTTATTAGCATCTTGTGTTAATTTTAAAGCTAATTGGCTTGACTCATACCAGAAGTCATAGTTACCAACATAAAGTTGAATTTTACCGAAATCAAGATCAGCCATGTGCGTACATACTTTATTTAAGAAGTGACGGTCATGGGATACAACGATTACTGTATTTTCAAAGTTCATTAAGAAGTTTTCTAACCATTGAATCGCTTTTAAGTCCAAGTGGTTGGTAGGCTCATCTAGTAATAGAATATCAGGTTTACCGAATAATGCTTGAGCAAGTAATACTTTTACTTTCTCTGCACCAGTCAATTCTGATAATTTTTTGTCATGAAGATCTTCACCAATACCAAGACCTTTTAGAAGGATTGCAGCTTCTGACTCAGCTTCCCAACCGTTAAGCTCAGCGAACTCACCTTCAAGTTCTGCAGCACGCATTCCATCTTCATCACTAAAGTCTTCTTTCATGTAAATAGCATTTTTCTCTTGCATTACTTTGTAAAGTTGCGTGTGACCCATAATTACTGTTTCTAATACTGGGAACTCTTCATATTCAAAGTGGTTCTGTTTTAATACTGCTAGACGCTCACCTGGCGTAATATGTATATCACCTGTTGATGGTTCAATTTCTCCAGATAAAATCTTTAGAAATGTTGATTTACCAGCACCGTTTGCTCCGATTAAACCGTAGCAGTTACCTGGCGTGAATTTTATGTTAACATCTTCAAATAATTTGCGATCCGCGAAACGCAAACTAACGTTACTTACTGTAATCATTTGTGTCCTCCTACTAATACCGCTTATTTCAGCGTTTTCTCACCGATTGTCTTAAAAAATCGCATATTACGACTCAATTATTGTAGACTATAGCTATTATATAGTAGAAGCTGGATGAATAGCAACGGTTGATTACTATTCATCCCTTTTCTATCTTGAATAAAATGTACGTTTTTAACGAAATAATATTATATAGAAGCATATTTCATAATGAACAGAGATATGAAAGATGAAAAATTCGCAAAATATAAAGATGTGATGGACAAATTTATTAAATAAGAAGAATCCCCTTTTAAAAGGGGATTCTTTACAGGCTGTGGAGAAAGTCTT